>DEAW01000115.1:14515-58439 GCA_002348315.1 Planctomycetaceae bacterium UBA2972 | reverse complement strand
TGGTGGTGGATTTGGCGGCGGTGGCGGCGGTTTTGGCGGCGGTGGCCAGGGCGGCGGTGGATTTGGTGGCGGCGGCCAGGGTGGTGCCGGTGTGGTCATTAACCCACAAGGTGTCCTTAAAGTACAGCACTTTGATATTCGCTTAACGCAAAAGCGAATTAAGGAAGCTCGTCAGGTTCTTGACCCTAACGTAGCTCGTCAAAGTGAACTTAGAAAAGTATCACTGACCCGTCTGGAAGCGGAAATCGCTCGGCGATTAGAAGCGGGTGAAGGCGTCAGTGATGATATGAGATATCTGGCAGGACTCACCAGTATTGATTACGTATTCTTCTATCCGGAAACAGGCGACATTGTGGTCGCAGGTCCTGCTGAAGGTTACGCGGTTGATCCATCCGGTCGTCCAGTCGGCGTTACATCCGGTCGTGCTGTACTCGAACTGCAAGACCTCATTGTTGCTCTACGTAGCTTTGGACCAGCCGGAAAGAAAGCCAATACAGTTGGAGTTTCGATTGACCCGACACGAGAAGGGTTACAACGCATGCAGCAATACATGGTGCAGGCAGCTCCTTCACTCAACCCCAGAACCACTCGCCAGTTCGTGGCCGGACTGCAGAAGAGCCTCGGCCAGCAAGTTGTGTCGATAGAAGGTATTTCACCCAAAACTCACTTTGCACAGGTTTTGGTGGAAGCGGATTATCGAATGAAACTCATCGGTATCGGACTGGAAAAACCGCCAGTTGATATTCGTACTTACATCAGTGCAGCCGTTCCGTCTTCAGTGAATAGAAATGCGATGGCACGCTGGTATTTCACACCTAACTATGAATGTGTGCGAGTTAGCGAAGATAATCTCGCAATGCAATTAGTAGGAGATGGAGTCAAATTAGTAGGTGCCGACGAATTAGTACAAGCCGATGGAACTCGTGTTGGAAATGGCTTGGTTGATAAGGCCAGCAAAGTATTTCAACAGTCATTCACTGCGAAGTATCCACAATTAGCTCAGCAAGTTCCTGTATACGCTCAAATGCGTAACCTGATTGATATGCTGATTGTGGCTGCGTATATCCAGGATCAGGATTACTACTCACAAGCGAGTTGGGACCTTGGACTGCTCGGAAACGAAAAAATACTTTCCGTGGAAGTCTACCCCGAGCCAAAGACTGTCGACACGGCAGTAAACGCGGTTTGGAAAGGAAACTCTCTGATGACTCCGATTGGTGGTGGTGTGGATATCCAGCCTCTTACGGCGTTATCCACTCAAAATCTGATTCAGGATGATGAGAATCTGGTTCGTAAAGTCCACGAGGAAACTACGATCGAAGGCTTGCAAGCCGGACAATGGTGGTGGGACTAAACGGTCTCAATTGAAAATAAGCTACACAGGGCGAGTGCGGTTTGAACCGCCTCGCCTTTTTTAATGTGTCGTATCTGGATTTGTCAGGACGATTCGCAAGTCACAAACATTCGTGTGTGTTGGTCCGGTCTGGATGAGACCGTCTAGCTGCTCAAAAAATGTGTACGCATCATTACGACGTAAGTGATCGACCGTGTCCAACTTGCGATGGAGTAAACGATGCACCAATTGGCAATCAGCGTAGGCCCCGGCAGCATCTGTTGGCCCGTCTTCTCCGTCCGTACCACCCGAGAGAATCACTCCGCCGTTCATGCATTCAGCGAGGTTGGCCGAGTGTGTGATTTGATCAATGAGCGCAGCCAGTACTAATTGCTGATTGCGTCCACCGCGGCCACGTACCTCTTCTGCTGCTAATTTGACCACTGGTTCTCCACCGGAAAGGTAAGCCCGTTTGCCTCCGAGCGATAAATTCTGACGGAAAATTCCGGCGTGATCGTACCCGACTTCTTCGGCAAATCCTTCTAATTGCTGGTGAGCAATACTGTCTACGAGGTAACCAAGCGACTCTGCTTTGGCAGCCGCTGCGGTGACTGCGGTCGAGAGATTACCAATGATTTGCGTATCACAGTGATCAAACGACTGAGGTGGCTGAGTGGTCGAATGGAGCACTTCGAGGTATGAGCGTACGGTGACCTCATCTGCAGCAAGTAACTCATGAATTGTATGGATTGCATCTGAAATGGTCGTTTGGCTTGGGACAGTGGGGCCGGATGCGATGATATCCAGTGGATCTCCCAATACATCTGAGATGATTAATGTACTTAAACGGGATTGCTGGCAATACTGAGCCAGCCCCCCTCCTTTCACTCGACTTAATGCCTTTCTAACGGTATTGAGTTGCCTGATGTTTGCACCAGCCGCACTAAGTTGGCGAGTCATTGATTGCATGGCGTGTAATGTCAGTCCGTCAACCGGAGACGGAAGTAAGGCGGAGCCACCACCTGAGATGAGACAAATGCAAACGTCTTCAGGTCGAGCATTTTCCAGGATGCGAATGATCTCCAGAGTGCCTTGCACACCAGCTTCAGTAGGCTCGTTGATGCCTGCTGGTCGAGCTCCATGAAGTCTGATTTGAGGAAGTTCCTGCACACAATCTTCAGGGACATTGACCCAGCCAGAGACAGGGTAAGGAGAATCGGCTAAAGCGGAAAGAACGCCCCGAGCCATACCGCTACCGGCTTTTCCGGCTCCGACTACAAAAATCCGGCTGTTAGGTTGGAGCGAGTAGGATGTAGTTCCCAACACCAGTTGGTTGCTGTTCAGGGAGATTACAGAGGAAACTAAGCGTTGGCTATCCACAGCCTCCACACCTGCATGCCAAATGGATTTTGCATCTTCGACCAGGTTCGTCATGACTACTGTTACTTTCTTATGCCTGATGGACTCGTAAAATGTCGAGCCACTGCCCAGGCCGCTCCACCGTAATTTGGCTCAGGCTATTAGGAGTATCTGTGCTACAGACCATTCCGATTAAGTAACTGGAGCCCACGACTTCAATTGTTCCTGCAATGCTACACCAAATGGTGCCCTGCCCCTTATTCGGAATTGCCAGGTTATTGAAGAATGACTGAATGAAGCCACTGGTGCTGAGTTGTTCCGGCCACCGCCTAAAGATGGGATGGTGCGAATCCAGAATGCTGGTGAAATTTGGAATGAAGTGATTAAGGATATTACCTAGATGCTCTTTAGAGGGCAAAGTTTGCCCCCGTCCGATTGGTGCCAGGACTAATGCCCGAATCCTAACCGGACTGCCGTAGATTTCCAGACGAAAAGGGATCGTGGTAACAGGTAGGGTTGGAAGTTGTTCAATGTCGATAGTGAGATTGACCTCACGTTCGGAATGATCCGAGGTATCTTTTCGACCGCTTAGAAACCACCCCACGAATAGCAGGCAGAATAGCAAAACGCCTGCACCAATCCAGATCCCTGTTTCGTTTAGTAATTCCAAGTTGCCGCCTTGTTTCAGGAACAGTCTATTTCGTTGTTGTAATACCAATTATGGCGTTGCCGGGGAGGATGTTTGAAAGGTTTCGCCGGACGCATTTAATTGTATCGGGGAAGGCGGGGGTGTTTGAAGGATTTGTTTTTGAATACTAACGTTGTCAATGGAGACTTCGCCCAAACCCATTAAGGCAAAATTGACCTGGATCGTACCATCAGTTGGAGCAACACGAATGAGCGAAAATGGTTGCCAGCCCGTTGTGTGGTGAAACCGATCAGCCATGGTAATGCCACCAATAGAATCGTAGACCACTAACCCATCACCATGGTGTTGGAGAGGTTCTGTTATGTTGATCCAGCCCCTGATATGTAATACATCTCCCTGGTTAACCGAAATGGCAGGTGAAGTAATCCAGACAGGAGCTTCCAGGAAGGAAGGAGTGGATGAAGCATCACTTGACCAGGCCTGTAGACGAAGACTACTACTACCTTCCCTGGGAAAGTGTGGCGTTAATTCAACGAGGGATTGGACACTATGTTGGGGATGGCGGTGATGCTGCCAACCAGCGGATTGTACCTGCTGCAATGCCTCCATACTACCGGCTTTGAGCAAGTTTGCCGACCAGTTGGAATTCCGTAACTGTTGTTCCACGACAAAGAATTCCGGAACACTTGAGACTCCTAAAGTCAGAGGGTTACCTGCCGGCGATTCGGTTGTCGCTAAGACATAATTCCATGCTGATTGCTGTAATTTACGTAAATGATCTTCCGCTTGGGTTAGAAGTTGAAAAGCGACATCCCACTCGTTGGTGGAAACGTACTGCCTGGCTTGTTGTAATGTCTGCTCTGTTTGTGCAAATGGATTCGTGAACGCTTCACGGGTGGCTGTATTGGGAGGTTGGATTTGAGTGAGCGGAAACAGACGTCGTAGTTCCAACTGTAGAAGATCATAAGTAAGTTGAATTGTACGAGTACGATGTTCGTAGATTTGTCGTTGAATGTAATCTCTCACCAGAGGATCTGCAGTCAGTACTATACAGGAAACGTTGGTACTCCGTTTGAGCGTGATAACATTGGAAGCTTCTCTGGATCCTCTCAGACGTTCTATTCCCGCATAATTGACCTGATAAGGGCGATAAGTAACTGGAATTCCAGACACACTAAATTCGAGTGTTTTCTGTCTGGATGGGGTACTTGCGATTTGTTGATAAGGGTCGTTATTGAAAACCCAAAGAAGTCGAGCGCGGTCGGTTTGAGTCATATAAACGGTGATGTCGTCTCGATTGACTTCCACCTCACCTGTGGTGGTACCGCCTGCGATCCACGGAGCGATATAAGTTAGTTCATTGTTAATTCGTTCCAGAATCATGGCACGTTGTAGCGTTTCAGGATCTTGCTGGTCCAATCGTGAGAAGGATTGGATTTGAATTCCCCGCGCACCCGCTGCTAACGCTCGATGAATACTGAGTGAGAGTTGGTCGTAGCCAATGATTGTGGAAAGTCGTTTTTGCTGGATTCGCTGAGCTTGAGAATGAACCAATGCATGTTGTTGTTGTAGTACGGTGGGTGGGATTTGACTGGGGACGGTAACCCAGATGTTGCGGCCACGGCGTACTTCGCCCAGAGCTTGAAATAACTGTTTCGTGGTATGTTGCAGACTTAGTCCACTAAACAATGGTTGCCAATAGAGTTGAGAGATATCGGTATAGCGGCTTGCTTCATAAAAGCCACTTTGAATCGTACCTACCGAAGGTCGTTGATGATTAGGGGGTAACTGATTTAACCGGGAGCTTATTGTTTTAATCGCAGAGAGCTGGTCTTCGGTGATATTGCTTCCCAGACTCCAGCACAGAATCGGGCTGAGGTTTGCTGAAGCGGTGAGGCCCTGATTGAGATTCGGAGGAGCAATCAGTTTGAGGCCCAGCCGTCGGGCATTTTCCAGTTGTTGATTTGTTGGGAATTGTTTGAGGGCAACTGAATTGAATCCCAGTTGGTGCAGGAATGCCAGTGGCTCTCCATTGTGTTCAATAATCCTGGGCATAAATGGAAAGCCATGAACCAGTAAGACGGATTCCTGAATCGTAGTTTGATTTTCGTTGTCAGGGCTGGGGATCGTGCCATTACCTTGCTGGTAATTTGCTGGATGTACGGTCGCGCCTGTCACACGTGGTGTTTGAATTTCAAATTCATCAATCCATAATTGCAGTTTGCCTGGTGCACTGTAAACATTGAGTAGCACGTTGGCGATGTGGGCCTGACGAGCGTCAACGGTCGGGCCATGCTGACTGCGTAGGCTTGGTACTTTGCTTTTCAATTGGGAATAGATATTGGGTACGGTCAGTTTTTGCCAGGAGCCTGCTGAAGTGTATGCGTCCCCATACAGATTAACTCTTAATGGTTGCCCCGTCTGTGGGTTGAGCGTACGTGGCAGCACGACCGTTGCAATGATCTGAATGTGATTGCGATTGGCTTTCACCCAAACCGAGGGGTTTAATTCATCAATCAGTCTGATTTGGGGAGTATCATAGGCATAGTGAATATGCGTACTTTGACCAGCAATTAACTCGAGGTATTCACTTTGTTGACCATGATGGTAGGTTCGACGGTCAAGTTGATGCTTTGTGGTGACGACCTGCCCATCAGATTCTATTTTCTTCCATTGAATTTGATTCGATTCAAAGGAATCCTGTACCTGTCCGAATAGACTGAGTGAATAGGTAAAGAAAAGGATGGCAATACAGAGCCACCAACCGACCCCAAAAGGTCGCTCCCTACGCTTCTTCACTCGCTTCGCGTGATCCATCACACGTCTTTCAGAGTTAATTGCCAGATTCTCCAAAACTATTCCATTTTGGCAATAGTTTACACCGCTTCCCTGCGATTTATTTAACATGGATTTTAGAATTGATTGGAATATCCATCCAGATCAATCCCTCGCGATCGAGCGGGGAGAAACCACTTATTTCATAGGGTTTTTAGATGATTTGGAAGGGCACTGAGCATAGTAAGTAGATTGCAATGAAAGATATCCCTGATTTTGACGCCTTGTTGAAGATTGAATCTCCTAATGCATTGATTGAGCGTCTCGAAGAGCTCGCTGATGAGGTGTCTGGTGAAAACCGTGAAAAGCTTTCCTCGATCGTCGCGGCTTTGAAAATACAGGCCGAAGGACGTCGTTGGATCATTAACGAATTACGGGAAACGTTGGATCAGTTACGGATGGATTTGCAGTATGTTTTACTGGACCTGGAAGCTACACGCCGGGAACGAGACGAGTTGGCCAGGCAGTAATTGAAACAAATAAAATCTGGTTCATATGAGTGGATAATCTGCTGGTCACTCCTCAAAAAACGCAGATAATTACAGAGACGCTATTGTTCTGTGTCATAATCATAGAACCCTTCCCCCTGAGCAAAGTTCTGTATGTCTGAAATTACCTCGGAAAAGCTATCACGTCAGTGCATCGAGACCGGTGTGCTGTCTACGCAGGATTCAGAAAATGCTCTCAGTGAAGCAGGTGGCATCGAGGCAACGCTTGAACAGTTCATTAGCGTACTGACTCGTAACGATCTGGTGACGAACTGGCAACTCGACCGACTAACCAAAGGCCATCGCGACGGCTATTTCTACGGAAAGTATAAAGTACTTTATCTCGTCGGTGCCGGTACCTTCGCTCGGGTTTACCGATGTGTGAATACCGAGTCAGGCCGAGTGCGAGCAGTCAAAGTTCTACGTCATCGTTATAGTGATGACATGGAGGCGACTGAGCAATTCATGCGTGAGGCGCGTATGGTGATGCCGCTCAGACATCCCAATATCATCCCGGTCCATGAGGTGGATTCTTACAAGGGCCGGTATTACATGGTGATGGATTTCATCGAAGGCCAAAACCTACGAGATTTCGTGAAACTCCGAAAACATATGGAACTCGGTGAAACCATAAAGTTGATTCGAGGGATCTGCAATGGCTTACAGTATGCCTATAACGAAGGGATCACTCACCGAGACCTGAAACTTTCCAATGTGTTGATTACTAGCAAAGGGCAAGCGAAACTGGCCGACTTTGGCCTGGCCACCATTGTGAGCACCGACGAAAACAAAAAGAAACAGGAAGGTTCGAATCCACGGTCGATTGATTACGCGGGATTGGAACGAGCGACTCAGGTTCCACGTAACGATATCCGCAGTGATATCTTCTTTGTGGGGTGTATGTTCTATCAATTGTTGGCCGGACGACCACCGCTGGTGGAAACACGTGACAGAATTCAGCGGTTAAATATTGGACGCTATCGGGACATTCCTCCTATTGGGAAATATGTTACCGGTCTGCCGCACAGCGTGATCAATCTGGTAAATAAAGCCATCGCTTTTGATCCGGACAAACGATATCCGAATTATGAAATGCTCATGTCGGATTTGGAAAAAATTGATCAGGCCGATGGTGTTTTATTACAGCGACGAGTCGTCAAGACGAACGAAGACGGTGAAGAGGAACAGCAGACGGATCCTGTAAAGCGAGGAATGATTCAGCAGGAAGGTGAGGGTAAAACCGTTCTACTGATCGACTCGCGACAGAAAATGCAGGAACTGCTACGAGCTCAACTGGGTAAACGGGGCTACCGTGTGTTGATTGTTTCCAATGCCGAGCGAGGAATCCAAAGATTACAAGAGGCTGCCGCCGAGTTTGATTGCGCCATTTTTTGTACTGGAGAGTTAGGGCAAGCTGGACTCGACGCCTTTAACACGCTTCGTGAAGATTATCGCACTGAATCTCTTCCGGCAGTCATTATTGTGGAAAAAGACCAGACGACTCTCGCTAGTCGGGCGAAACTGAGTGCTCTGCATGGCCTGCTACAGATGCCGATTAAAGTCAGACAACTGCGTGAAGCTCTGGTTAAACTGATTAACCGAAAAGAGACGCTTGAAGCCGCTGAATAGCCTCAGACTTTGATGTGCTTCCAGCCTCCGTGAAGGAAGCGTCCGAGTACCATCAGGCTTCTCAGAACGATGTCGACTACCATGGCGTACCACGCTCCGTGAACTCCTAACCCCTTCCCTTGGATGACTATGTCGCTCAAGGGAAGTGAGATCTCTTCCCAGCACAGGTAGTATGCCAGCGGAATACGGACAAACAGCAGTCCGATGAAGGAGAAGATCAATGGAAAGATGGTATCGCCAGCACCTCGTAATGCTCCGGTCATGATGATCACCAAAGCTAAAGATGGCATACTGACGGAGACGATCCGTATCAAAGGCGCAGCCATACCGACGGCTTCGGCCGTTTTCTCACCAGCAAAAATCCCAGTGATGGAATCTGCGGTGAAATAGAAAATGATCCCGGCTAGTGACATCACCAGGCCTCCCCACAGGCAAGCCAGCCAGGTGGAGCGGCTGGCACGCGCAGGCATGCCCGCTCCAAGGAATTGACCTACCATCGTTGTGGCCGCCATTGCAAAGGCATGTCCCGGGAGGTAGGCCAGAGCTTCGATGCGAATCGCTGTACCATGAGCTGCGGCAGCAACATCTCCCATGGAATTGACGATTGCCAAAAACCACATCTGAAAACAGACGACCGTGAGCATGTCGATGCCGCCGGGGATCCCAATCCTGAGAATGCGGGAAATCATCTTTGGATCGGGCTTCATTTTGGACAGATGAAGCTTCAAATTAAATCGACCACGGATTAAGAAAGCGATAATAATGGAACCGCCTACGGCATAGCCGATTGCCGTGCCAATAGCGATTCCCTCCCAACCTAATTCAGGAAAGGGGCCCCAGCCGGTTACCAGGCAGAGACTACAAATCACATTGATAATGTTGACGATCACCATCGTGATAAAGCCGCTCATGATATCGCCTGCTCCACGCAGGCAAGCATTTCCAATCATATGCATGATGGCAAAGGGGAAAACGGGGATGATTATTTTGAAATATTGGGCACCGGCATCGGTTGCTGCCTGAGGCAGTTGCATGATGTCGATTAATTCGCGGGGGTACATCCAGGCTACGGTCGTAATCACCGTCAGTAACATCAGGGCAATGGTGATGGCCTGATTGGTGACATACTTTGCCCTTTCGTACTCTCCAGCACCGAAGAATCTGGAAACCAGTGCTGTGGCCCCGACACCAATCGCAGCAAAAATCGAAGGCAGAACCCACAGGACATAGGCCATTAAATTGATGGCGGCCAAATGAGGAGTTTCAAGATGTTGCGCAGTGAGATAATGATCGGTCCAGGTGACCATCATGATCATTAACTGCTCGATAACTACCGGCAGTGCCAGGCGCAGCATCGGACGCATATTAGTATCCGAATTTATGATTTTTGCAGCATCATCCACAGTCGGAATTCCGGCAAAGGGGAGCCAGTTTTTTATCCTGGCCACAGATAGCAATCAATCACTGTATTAGCGAAACCGACAGTATGGTGCCCAGTGGTAGTTGAGTCAACGAGGCTTTTCATGAAGACGACGTGAAACACACAAGTCGTGGAAGCGAGCGACAAAGCTCAGCAAGAATCGCTGAATTTAATGATCCAGAATGAATTCACTACTATTAAGTAAGGCCCACCAGATATCCTGAAGGAATTGTTGTTCGGGGACGCCCGCAGTCGCGGCTAATTGTTTCATTTGCATCAATTCGTCCGGGGAAGGCTGCCGTGATAAAGCCGCCATGAAAAGTTGCTGGACTTTACTTTGCGTGGACTGATCACTGGCCACGATTTCTCCCAACACCGTACCGCGTTCAAGTGACGTCGCCTGTTTCATCAGCTCTCCATTCATCAATACGAGTGACTGATTAATATCTCCCTTAAACGTATTAACTTCTTCACCCTCGTCGGTGTCCATTTGTCGAGTGAACTGACCCAGCCAGCTTCGTTGAGCAAGTTGCTGTTGTGCAAATGTCTCCGGTTGCCGGAATTTACCACTCATCGCTAATAACGAATGATAAACTTCTTCCGGTTCCAATTGACGAGAGTAGTAGTGACTAAACAGTGGCTGATCCCCCAATTCCGGACTGTCGATGTCATTGGAAGGAGAATAAATACTGGAACGTAAGAAAGGGTCAGAAAGAGCAATCCATTTCAACAGCATTTTCAAATTGTATTTATTGGCGCGGGTTTGGTCAGCTAATGAAGTCAGCAATTCAGGGTGAGAAATTTGCACATGGGGTCCCATGTCATCGACATCTTTTGTGAAACCATACCCAAAGAAATGACTCCAAATGCGATTCACCAAAGTGCGTTCGAGCAATGGTGAATTGCTTACAAGCGAGGCAAGCCGGCTACGTCGATCGAAATCCTCAATGGCACCACTGCCAGACGCTTCGGCGTGACCAAGAAAGGCGGGAAATGCTAGTTTTGCCACACCGTCAGGTTGTTCGAAGAAATTCCCGGCATTTCCCTCGGGGGTTTCAAATCCCCGAAAATCGCGGTTTGAAAGTCGAAAGTTGCGTTGCTCGCTTTTACCAATTCGAGTGATATCCAACTGACTGTAATAAGCATCCATTTCCCAGAATTGATTCTGAGCAATGTCTGAGGATGGATGGTTGTGGCATTGAGCACACTGAAGCTTTTGCCCCAAAAAGATACTGGTTGTTCGCGCTGTCGCCAGTGTAGTATCTTCGCCGCTGACTGATGCCAGCAAGAAATTTACCGCTCCATTGAAATCGTCATCAGCCGGATGGGACGTCCCTGTTGCAGCAATGAGTTCTCTCACAATGTGGTTGTATGACTTATTTGCTTGAAGCGAGTCATAGAGATATTGTGACAGACCTTCACGATGGGCATTGTCATTGCCTGTTCCACCGTGTCGACCAATTAACGTGTTGGTCCATAGGTTACTCCAATGTTGTAAATATTCTTCCTGATACTGCGAAGAGAATAATAGTCGGTTGACCAGTGCTTCACGGTTTTCCGGAGTCACTTCGCGTTCAAAGAATGGTGTTAGTTCGTCTGTGGTAGGGACGCGTCCAATCAGGCGTAGATAGACACGACGAACCCACTCGAGATGTGTGGCATATTCAGATGGTTTGATCCCCTGTTCATTCCATTGCTTGGTCAATTCATCATTAATGTCATTTAGAATATCCGGCTGACTTAAGGGAGTGATGGTCGTAGAAGAAACAAACGCTAGTGGGTGTTGCCAGCCGGCTGGTGTGGGCTTCAATTCCGGTACGATGATTGCATTGGGCGCGGTGTTATTGCCGTCAGCAATAATCATCGGAGCGGGTTTCTCGAAGGGTTCGGGAGCCTCCGGGGACTCAGGTTTCTGCGGGGATTTCTGGGGTTGGTCGTTTGCTAACAGTGCCTCAGAGCCGGGCGTATGAGGGGATTCAACGATCAGATCTCCGTTGGAATTGGGAGTTGTCGTGGAATTAGAATTCAGCACGATGGCAATCGTAGCCAAAACACAAGCCGCAATCGACAATGCCAGTGATGTAGGAACGAGTAACGAAGTTCGTTTACGTTGAGACCGCTGTTTGATGGTAACTTTGGCCGGAGAGCTCTGGGGTTCCCCATTTAACTGGGCCAGAATATTGGTTGCCAGATCAGGAGGCGCACTATCTCCGAGCAATTCTTCGAGCATGACGTCGAAGACTGGATCATCAAAGTTATCGCGTTCGTCGCTCATCGTTTAGGTGAACTCCGCCTGATTTTTATGTTCCACACAGTCGCGAAGTTGCTTCTTCGCTCGCTGCATTAAATTCTTTGCACCGTGTTCGGTGATTTGTAAATGATCAGCGATTGCCGATCGTGTATGTTCTTCACGGAATCGCAAATCTAATGCGTTGCGAGCCCGTTCGGACAACCCTTCCAGACACTCTCTTAGCATGTCCAGCAGAGCGTCACCATTGTCTGCGCCGGCCCATTTATTCCAGCTGGCGTCGAGCTGTTCAATATCGTCGGTGACGACATTTTTCCCCTCTCGTCGCATGACTGAAATGAACAGGTTATAGGCAACTTTGCGGAGGTATCCGGCTGTCGCAGAATCGTTGTACTGCTCAAACCCTTTCCGGATAACTCGTAAAAAAGTCTCCTGAGTGATATCGTCAGCCAGGGAGGCTTCACAACCCAGGACTCGCAAGTAACGCCAAATCCCGCTTTGATACTTGCGTATCAACTGCTCGGGACTGAGAGGATCAGTGCTTTTATAACTGTCACTCATTATCAATTGCGCAACTTGCCCTGGTTAAAGAGCGGTTGAAGGAGGCTGGATGTACTCGGGAATGTAAGAAAAAAACAAAAAAAAGGGGCGGTGCTATGGGATGCACTCGCCCCTTTTAAAAGCAGATCTTATCAGGAATTATCGTTAGCTGAATAATTCCTTGATTATCTTACCGCTGTTCGCGATCTTCATAGGACGACCGTTTTGGCTGGTAAAAGTAGTTTGGAGTGAAATACCCAGTGCTTTACAAACGGAGGCCATAACATCCTGTGAGGTGTATGGTTCGGTTTCAACGCGAGTACCATCGGAGTTGGTTTCACCAACGGCGATTCCACCGTTCATGCCACCACCGCCAACGACAACACTCCAGCTACGAGCCCAGTGGTCACGACCGGCATTACCATTGATACGAGGAGTTCGGCTGAACTCGCCCATCCAGATAATGGCGGTATCTTCCAGCAGACCACGCTGCTCCAAATCTTCAACCAGAGCACTCATCGCCTGGTCAAGTTCCGGTAACTTGGTGTCACGCAAAGTTGCATGAATGTTCTGGTGATTATCCCAGCCACCCAAATCAACCTCGATAAAGGGAACACCCTGTTCGACCAGTCGGCGAGCCATCAGGCAACCGCGACCGAAGTTAGTATTCCCGTATCGTTCCTGAACGTTTTCCGGTTCACTGGCAACCTTGAAGGCATCCATTTGTGAACTGGTCATCAGGTTCAGCGTCTTCTTGAGAATCTTTTGGTGATCAGATGCAGCAGAACCACGACGCTGATTGATAAATCCGGATTCGATTAAATCCAGAGCGTACATACGCTGATACAGACGCTGATCTTCCAGACCCATTTGCAGGTTACGTACCTGGCCATTGGAGTTTACCGAGAACGGTGCCCAGGCCATGCCGAGGAATCCGGGACCAACGCTTCCACCACCGACAGTCACGAATGGAGGAATTTCCAATTCAGGACGTTGGTGCGAAAGCTGATGGCTTAAGACAGCCCCGTAACTGGGGTGCTCGATGTTTGGATTTGGCACATAACCGGTGTGCATGTAGTAACGGCCCCGACCATGGTCAGCTTCGCGAGTACTCATACTGCGGACGATTGCCATATTGTGCATTTGCTTGGCCATCAAAGGCATGTGCTCACTGATTTGCACATCGCCACTGGTAGCGATCGGACGGAATGGCCCGCCGGTCGGAGCACCTGGTTTGAGGTCCCAGATGTCCATCGTCGAAGGTCCGCCACCCATCCATAAAAGGACGGCTGATTTGCGCCGACGCTTAAGGTCGTCTGCATTGGCCAGGAGAGTATTCCCCATTGCCAAAGCAGGCATTGTCATTGCGGAAGCACCCGACAGATGTGACATGAAATGTCGTCGAGTCATTCCTTTAGGTGTTAAAGATCTGCTCATGATTAAATCTCCGCTATAGTTTTAGCCATGTTCTCCCATCAGAACAAAATTGGCTTAGTGGTTCAGTATAAACTCGTTGCTGTTAAGGACAGCCCACCAGATATCCTGAAGTGCTGCAGTCAGGTCACCCTTGCGGGCTACCAGGAGTTGATTAGCAACTTTGACCTCATTGGTGTTTGGTTTGCGAGCAAACGCAGCTTCAAAGAGGTAGTTGATTTTCTGTGTGTTATTCCATTCACTTGCCGCGAGTTCGTTCAGAAAGCTTCCTTTCTCTTTGTCGGTCGCTTTCTTAACCAGATCACCGTTGAACATCATCAGGGCCTGAGGAATTGTTCCGTTGAAACTTGTTGTTTCTTCACCTTCATCGTTGCCAAAGGCGACGACGAACTGGCCCAACCAGCGTGACTTCAATTCTTCCTGAGCTTCGTAGTCTCCCCGACCTTCATGAGCACGTGTTGCTGTGAGCAGCGATTCATATAATTCTTCTGCTCGCATCTGCCGCATATAAAAGCGACTGAATTTAGGTGTCTCACCCAACAGGGGGTCATCTAATGATTCATTGGAGGAATTGGTACGACTTGATAAAGCATATGGCTCACTCAAGGCGACCCAGGAAATGATCTGCTTCAGATCGAAGTTCTTCTTACGTATCTGCTGGCCCATATAATCCAGTAGCTCGGGGTGTGTCGGTGGATTGTGGGGCCCCATATCATCAATAGGTTTGGTGAATCCATAGCCCATAAAGTGAGCCCAAATGCGATTGGCAAGCATCTTGTCGAGATACCGGGATTCCATCATCAGTTTACCGAGTTCGTCACGACGAATGACGTCTTCGATGTAACCGCTTGGGTTAATCGTCTGACCATCTACAAAAACCGGATAGGCTACTTTGGTAATTCCGTTACGAAGCTCGTAATAGATATCCGCTTTATTCGGATCTTTGGTTAATCCTTCACCCTGGAATGATTCATTGACCAGTTCGACATGCGAGACGTTGCGAGTACCGGACTCGAATCGACGTAGTGCTCTGGTTTGACGGAAGAAGGCATTCATTTCCCAGAACTTCTGCTGCTTCCATTCGTTGAATGGATGGTTGTGGCATTGAGTACACTGCACCTGCAGACCCAAAAAGATTCGTGAGGTCTTGGCGGTTGCCTGAGCCGCTTTCTCTTCAAGTTTCATCGTCATGAAATTCACTGCACCATTGAAACCGTCTGTACCGGGAGTATTCGAACCGGTCGCAGTGACCAATTCGTAAACCATTTCGTTGTAATATTTGTTCCGGGCAAGTGAGTCTCGCAGATACTTTTGCATTCCGGGACGATTGATCAAACTGTTACGCTCTGTACCACCACTGCGACCAATCAAGACGTTGGTCCAGATGGTCGTCCAGTTGTTCGCGTATTGCTCGGTGTACTGTTCGTCATAAAGCAATTTGGTTACCAGTGCTTTACGCTTATCAGGAGAACGATCTTTGGTGAATTCACGGAGTTCGTCGACCGAAGGAATACGACCAAGAATGTCCAGATAAACTCGTCGAATCCATTCTCCTTCGGTCGCCGCAATCGAAGGTCGGATTTCATAATCAGCCCAACCCTGGCGGACTAGCTGATTGATCTGCGCAACCTCCTGGATTCCGTAGTCGGAAGCTTCAGTCTGAGCTTCGACGCTACCAGATGTAGTCAGCATCTGAGTCATAACACTCAGAATAGCAATAGCCCAAAGATGAAGTTTCATTGCTTCAATTCCTATTGGTTTGGATACGGCGAATGCCCCACAACTTAGTAACGCTTTCAACTTCCTGTGGGTACTCAGGAATTTTTAATAATTGCTAAAACACCTACAAAAAAGGAGTTAATGAATTATACCCCTTCATTTGAATCGCTTCTAAACAAGTAATTCTAAAACAAATTATTTGACTCGTCTTGCTTAAAAATAGATTAAAAACTCGATAGTTAGACAAGCTTTTCCGCCTGAGACTGCTTATTCAACCAGAACTGGATGACACAATAGATCGGAAAAGATGTATTGATACGATACAGATGTATTAAAACAATACAGGCTGTGTGCTACAGGAGCTTGATTTAAATGATCCCCATCATTATCGATCAAGTGATATTCCTGTAACATCAACTGCCTGATATTGAGTTATTTTCAGCTTACCTCGCCATGCCAACATGCTTAATGCCGGGCCTGGCTGATAGGTGACTGACATCCATAAAACACTATAATTTCAGTGTTTTATGCCTCAGTTGTCCTGAAAATAAAACAGTGATTCCCTGCTTGTGTTCCGGCCCCAATCAATTGCCTCTTCTCAGGTCCGGCCCCTTTTCCGCTTGTGTTAAGAGTCTTCTCTTTACTTCTCTTTACTTCTCTGTACAAGCAGGAAATAAAAGTTGTAATAAATAGAATGCAACTACTGTGCCAAAAGTAAAAATCGTGGGCATCCCTTAGGCAGTGTCTTTTAATTCCGAAGCTGCCATCCGCTGATAGAGTCGATTTCGCTGCATTAGTTCGTCGTGAGTTCCATCGTCATAAATTTTTCCCTGATCCATCACAATGATGCGATCGGCCAACTGGAGACTCGACATCCGATGAGTAATCATGATTGCTGTCCGATCGGCGAGAAATTCAGACAGGACTTGATGAATCACTTGTTCACTTTCGAGGTCCACCTGGCTAGTAGCTTCATCGAGAATGATGATTTCCGGATCGGTCAAAATAGCACGTGCCAGAGCCAGTCTTTGGCGTTGACCGCCTGAGAGTTTACCTCCGCCTTCACCAATGACTGTGTGGTATCCGTCTTCGAGCTTGGTTTCAATGAACTGATGCGCTTTAGCTTTCTCAGCGGCCGCCATGACTTCTTCCAGCGAGGCATCTCGTTTTCCATAACGCAGATTATTGAGAATGGTGTCATCGAACATAATTGCGTTTTGAGTCACCATTGCGATTCGTGATCGCAAGTCCCGCTTCCGCAGCTGAGTAATCTCTGTGTCGTTGAAAGTGATTGTTCCTGTGTCCGGATCAAAGAATCGTGGGATCATGCGAGCCAGCGTGCTCTTACCACAACCGTTGGGGCCTACCAGAGCTACAGTTTGGCCTCGTTTAATTGTTAAGGAAACATCATCAATCACTGTGCTGTCTGTCGTATAGCCAAAAGTCACATTCTGAAAAGTGATCTGCTTTAAATGCTCCGGCATAGGACTTGGATTGTTCGCTTCGGGAAGATCGGGATCCCGGTCCAGCATCTCATAAATCCGATCCGCGGCGGCGGCACTGCGTTGCACCACATTAAAGACATCAGCAATCTTCCGCAGCGGGTCACTCGCTCCCACTAAAAAAGCGAAAAACGTCATCATGTCGCCGAAGCTCATTGGATTGACACACATTTGCATTCCGAGCAAATGCGTTTCCTGATTGAGCACGAGATACCCACCGGAGAGGATTGCCAGTCCGACGACCGTCATTCCCATGATCTCAGTTGTAGGACGTGTCATGGAATTGTACTTGGCGATGTTCATCGCTTTGAGATAGTAGCGTTTGGCTGAATCATGAAATCGCTTTCGCTCATAGGACTCCATACCAAATGCTTTGACAGCAACAATCCCCTTAAAGGTCTCACCAATCAGTCCATACATCGATGCCATTTCCTGCATCGCTTTGCGATTCGACCGTTTGAGCGCTCTTGAAAGATAACCGATGATGATTCCGGCAAAGGGAGTGACAATCATACAGAACAGCAGCAATCGCCAGGAGATAAAGGCTGCGGCAATCAGACACGTGGTCATCTTTAGCGGTTCCCGGATTGCCTTGCCCAGTAACTGGAAGATTCCCTGAGTCACGACCTCCGTGTCATTGGTAAATCGGCTCATTAATTCCGTCGAGCGGTCGGTACTAAACGAACCGACAGACATCTTCAGCGTTCGACGATAAAAGTCTTTCCTTAAATTGAAAATGGATAACTGCGTAAATCGCTGAGTGAGGACGATGTTACTCATCAGGATCAGATCTTTGAGAATGGTGCCTCCGACCATCAGGCAGACAACCACAATTAACGTCTCAAAAGCCGTCTCCGGTAGCCACTCTCGGGCATACGGCAACAGCTGCTGTTTTACATCTCGTTCGCCTCTCAGTCCTTCGACTTGATTGGTGAGCAGCGAGTGTTTTGTCGAGTCCGATTCGGTTTTCAGCAGAGTTTGTTTTTCTGCAATTTGAACATCTAACTCCTGAATGGATTCGGTCAGGTACTCAGGTCCCGATTTCCCCTGAAACACGACTTCCACAAGCGGGTAAATAGTCCCAATATTGGCACTCCAGAAGACGGCAACCAGCAGACTACAGGCCACAATGCCGATGCAGGTTGCGCGGTATTGCAGTCCAATTTTCACTGCTCTGAAGAAATTCCGCATGGGGGGCTACCTTGAATGGTCAACGTACTTAAAACCGTGTGAAACCGCTGTTTTTTAGCAGATTTGGGAGTTTCATCCAAGATCGAAGTGAGCAATGCAGAGTTCGGACTGTAATTGATTTAACGATTTGTTGAACTTTAACGACTGTCATGACCGAAGAAAAGGTTAGGGAATTGTATGCCCCGATAAAAAAGGCATGGTTTGAGTCATTCAGGTTGAACGCCGGGCGTCTTAATACGCTTGAAGTGAAGTCTCAGGAGAGAATAAATGAAGCGGTTACTAACATTGGGTGCTATGTGTTTAGCAATTTCAACGGTCGGGTGTGCCCAAAACCAAATGCACACCAGTCATCGCCAGACGATGCAGCCACCGATGCATGCTGCTCAGGCCAGTGTCCAGGCTCCTGCTCCTGTTCATGGATATCCGGCAAATCAGATGTTGCAAAACGCACATCCGTCCAACGTCGGTACGCATGCGTATCCGTACTACACCACTCGATCTCCACGAGATTTCCTGCAAAGCAACCCGCCAACGATTGGGCGTTAAGCTAATAAAAAATATGATAGACAAGAAAAAAGCGAGGCTTCAAACCTCGCTTTTTTTATGGGTAGTTATTTAACGACGTGTTAGTCGGTAAAGCGGGAAGCGACGATCGAGACGTTCTGCCCGCCAAAGCCAAAGCTGTTATTGAGGATCACGTCACATTGTTGTTCACGTGATTCATTAGGAACATAATCCAGGTCGCAATTTGGATCAGGATTTTCGTAGTTAATCGTTGGTGGAAGCGTATTGTCTTTAATCGCCATCAGGCAAATGATCAACTCAGTCGCTCCGGCTGCTGTGATCAAGTGGCCCATCATACTTTTGGTACTTGAGATCGGCGGGACAGTTTCTCCAAAGACCGTCTTACATGCCAATGTTTCCACTTTATCGTTCACCGCTGTGCTTGTGCCATGCGCGTTAACATAATTGATTCTGGATGCATCGATTCCTGAATCTTTGATCGCCAACGACATACAACCGATGGCACCTCGGCCATCCGGATGCTGGTCGGTTACACGATAAGCATCCGCTGTACTGCCGTAACCATTGATTTCGCCGTAAATCTGAGCACCGCGAGCTTTGGCATGCTCTAATTCTTCGAGGATCAACATGGACGAGCCTTCGCCAAGGACGAAACCGTCTCGCAACCGATCAAAGGGGCGTGATGCTCCGGTGGGATTGTCATTGTTTTTCGAGAGTGCTCCGAGCAAATTAAAACCGGTCACGCCCGAGGGGTGGATCATACTGTGTGTTCCGCCCGCCAGCATGACTTCAGCATCGCCACGACGAATCTGAGCAGTTGCTTCTCCCACAGCCTGATTGCTGGCAGCACATGCCGTCAGGGTATTAGTAGAAGGGCCCTGGATATTGAACATGGCACAAATATGTGCCGCCGGCATGTTAGGTTCGTTCTCCAACTCGCGTTCAAAGTTAAACGCGTTATAAGCCGTGGTCGTGTAATCATTGAAATTGATATCGTCTTCGGTCAGACCACCGGCAATACTACTCATGAATGAATTGAAGTGTTGAAAACCTTCTCCGGCTCCAAGATAGATTCCAAATCGCTGAGGATCGACATTGGCATCGAGAATTCCGGAATCCATCACTGCCTGATGTGCTGCACCAGCTCCGAATTTTGTATGACGCCCTCGGTTTACCCAGTTAGCGGGGTCATCACCAAAAGCGTCGGACTCAAAATCCTTGACTTCCGCGCAGAACTTGGTGGGGAACTTACTTGCGTCAAAGATCGTGGTATATCCGACGCCGGAATTCCCTTCCTTGATATTCGTCCAGGTTGTATTTAGATCGTTACCCAACGGGGTAACCATACCAATGCCAGTTACGACTACGCGACGTGTCATCCGCAGTTAGTCCCTTCTTATCGATACTCGGTGGTTTCACCAGAAGAAGCATGGATGGTTCATCACCCAAAAATCCGTCTGGAGTATGCATTGGATTCTAACCGAGCAGCGGAAATGTTGAAAACCACGATTTGAGGTTTTTTAGTTAGGTGGGGATGAATTCTAGAATGGAATTCTGAGTCGACAGAACACACGACGCAGGCTCATCAACGTTTGGTGGAAACGCTCCGGGCCAAAAGTAAAAACTAAGTACGATCCATGGCGGCTTCGGCATCAAGCATGAATTGAGGAGGAATCATCGGTTCTCCTTCGGCCGTAACTCCGACGCGGTACATATCCAGGCCACGCAGCATACAGATGAATTCTTCGGGATAAAACTGCTCGACTTCAGAGAGTTCACCTCGCAGACAGGCGAAAACGAGATTCACTTCGGCGACTAATTCACCTTCACGATGGACTTCGCCATGAATAATTCCCCCATCTTCGCGGATGTCTGCCACCGTGGCTGTGTATCTGAGCGTATCACCGGGTACGACCACGTCGTGGAAAATCGCTTTGCTGACTTTGGCCAGCACGACACTCTCCATAAACTGATTTTTTTCGCCGACCAGTAAACCACCCGTCTGTGCCATTCCTTCGATGATGAGCGAATTGGGCATGACCTGAAATCCAGGCCAGTACCCATGAATGTGCTCTTCAGCCAAAGAAACGTTTTTGATGCTGACAGCTCGTGTGCCGCTAACGAATTCTTCGAATCTATCGATCCAATACCAGCGCATTGCTATCTCGGGCGAAAAAGAATCTTACTCAAAAGACCTACTACTAGCTGGTCTTTCCTTCGATGTACTTACAAAGATCACCAACGGTCATCAGGTTTCCAAAATCCTGAACGCGTGGGTTTCCACTGAACGTACTGAGGTCGATAAACGGCATACGTTCGCCAAGTGCAGTCAGTCCGGCTGCAGTGACGGTCCCGTCAGTTACGAACTCATCATTGGTCAGAATATCTTCCGGAAACAGTTCGCTACGAGGAATTTCGATGCTGAATTTCTGTTCCAGATTAAACACGATGTCTAAAAAGTCGATGGACTCTGCTCCCAGGTCGCCTACTAAGGTCGCACCTGCGGATACTTCGTCGTCGTCACACGCAAGTGCGTCGATCAGGATCTCTTTGACGGAATCGAAGATTTCTTCAGAAGTCGGCATTTGTGTTGTACTCCCAAAAACCTATTTAAAGGTATGAAATGTGAAGCCAACACCGGGGTTGTCTTCACGAAAAAGGTGAATGGTTTTATCCGTTACTGATTAAGCACTGGCTCTGCTTTGTCATACAACAATGCAAATTGTTGCTTGAGCTTACGTATTGAGTAAGCATCGAGACTCGCTCGGTCAGGCTTTTTATCTTTAATATTAAAACGCTCGAGCAACAGCTTACTGGAGACAGCGACGCTGCCGTCCACTTCACCGGTTGCTTTAAGCGTAGTTGTATTCTCATCTTGTTTCAGGATTTCCGCTCGAATCGTCAGCGTCTGTCCTGGTGAAACAAAACCCGCATATTTGGTATTACGAGCTTCTTTCATGATGACCATCGAATGAGCGAAATCATCACTTTCACGAACCAGCCAGGCACTCGCCTGAAATAATCCTTCCAACATCAGCACGCCTGGCATCACGGGAAACCTCGGAAAGTGATCCTGCAGGTATTCCTCGGCAATCGAAAGCGTCTTGATAGCCGTGATGTCTGAGCCTTTATTCAGCTCGAGAATCTTATCTATCAAGATGAATTGCATGATTTCCTGGATTGTTAAGTGTGGATTGCGACTTCGTTTCTAATGGTCAACGAATGTAGATTAAGTAATTTCTGCATTCGCCAAAAGTTCAATATAGTGTTGCACTTAAAATCCCTCAACCGACGAATCTCATCAGCCGTCATCCAATTCCTGCAGGTCGAGTGTCGCGGGGAAGTCGGAATGGTTGGAAAAGTACGAACATTTTATGAACGTTGCTAATTATCGTCGTGTTTTCGAGTTTAGCTTTGGAGTAGTTCACCTTGGTTTTGGGCTTTTTAACCATTCGATAGACGTAAAATGTGGGGTCGTAACGAGTGTGACGAATACCGTAGCCGCTAACCCTGTTTGCGGCCTCCCAAATCCGAGTGCACTCCGCAAAAAAACCGGCGGAATCCAACTTGGAATTCCACCGGTTTACTTGGTTTAGATGCCCTGACGAGTGCTAGTTTCTTTAATACTCAGCTTTGGCACTGTCGAGTGCTTCCTGAATGGCAGGTTTGGGTTGAGCGCCAATGAGCTGAGCCTGCGTTTGACCACCCTTAAAGATCATCAATGTTGGAATGCTGCTGACTCCGTATTGCTGAGCCAGTTCGCCGGCTTCATCAATGTTGACCTTGACGACTTTGACGCTGCCCGAATTTTCTTCCGCTAGTTCATCGATCATGGGTGCAATTTGACGGCAAGGGCCACACCAGGGTGCCCAGAAATCGACGAGCACGGGTTCGCCTGCTTGTAAAACTTCAGCATCAAAATTGTCTGTTGTTACTTCCAAAGCATTGCTCATTTTGGAAACCTAACTCCTAAAGATTGGTTATGTGAAAGGCGGTCGGTTTACGATATGAATTAGACGCAACCGCTTTAAATGATTGTATTGATTTCGAGTGCTGTGTAAATCAGTCAGAGCACAGGTTTGTTAATTACTGTAGGCGATCGCTAAGCCAATGATGGCTCCCACGACCAACACTGCGACGCCGATTCCCCAATAAAGAAAAACTCGTTCAGTCTTTTCAGCTCGACGCTCAGCCTGGATTGCCCGCTTTTGCTTTGCTTCTACACTGTTACGTTCCAGCAGTTCAAATTCAGCATTGCAGTGGGGACAGATAGCCTCTTCCTGCAGCAGGTCGCGAGTGACCACCAGCACATGCCCGTTAGGGCAAGCGATATGCAACTCATCCTTGTTTTCCATTTCCCCGTCAAAATTCGGCACGTCAGAGTCATCTCTGGACTCGTCTCCGGTGTCGACTTGGAATTCACTCTCGGCAAGCTCGTCTTCGCCAGTCACGTCCGGAAAAGCTTCGACTTCTTCCGGTTCGTCATAGACAGCCTCCGGAGCGACCATTGCATAATCGCCACCGGCGCTAGGAGCGATCGGAGTTACCGGTGCGGCCGGAGCGACATAGGCGGGACTGACAGGCGCGGCCATGGGGGGGCCTGCGGGATTTGGAGGTATGGCCATGGCTGTTGCGCAGACAGGGCAATGAACCACCTGACCGATGTCATGATCTTCTGCTTCAAGTAAATGTCCATTGGGACATCGGAATTGGAAGGTCATTTTTTACTTCCTTATTAAACCTCAGGATCCAACCGCTCGGTTGTAACAATAGTCGAACAGCAATTCCCACTCAACGCGAGTTACTGCCTGGCAATAGTTAAGAACACTGGAGTCTCCGCGGCCGGCCTGCTGGCATAAATCAACAAATGCAAAGGGATCCCAGTTTCCATCTTCGAGCAACTGATACTGGTCATGGCCACCGGCCAGTTCGACTGCTCGCCCAGCCAGTACTTCAAAAACCTCATGCTGCCCAACCTTGCGGAACCAGTATTTAGAATTGGAGTAATCACATTCGCGTCGATGCATGATCGCATGCCAGTAACTACCGGTCGGAGTATGAATATCCTGACTTATCGTGTGCGATTCGTCCAGAAAATCATTCCATAGCCAAGCCGCGGAAAGGCAGCTGGCCGCATCATCTTCACTGAGCACAGGTAGTTGAAAGGCGCTGTCGATCGAAGCATTTTCCAGTGCCGCTCGTAGGGCTTCGTCGGGACTTCCCTCGTCGATTGCAACCGGGCGATTTACATCAATCAGGGTTTCAAACACAGTACCGTAACTTGCGGGGTTGAATGTCGTCACGGGGTTGAATGCTCCTTTACAAAAGAACGCAGGTTACCGGCAGTAAGCCGTGGTCGGTTAATCGTTGATTGTCATCATCTTACCAGACCAGTCACGAAGTATTACGATGCTGACTACCCATTTGCTAAAGCCACTGGTAAACTACTCAATACTCCTGAAACTGTTTAACTACGCGACTTTTTCAGGGGGAAGCAAACCCACAAGATGACATCAAATTAACTTTTACTGAGACCAACTCAGCCACAATCATGACAGACGAGACGAATCAGCAGCCCGAACCAGGCGAAACGGTTGAAGCGACCGCACCTGTAGAGCAATCCAGCGAGCAGCCCGTAGAACAAAAGCAGGAGGCAGCGACTGAGGTCAAGGCTACTAAAGCCCCAGACTCCGTCACAGACCCATCCCCGTCAGAGTCGTCAGACATGGCCTCAGATCAGCCGCAATCTACGCGGAAAATTCAAATTGGTTCTCGTCGTCAAAAAGACCAGACCGGCCAGAAGGACCAGGCCCCAAAACCTCACGGCTCCAAACCGCACGTGGGTGGTAAAGCCCCGGCAGTCCAGCCACCGGCTCCCAATAAAGGTCCCGTCCCGATTCCTTCGGTACGTGATCAGCTGCCACAGGATCTCGAGCAGGAAATTGCAGCAGCTCTGGGTGACCAGAGTATTGATGATCTGATGGCTGGTTCCACTCCGGCAAACTCCGGACACGTGGAAACCGATGATCGTCGTCGTGCGACTATTCTACGAGTCGATGCGAATCACTTGTTTGTTTCACTGGGCGCCGGTAGTGAAGGCGTCATTGCTTTGCAGGTCCTTACGGAAATTCCCGAAGTCGGGTCGGAAATTGATGTCATCGTGACCGGCTTCAATGAAGACGATCAGATCTTCGAAGTGACCGTCCCGGGTGCCACCGTGTCCGTAGCGGACTGGAATGACCTGCAGGAAGGTGCAGTCATCGAAGTAACCATCACCGGCAGTAATGTGGGCGGGCTTGAGTGTCAGGTAAATTCTATTCGAGGTTTTATTCCAGCCAGTCAAATCTCGATATACCGGGTGGAGAATTTTGAAGAGTATGTCGGTCGAAAACTACAGTGCGTGGTTACCGAAGCGAGTGCCGAACGTCGTAATCTCGTTTTGAGTCACCGTTCCATCATGGAACGTGAAGCTGCCGAACAACGTGAAGAAAAACTGGGCGCTCTGGAAGTTGGCAGTATACATGAAGGTACCGTTCGAAGTGTGAAGGACTTCGGAGCGTTTGTTGATATCGGCGGTATCGACGGTCTGATTCATATCAGTCAGATGAGTTGGGAGCGTATTAAACATCCCAGTGAATTAGTCAAAGAGGGTGACAAAGTCCGAGTGCGATTGGAGAAAATCAATCCGGAAACCGGAAAGCTTGGGTTGTCGTTGCGAGCGTTGCAGTCACATCCCTGGGAAGGAATCAATGAACGATTCCGAGTGGGTGAAGTGGTCAGTGGTACGGTTTCGAGAATTGCAGACTTCGGAGCGTTTGTGAAGCTGGCTGCCGGAATCGAAGGTCTTGTTCACGTCAGTGAATTGGCTCATCGACGAGTCAGTGTCGTGAGTACCGAAGTGAGCGAGGGACAGGATGTCAGTGTGAAGATCCTTTCGGTCGACGTGGATGCTCAACGCATTGCTTTGTCTATAAAGCAAACTACAGCAGCTCCTGCAAAGCAGTCTAAGAAGGAAGAGCAGGAAGTATTGCCGCCACGTGAACTGGCAGTTAAACGCTCTGACGCGCCGCTCAAAGGTGGGCGTGATCGTTCCACTGGTGGCGAACAGTTTGGGTTAAAGTGGTAACGCAGCGAATTCTTTTCGCGCACGGATGATTGCTTCTAGTGAATTGGTAAAAAGATGCCTAGTTTTGATCGATACGATGCCATCGTCATTGGTGGAGGCCATAACGGCCTGGTTACCGCAGCCTACTTAGCTCGCGGTGGTAAAAAAGTATGCGTCCTCGAACGACGACATGTGTTGGGCGGTTGCGCAAATTCAGAAGAACTCTGGCCAGGCTATCAAGTCTCAACAGCAGCCTACGTCGTCAGCCTGCTCGAGACTCAAATCATGGCGGATCTGCGATTGGCAGAAAATGGCCTGAAAGTCCTCCGGCGAAACCCTTCCTCCTTTACCCCGTTACTCGACGGGCGTAGCTTGACGCTGGGGCCCGATATGGCGGCCAATCAGCAGGAGATTGCTCAGTTTAGTAAAGCCGACGCAGAAGCCTATCCACAGTATTGCCAGCAGTTAGAACGTATTGCTCAAGTCGTTGAACCGATTATGCAACGTCCGGCCACCAGCCCGTTACCAATGGCTACCAGCTGGCGTTCGAGAAGTTTTACTTCCAAATTGAAGGATTCGGCGAATCTCTTCAATCTGTATCAATCGCTGGGTGAACTGGGAGAAGATTTACCGGCGGCGATGGATCTGTTGATGGGAGCAGCACGGCCCATTCTTGAAAATCGATTTGAAAGTGAAGTCTTAAGGGCGACGTTAGGAACCGATGCGATCATTGGTAGTTTCCAATCGTTATCTGCTCCGGGGTCTGCTTACGTATTACTGCATCATGTGATGGGCAAAGCAGGAGGAGAACGTGGAGTCTGGGGCTATGTCCAGGGAGGTATGGGCGCGCTGGCGGATTCTCTGGCCGCTGTGTGTCAAAGCCTCTCGGTGGATATCTATCGAGAGTCGGAAGTGCGACGCGTGCTGGTCGAAGAAGGTAAAGTCGTTGGAGTTACCTTAGCCGACGGACGGCTGATTGAGGCACCGGTGGTCGCATCCAGTGTTGACGCAAACCTAACCTTTAACCGATTTGTGAAACCCGAAAATCTACCGGCTCCGTTCCTCGATTCGGTCAATCGGATTGATTACAGTTCTGCATCGATGAAGATCAATCTGGCGTTAAGTGAGTTGCCAAATTTTACATGTAAGAAATCAGAAGATGTTGCCCCGCACCATCACGGAACT
Organism: Planctomycetaceae bacterium UBA2972; assembly: GCA_002348315.1. Classification (GTDB taxonomy): domain Bacteria; phylum Planctomycetota; class Planctomycetia; order Pirellulales; family Pirellulaceae; genus UBA721. Next base: position 31,277 of record DEAW01000115.1, on the reverse strand, counting down.
ATTCATATCAGTCCGACCGTTGGGTATATCGAACGAGCGTACGCGGATGCCGTTGCCGGATGGCCAAGTACAGAACCTGTGTTGGAAATAACATTGCCAACGAGTCTTGATTCCACGATCGCGCCGGAAGGAAAACACTTGATGAACATTTTCGTCCAGTTTGCTCCTTACCAACTCGCCGATGGAAAACACTGGGACGATATCAAAGAAGATTTTGCCGATAGGTGCATTCAGTTACTGAGTCGGTATGCTCCCAATGTTCCTGACGCCATTGAACACCGTCAGGTTTTAAGTCCGCTGGATCTGGAACGCGAGTTTGGATTGACCGGTGGCAATATCATGCAGGGAGCCATGTCACCTAATCAGCTTTTCTTCAATCGCCCTGTGACCGGTTGGTCCGATCATCGGACACCTCTGGAAGGACTCTATTTGTGCGGAGCAGCGAGTCATCCGGGTGGAGGAGTGATGGGTACCTGCGGTCGAAATGCTGCCACCGCAATTCTGAAAGATCATTAAGCGAGGCCTGAACTTGCCTGCCTCTCCTGCTTCCGCGACCTCACCTCCTTCAGACATCGTCCGCTCACGCTGGATGATCATTCTGGCAGCAGTCTTGTGGAGTACGAGTGGTTTTTTTGCGAAGGCACCCTGGTTTGAAGGTTGGCCCGGATTTGTCCTGGCATTTTGGCGAGCGTTGTTTGCCTGTGTCATTCTCCTGCCGATGGTACGGAAGCCTCAATGGTCTGCTCGATTGATTCCCGTCACATTGATATTTGTGGCGATGAATTACACCTACCTGACGGTGATGGAAAGGTATGAAGCGTCCAATGCAATTTGGCTGCAATATACCGCTCCGATCTGGATCATTACTCTGGGAGTAGTCTTCTTAAAAGAAAAGACAACCTGGGCGGACTGGACGATGGTGCTGTTTCAAATGATCGGAGTGCTTATCATTCTGGTGCCGCAGTTTCAGGATGACACGGTCTGGGGGCTGACACTGAAGGTGCTCGTTGGATTCACCTATGCACTCGTGGTGTTGTCGCTGCGTTGGATGAGAGATTTTGAGGCTGCCTGGATCGTTGGCCTTAATCATGTGATAACCTGCCTCGTGTTTTTACCGTTTGTGATACAGGTTGGAGTTTATCCCGAACAATGGATACAGTGGGCTGCGTTGGTCGCGTTTGGTATGCTGCAAATGGGACTCCCATACTGGTTGTTTGCAAAAAGCGTGAAACACATTCCGGGGCATGAAGCGACGGGCATTGTTATTCTCGAACCGATTCTTGTGCCGATTTGGGTTTTTATAGCGTGGGGGCATTTGTCGAGTTATGAAAGTCCAAGCAGTAGTACGATGATCGGTGCAGCCTTTATCCTCATTGGGCTTGTCATAAGGTTCATGAATGAGCGAAAGTCTGCTCGCCAGCCAGCGGATGCAGGTTAAAATCGTAACCATGGAATCAAACGACGCTGAAGACGCTCCATCGATCACAGAAGCAACTGATGCTGCGCCAATTTCTCCGGCAGCTTCAGAGCAAGCACCGGTGTCTGAGAAAACACCTTTGAAAAGGCCCCGCTTCCTTAAACCGGTCGTCTGGCTGGTGCTGACGCTGATGAGTGTCTTTTTTGTCGCTGCGCTTGAATTTATGCCGATGTTTTATTGGTTGCCACCGGGGTTGGGAGAGCCCAGTGTCGATGGAATTGGTTTACGGGCAACGATTCTCAAGAATGTAGACCAGGGAATTACCTACATGCTTTGCTCAATGGGGATTCTATTGTTGCATGAATTCGGACATTACTTTGCCACTCGAATTTATCGAATCCCTTCGACATTGCCTTACTGTATCCCCTGCCCGATCAGTCCGGTTGGGACATTCGGTGCCGTCATTCTGATGGATGGGCGTCAGGCGGATCGACGACAGATTTTTGATATTGGTATTGCTGGACCCATCGCTGGATTGGTCTTAGCAGTGCCGATTATGTGGCACGGCGTGAGCACGCTGGATTTGAGCCAACCCGGGGTCGGGCCTTTCGAAATTGAATTGCCATTACTCGTTCAGTGGATGTTTCAATGGGCGCATCCGGAAAGCGAATTGCCAGAGGTGGTGGTGTTTTCTCAGTTGAATCCGGCATTTGTAGCTGGCTGGTTTGGCCTGATTGTGACGGGAATTAATATGGTTCCGATGGGGCAACTCGATGGAGGGCATGTTACGTACTGTCTGTTTGGTAAAGCGGCCCACTGGATAGCCCGGATATTGATGGTGTTGGTGATTGCCTATCAGGTCTATATGGAATCCATGATGTTTATTCTGATGATTGTGATGATCATGGTTATGGGCCTTGAGCATCCGCCAACTCGGGATGACTCAGTGAAACTCGGGCCTGTGCGGTGGATGCTTGGTTTGGCCTCACTGGTCATTCCATTTCTTTGTTTAGCACCGTCGATCATCAATGTGCGGTAGCCATTGCAAGGCTTTTCAAAGCTTCGCTTAGAATGTTGGCAGCCGCGATTGGTCTTCCCTCAGGTTCCTATTTTTGTTATCTAACCCAAGTTAAACCGTTTCGTTTTAAACGTAATGAACGATGCCTTGGGGGAATTCAAAATGAAGTCGTCTGCAACTCGTGTTGGACTGACCAGTCTGCTGGCTGTATGTATGCTAGGAGGGACTGGTTGGGTCGTTTACTCGAAATGGATTGGCGCCGATTCTTCGTTAACCGGTGCTAATCAAACTGACTCTGAAATCGCCGGGTTGATAGACCCGGATGCAGTCATCTCTGAACAGGATATTATACCTCCGACAAGTGATGATTTTGATCGATTGTCGATGGCGACCGATGCTCAACCGGTTTCCGGTGGAGAAGATGAATTCACACTCAGTATCGGAGAGGATTCGGTAAGTGATGCGAGTGCTGATACTGGTGACGACGAGTTCGTAGTTGGGGATGCGGCCGAGCCGACCACGTCGACTGCCAGCGATGCCGATTCTTTCGTCATTGGTGATCAGGCCGCTGTGGATCAGTTTGTCGCCAGTGATCCCGCGGATGAATTTACGATTGCAGACGATACAGCCCCCGTTGCTCCCTCGTTTGATGGGCAGGAAGATACCACAGACTTTCAGATAGGTGACGACTCGGTGACGCCGACAGTTACCGAAGCGGAGACGCCTGAAGCAACCACCGTCGACGAAGATCAGTTTTCTGTTTCAGATATTCCTGTGGACCCGGGAACGAATACCCTTGTGGAAGACCAGCCACCGGTGAATCTGGCGGACGATGTTGCATTGGATGCGCCGGGTCAACTAAGTCTGACCGAAGAACCCGATCTATCACCTCTGCCGCTGCCTGAGGCTAATGTTGATACAGGTTCTTCATTTGAGGTGGGCAGTGACGTTAGTGCATTACCGGAACTCACCGCGCAACCAGGCAGTTTACAACTTGAAGGACAGCAAACACCGACGTTAACCGTCGAAAAAGTTGCACCAGCAGAAGTGCAGGTTAATCGCTCAGCCGTTTTTACAACCCGAATCAAAAACACAGGAAAAGTTTCAGCACACGGAATACGAGTTACCGACTTCGTACCTAAAGGAGCTCGCCTGGAAAGTGCTCATCCCGAATTTGTGCAGGCAAGTGATGGCTCCATTCAATGGGCCTTAGGAACGCTGGAACCAGGTGATGAGACGACCGTCTCCATGAAATTAGTGCCTGTTGCAGAAGGCGAAATTGGTAGTGTGGCCCGCGTTTCATTTGAAGCGTTGGCTTCTGTTCGGACAGTAAGCACTCGACCTCAAATCTCGATTACTCAGACTGCTCCGGAGAAAGTCCTGATCGGTCAAAGTGTCCTGGTCAATGTGACTGTTTCAAACCCGGGCAGTGGCGATGCAACAGGTATCGTGCTGGAAGCAGATATTCCTGCTGAGCTTTCTCACGTGGCTGGCAACGAGCTCGAGTATCCGGTTGGAACCCTTCGTCCGGGACAGCAAAAACAAGTTGCGTTGCGGCTGACGGCAGAAGCTGCTGGAGTGGTCTTCAATACACTGACTGTTCGAGGAAACGGGCAAATGGAGGATCGCAGTGTGCAACAGATTGAAGTCGTTGCGCCGGATGTCCAGGTAGGACTGCGAGGACCTAAAGTTCGATATCTGGACCGCGAAGCAACCTATGCTGTGGATGTCGCGAATCCGGGAACAGCCTCTGCCAGAAATGTCAATCTGGTCGCCTTCTTATCCAAAGGTCTGAAGTTTGTTTCGACGGACCATTTTGGTGAATACGACGCGCGAGAACATGCCGTCTACTGGAAACTGGAAGAACTGCCACCCAACGTTCGGGATTCAGTGAAATTGACGGCAGTGGCGGTGGAACCAGGCGAACAAAAGATTGTGCTCGAAGGTACCGCCGATTTAGACGTGAAGGATAGTTTTAATCATATTGTCCGGGTGGAGTCAGTTCCGGAGCTTGAATTCAGTATCAAAGATACTGCGGATCCAATCGAAGTTGGCAGTGATACAACCTACGAAATTCGCGTTGTCAATCGAGGAACCAGAACAGCAACCGGTGTACAGATCTATGCCGCGTTTCCTGAAGCACTACGAGCTGTCCAGGGAGGTGGCCCGAGTGATCTGAGAATTGAAGGCCAAAATGCTGTGTTTGCACCACTCGATCGTCTGCCACCTAACAAAGAAGCTGTCTTCCGAGTGAAAGCAAAAGCACTGGGTATCGGTGACAATGTCATCAAAGTGCAAATGCTCTCTGACGATGTCAACGTCCCGGTCACCAAAGAAGAAAGCACTCGGATCTATTCAGACAATTAGAAGGATTTCCTGCAGTACTGTGAAGCCTGTGTGTTAATTTTCAGCAAAAGGCTTCGTCGATCCTTCGGCCGACTTCGCAGATTTATGTCAACACTTCGGGGCCGCCTTCGCTAAAGCTTCGGCGGCTAAACTCCCGGTGTCTATAGCACATAACAAACTCACTATTCCCGATGCGCAGTGAATAAACTCCTTTTGCATTTAGACCCTCCTGCGTCGGGGCATAGTAGGGGCTAAATATTCACTTGTCCACGTATTCATCTGTCCAGCGATGATACAATCAGTGAGTACTCTTTAGGAACACTCTAAGAAGCGTCTCATGCGAATTCCACGACCACTTTTACCCTTGTTCGGCCTGGCAGTCTGCTTCCTCTGTTGCTCTCAATTGGAAGCGGCAATGCAATCGTTTCTGGGGGTCACTCGAGAAGGAACCGGCATCTCCGTGAAGGCTCCGGCAGACTTCTTTGATGTACAAAACACAGACACAAGAATCCTTATCGTCGGTGGCGTATTGGGAGATTCCACCGTAGAGGATGCTGAAAAGCTCGCTAAAAAAGTGCCCTCGAAACAAGGGCGACTGATAGCAGTTTGTCCCGATTTGTACCCGGACTCATCCGGCGGAAAACCTGTCATCGAGTCGGATCTCAAGGCGTTTTATCGTTCTCAATCGAATCCTGAATTTCAATATCTGATCGGTTGGGCGGCTTATCACCTGGTCGACACCATCGTCGTGTTAGAAGGATCTGCTACTCAACAGATTCAGCTTAATGAATTTGCTCAATCCCGAAAGTATCGATTGCCGCTTTCATTAGACACCAATGGTAATTCACCAGACTTTATCTCTTCAATTGCTAGTGGTAGTAAACATTTCGGCGTACCTCTCGAGGCGATCTCTCTGTCTTACCAAAACGACATTGCTACTGCTGCCACCATGATCTCCACAGTCGCTCAAACGAAAGGCACGAGTGCTACTCGAGTTAACTTTGAAGAGAAAGCGATGGACTCTAAAGTTGCGATTCAGCAACTCCTGGACGTCTACGGCCGCAAGATGGATAGTATTTCTTATATCCCTGCGTTAGCGGTCATGTCACAGATAACCTGCCATCACCTTGGCTTCAAAAATGCACTGGATGGTGATGCAACCAGAAAAGTGGTTGAGCCACTTTTGAAAAAGAAGCTCCCCAATTCCGGTTCAGGTATTGCCGGCAATCTTGTATTCGTGACCCACTTAATGCATCCGTTGTACCCGGTGGAATATCAACAAGCGTGTAGGGAACGAATCTGGGATGTGGCCGAATTGGTTGAAACAAACCCCACAGAATATAAAGGGTTTCGGATGATGCCATTTCACTCAGAAATGAGCGACGCGGTCTTTATGGGTGGACCGATATTATCATTAGCCGGCAGCCTGGGTAAATCTCAGTACTTCAACGCCTGTATTTCTCACTTGCAAGCCTGTTCGGAAATGAACCAGTTGGATAATGGCCTCTATCGACATTCACCGCTTGACCAAACGGCGTGGGGACGAGGCAATGGATTTGCGGCTCTAGGCGCTGCGATGAGTTTAGTGCAGGTGCCTCAAAACACCAAGGGCTGGGATGAAAGCAAAGCGCGCTTTGTGAAGCACATTGATGCCTTAATTAAACACCAGGGGCCAACGGGCAGTTGGCATCAGGTCGTGGATCGTCCGGAAAGTTATCCGGAATTTACGTCCACTTGTATGATTGCCTCAGCCATCAAGATTGCCATTAATGGTGGAATCCTCGAAGCGGATGATTACTTTCAAATTCTTAACAAGGCTGAGCAGGCAACGCTGCGTCGTATCGCACCGGATGGATCTATCAACAATGTTTGTACTGGTACCGGAAAACAAAAAGATTTGCGGGCTTACTACGACCGGGAGGCGTTGCAGAGCCAAAACGATCGAGCCGGAGCTATGGCATTAGTATTCTTAACTCTTCAGTATCAGGACAGGCAGCTTCAGAGTTTTGAACAATAAGTTAAATGCAGTTTGCATGCGGCTAGGTACGGTGATGTGCCTGGTCGTGCTACCAGTATTTTCAATACTGTCGAGTGAGGTCGCGCCCATCATCCCCGGGTTAAGTCGACAGGCTGACGGCGAGTATGCCGAACTGCCCGGTAACACGTTACTCACCGAACTGAGTTGCACGGCCTGTCATGAGCCCAACCTTGGTACCAGCCTGCCGCCTAAAAAGGGCCCAGTACTCACAGGTATATTCCACAGAATTCAGCCATCCTGGTTCGCTGAATTTATTGTAGATCCCCACAAGGTCAAACCGGGAACGACCATGCCCGATGTACTTGGCAAGCTACCTGACGCCCGGCGTGACACCGTTGTCAAGGAACTCACGGCATTCCTTCAATCATTCCGAAAACCTCTTTACGATCCGATTAAAGAAGATAACAACGGCGACCCCGGTGCCAGTAATGCAGAACGTGGCTATGAGTTGTTTCATGCCATCGGCTGCATTGCCTGTCACGCCCCGGATGCAGCCGAAAAATTTCACCAGCTTAAGAAAGAAGATTTTGAAGAATCGGGTTTAGTGGGCGTCGGCCCGGTGCTGTCGGAATGGGCTGAATCCGTTCCCTTACCAAATCTGTTTCGAAAATATTCGCATGATTCGCTGACCAAATTCTTACTCAATCCCGGGCATAGTCGTCCTGCGGGGCGAATGCCCGGACTGAAACTTAACGTGGTTGAAGCTGCAGATATTGCTCATTACTTACTACGGGAAAAAACGGTTGTAACCAAACCTTCAGACAGTCAGCCAGACGCGAACATGATGGCCAGAGGAAAGTCACATTTTGTCCAGTATGGATGTATTGAATGCCATCAGACCGATCAGGACTTTTCAGATATTGATCGTCCGGCCTACCCCAACCTCACGGCAGAGCTATTTACGGGTGGATGTCTGGATGAAGACCTGCAACGGCGTCCTGTGGACTTCAACTTGTCCGAGCAACAGCAAAGTCTCCTGAAAAATGCGATCAATTCACAAGTTCCTGAATCTCCGGAGCACTTTCTTCATCGCCAGCTTGTGACTGGAAATTGCTACGCATGTCACCAACGAATTTGGTCTGATTTAGAGTCTGTTGGCGGAGTTGGTGCTCGAAGATTCCCCTTTTTTGAAACAGTTGGTCATGTGGATTTTGGCGATGAAGGAAAACTCCCACCACCGTTATCCGGCGTTGGTGACAAGCTGTTAACCGGTGCACTGGAAGATGTACTTCGGGGAAACCGCGACATTCGTCCTCATATGCAAACCAGAATGCCATTGTTCACGGCGGAGGTAACCAAGGACCTTGCTGCCGTTTTTGCCGCTGTTGATCAGTCCAATAGTGATGAACCAGTATTGAAATCAACGCTTGCTAAAGAGGAACTTATCGAAGCGGGGCGGCAACTTGTTGATAAAGGTTGTGTTCAGTGCCACGCGATTAATGGGAAGCGGATGACTGGAGTGGTCGGAGTGGAAATGGGACAACCGTATCAACGACTTCAGCCGGAATGGTTTGAAGAGTTCCTGCTCGATCCCAACTCCAAACGACCACGGACCCGAATGCCTAACTTCTTTCCCCAGGGGAAAGCATCCGTTGCTCAGGTATTAGACGGCAATGTGCAGGATCAGGTCGCTGCGATTTGGACGTACTTGAACCACAGCAAAACCGCTGACCTGCCGGATAAAATGCTGGCCGACGAACAGCAGGGATTCGAACTTGTTCCGGAAGAATCCACAATTCGACTCCGGACGTTTATGCAGAATGTTGGAACGCGAGCATTTGCCGTCGGATTTCCACAACAGGTTCATTACGCCTATGACTTAAAAAACGTGCGATTAGCTCTGATTTGGAAAGGGCGATTCCTGGACGCTCACGGCACCTGGTTTGACCGCTTCATTCCCTTTGCAGCTCCACTGGGTGACAATCAAATAACACTTACCCGGGGCGTCGCTCTGGCCAAAGTCTCCGATCCCTGGCCGACTTCGGCAAGCAAAGCGGGGATACGCTATCTGGGCTATAAATTGGCAAAGCCTCCCATGAGAACGCCTGCGTTACAGTATGGTAGCGAGCAATTAACGGCTCTGGATCAACTAATCCCGTCCGCAGACGGGCTGGCTCGAGTGATTGAAGTCACAGGTCAGCCGGAAGGCTGGGCCCTATTGCTGGCTTCGGTGAATGCATCAGTTCAGAAAACGGCTGATGGCTACCTGATTGATGATCAATTGAGAATATCCATTGTTTCCGCGCATCAGACGGTCGTGCAGAATGGCCACATACTATTGTTGCTCAAGTCGGAAGCTCAGAAGGTGGAGGTGAAATACCGATGGTAAAGTTCTTCACAGTAGTCGCACTCATACTAAGTTTGAGCATTCCCGTGCTGGGGCAGCGTCGTGAAAATGATTACTACCGATTAGAAACAGTGGTTTCTGCTCAGGCGAAAACCCATTCCCGTGATAAGCGTTGGCGGCCGGATACGAACGAAGTCGTGCTCGAAGTGACAGGCATGACGACACTCGAAGATGGCCGTTTAGCGGTCGCTATCAGAAAGGGTGAAATCTGGATCCTCTCAAACTTACAGGGAGATCCAAAGAACATTGAATACTCGTTGTTTGCCGATGCGTTACATGACCCGATGGGTCTGATTTATGTAGACGGAACGTTTTACACTGCCCAGCGTGCAGAATTAACAGCAATCCGTGATACCGACGGAGACGGTTATGCTGACGAGTATTCCAATGTAGCTGCGGGATGGGGAGTTACGGGTAATTACCATGAATACACTTACGGCCCTAAACTTGACCATCAGGGTAACTTCTGGGTGACTCTGAATATGGGAATGGGCGCACATGCCAACAACGGTGATGATCTCTGGCGTGGCTGGGGAATCAAAATATCACCGCAGGGAAAAATCACACCAGTTTGCTCAGGGATGCGTTCTCCCAGTGGATTTGGTGCGAATACGGCCGGAGATATGTTCTTCACCGATCAACAGGGTAACTGGGTCGCAACCTGTTCGCTGCACCACATGCGAGAGCAATCTTTTTTCGGGCATCCATGGGGACTGAGGAGCCCTCATTCCGACGATTTTCCCTCCACAGAAGAAGTGGAAAAGGTCTCAGCGGGAGTCCCGTGGCCTTCCGCTTTAGGGCGAATCAAAAACCTAAAACCGCCTGCCGTTTGGTTTCCTTACAAAAAGGTAGGGCAAAGCGCGACGGATGTGGTGCTGGACAACACGCAGGGAAAGTTTGGCCCCTTCGCTGGCCAGCTTTTTATTGGTGAGTTTCGATTGTCAGAAATTAACCGCGTCTTTCTGGAACAGGTTGACGGTGAGTATCAGGGAGCCTGTTTCCGATTTCGCAGTGGATTTGATTCTGCCGTTGTACGCATGGATTTTAATCAGCAAGGTCAGATGTTTGTAGGACTGACAAATCGTGGGTGGAGTTCTCTGGGGTCATCGTCGTACGGACTCCAACGATTGGTGTGGACCGGGGAAATCCCATTTGAAATCCAGGAAATGCACGCCAGACCTGATGGCTTTGAACTAGTTTTCACGCGTCCGGTAAATCAGCAGTCGGCGGCGAATCTAAAGTCATACCGTATGAAGAACTACACCTACTTGCTTCAGGCTAAATATGGCAGCCCGGAAATATTAACCGAACGAAATGAGGTCCGGGAGGTTACTGTCTCGGCTGATGGGCTCAGAGTCAAACTGGTTGTTGATGGTCTGCGCGCCGGATATGTACACGAGCTCAATTGTGTCAATTTGAAGTCACAAATGGGCGATACCTTGCTACACCCAAACGGCTACTACACACTCAACCGAATTCCTTCAGAGCCGTGATCGATTTGATCTGTTACAACCTCAATGCTCTGACCTAACAGTACCTACCTATATCAAGGGGGGACAACTTGGTTTGTGCGTTTAAGTAAACATGGGGTTATATGGCACGGTTCTATGAAAGTACAGCACTTTCGGTCGTCGATAAGAGATATATGTAGTCGCAGATTTAACCAGATGCTAAGATTGGTTTATGAATAATAAACGGCAACTAAGTCGACGCAGTGTATTGCAGGCAGGTGGAAGTGCATTAGGAGGTTTGGGCTTAGCTCAAATTCTGGAAGCACAGGAACGATCCAGCCAATCTCCATCGGTTGATAGTCCGGCTGTCATTTTTGTTTGGCTGCCTGGTGGTCCTCCGCACATGGAGATGTACGACCTGAAACCAGATGCTCCTGAAGACTTTCGTGGGATTTATAAACCGATCGAAACGAAAGTTCCGGGAATGGAGATCTGTGAGCTGTTTCCGTTGCAGGCCAAGATTGCCGATAAATTCAACATCATCCGCTCGGTACATCACAACTTTGCTGATCACGGCGGTGGTCACAAACGCTTTTTAACCGGACGACTGCCGGCAACGCCAACAGGTTTTGTAAATGATGCTCCCTGTGTTGGGTCGATCACATCGAAGAAACTTGAAGATTACAACAACCCGAACGGACTGTGTAACTACATCGTCCTCGGTAACGGGCGAGTTAATTCGGTTGATACATTCTCATTCGGTTCGGCTTATCTGGGAACGGACACACACCCTTTCAATGTTTCCGGAGATCCAAATTCCGACTCGTTCAAAGTGCAAAACCTCTCATTGAACGCAGGACTGTTTGAAGAGCGGCTGAATGACCGGGTTTCACTACTCAGCGGATTAGATTCACTTCGACATGATGTGGAAAACAGCGGATTGTTGGAATCGATGGATACTTTCAATCAGCGAGCCATCTCAATGATTACCTCGTCAGAAGCTCACAAAGCTTTTGATCTTTCCCACGAGTCGGACGCATTGAGAGATCGATATGGCCGTCATGAATGGGGACAACGAGCGATTTTGGCTCGCAGATTAGTCGAGGCTGGTGTTCCCTGGGTTTCGGTGGTGATGGAAAATCCATATGTCTCGGGAATCACGATGCCTGATTGGGGCGTCTATAACTGGGACAGTCACGCAGTAAACTGCCACCTGTTTCGTGATTCGGAAGTGCGATTCCCAATTTACGATCAGGTCGTTTCAGCGATGATCGAAGATCTTTATGACCGGGGACTGGATAAACGAGTGATGTTAGTCGTGACTGGTGAATTTGGTCGTACCCCCAGAATCACAGAACGGACAGGTACGAAAAGTCGTGTTACACAACCAGGCCGGGACCACTGGCCCAACTCGATGAGCTTTATCGTGAGTGGCGGAGGTATGCGAACAGGTCAGGTAATCGGTGCCACCAACACCCGTGGTGAAGAACCGGTCAGTCGACCACTATCGCCCAATGATTTGTGGGCCAGTGTCTATAAGCACCTCGGTATTAACTTTCACGATTCCTATCCGGACTTTGGTGGACGTCCAATGCCGATTCTCCCGTTTGGAGATTGCATCGATGAGCTGGATCCGGTCGCTTAATGACTTCTTATTGAAGTGAATCAAGGTAAGTCAGTAAATCAGCCATCTGTTGTTTACTGATCTGCTTTTCCAGTCCTTCAGGCATGAACGACAGGCCAGTGCTTTTAAACAGGTCGATGTCAGCTCGAAGAATCGTCGTTGAAGTACCATCCGGTTTTTGAACAGTAATGCTATTCGCACTTTCTTCGGCGATCATTCCGGTTGTACTACGACCGTCAAAGTCGACGATAACGTAAGTGAGATACTTTGGTTTGACCTCCCGATTTGGATCCAGCACATTGAGCAGCACAGAATCCAGGCCACGATTACGGATGCCATTTAAGTCGGCTCCTACCTGATTCCCGACGTTTTCGAGACGATGGCAGGCAGAGCAGTGTTTCTTAAACAGAGCCTTCCCCATCTCGGCATCTCCTTCCAGGGCCAGAACAGTCTGATAATCTTTGATGACCATCTGGCGGGCAGTATTGCCTGAATTGGCGAATAACTCATTGACTCGGGTTGCCACCTTTTCATTTGGATGAGCTTTCAATAGTACGACTCGCGCAGGATCAAGATCTCCCCGTCCCACGCGGTTCGCTTCGATGGCATCTAACAAAGCCAAAGTCCACTCTGTTCTTGAAAGTAGCACTTCTGCAGCTCTCATGCGTAAAGATGGTCCTAGCATCTGCCAGCGGGACAACAGAATTTGAGCGACCTCGCTATCGGTGTATTCTCCCAGTGTTTCGACTGCAACGGCTTTGACTTCGAAGGATTCGTTCACCGACAACAGTTCGTCGAGAAGGTCACCGGTTCGTTCGAAGTCGGCTAATTGCAGGCTTTCAATGGCTTTGATTCTTGCAGCTTGCTCCAGCTCGGCATTGCTTGCCGAAGCGATCGCAGATTCCACGAGTTTCATCAGAACATCACTCGCTTTGCCGCTGGTTAACGCCAGTAAAGCATCGCGTTGTTCACCCTGGACTTTGCTCACTAAGGCTTCAATGAGTGGAGTCGCCAGATCGGCATTTGATTCAATCGTTTTGATAACGGCTGTAACTTCATGGGGTCGGTTGCGGATTCCAATCTGGCTACATAATTCTTTAAGAAATGCCAGGCCGGCGGCTTCTGATGTGAAGTTCGAGTCGCTTGCCAGTTGAGTGAGTACTTTATCTGCTCCACGCCCAAGTGAACTTAAGATGGCTAACTGCATCCAGGTTTCACCAACATCGCTTTGTGCCAGTTTGGTTAACGTCGTATTACGTGAAGCAGCCTGTGCGTTTCCGATGGAGAAGGCTAACTGATAGCGGATTCGGATATCAGTATCATCTGCCATCGCATTCATCTGATGTAATACTCCGGGAGCCTGATTGCAAATCGACTCAGCTACACGTAAGGCATGCCATCTCACAATCGGAGCGGAATCCTGAAGTCCCTTAAGGACACTATTTTCATCTAAGGCATCCAGTCCCTGTAAACCGTAGAGTGCCAGAAATCGACCTTCTGAAGTCTTCCCTTCCTGGACGAGTTTTCGCAAAGCGGAAACAGCCGCAAGATCCTGACGAGTGTAGATGAGTCGTGCAGCAGTGTCCCGATGCCAACCATTGGTATGGTCGAGCAATTGGACAAGCTCAAGCGTAGTCGCTTTGGATAGTGGAGTAATCTTTGATGAGTTAAATCCTTTAGGAGCAATACGGAAAATGCGCCCCTGGTTGTTACCACTAATGGGATCTAAATGATTCATGAATTCAGGTGGCAAGAATGCGGCACCTTCGATGAGTTCCCGGGAAATATCCAGCACATAAAGAGTACCGTCCGGAGCATTCATGAACTGGACCGGACGAAACCAAAGGTCTTTCGAGGCCAGAAATTCCTTGCCTTCATCTGCTCGTTCAGCAATCAAACGTAAGCCATCGGATTTTACGTTGGCTCGATATATTAAGTTATTGGCGACGTCACCCACAATTAAATTACCATGCATTTCTTTCGGCCAGGCATCACCTCGATAGATCGTAATCCCGGTCGCTCCGGTGAAGAATCCAAAGGGTTTACCACCTTCATCGGAACCACGAAATTGTTTCGTGCGACGTAGCATCGTGCGTAGCTCTCGCCATGGTTCCGCTTCGCTGATTCTGAATAGATGCGTAAACTTTCCATCAGGTGCAATCGAAGTGGCAGCCTTCGTTGCCTGCATGACCGGGTTTCGAGCCAGATAGCGATCATCATACATCAACGTTTCAGCAGGCACGCTGTTTTGACAAACGTACTTCCGGCCCCAGTTATCCATACTCATACCATGCTGGCCACCGCCGCTGGTTAATTCGAAAGTTGAAAGATCTCGAGGGTCGAATATCATCCCCCGACCACGTACAGAAACAGGATCACTTTCCTGGTCACTGAATTGCACTTCTCCACCGGAAAGATTCGTTGATAAATGAATCCGGTTGTCGGGCCCCCAGCGGAATGAATTTAGATGTGCCTCGCCAGCCAGGTCGCTACCGAATCCGGACATGACGATACGGCTCTCGTCAGCAATTCCGTCTCCATCATTATCTTTGGCATAGTGAATATTAGGAGCGGATCCGATGAACACTCCGCCGTCCCAACACAAGACTGCTGTGGGATAGGGAATGTCTGCTAGAAAGATTGTTGCCTTATCGTATCTGCCGTCTCCATCGGTATCGATGAGTTGTTTAATCGCCCCTTTTTGCCCCGGGTCTTCTTTTGCTGCATACGCGTTGTATTCGGGGAGTTCACAAACGTACATTCGTCCGTCTTCATCGATGTCGATTGCTCCGGGATCCCGAATGAGAGGTTCGGTTGCCACGATTTGGATTTCAAATTTTGGATGGGCAACCATTTTTTCGCGAGATTGTTCAGGAGTGGATGCCGGTAAGCGTGGCATCTTACTGGCCAATTCATCAATCTTCTTACTGATTTCTTCTGGATCAGGTTTATCCGCGGGATCCTGCGACCAGATGGCCGAGGATAGAAGAATGGAAGCGACAAGTGTTATAAGAAGAGCAATCGTTCGCATAATTAATACTATTGGTAGTTGAGTTATTTAAGTTCTTTGCTTTGCTTAATAAAAGCAATGACATCGGCCAGATCCTGCTTGGACAATTCCTTTTCAAGCCCCACAGGCATTAAGGAAACACCACTAGAGATCAATTCATCGATATTACTTCGTAATACGACGTCCTGCTTTCCCTCCGCTCGTTTTAGAGTGATGCTGGTGGCTGTTTCGGAGGCAATAATACCAGTCAAAACTTTACCTTGTAAGGTGATGACCGTGTAAACATTGAAGTTTGGCTGTGCCTCACGATTCGGATCTAAAATCGAGATTAATAAGTCGGCCGCAGATTTATTTTTAACGCTCGCAAGATTCGGAGCGACTTGAGTGCCAAGGTCTCCGGCTTGATGGCATAACGAGCATTTTTTGCGAAACACTTCGCGGCCTTGTGTCGGTCGGCCAGACAGCTCCAGAACTGACTGGTGTGCCTGCACGACTGCTGCCCGGTCGGTGTTCGCTTCATTACCAAACAGTTTTTGGCTGCGCGACTGGATCGCTTTGTTTGGATGCTGGAGCAATAACTGCTTTTTGTCACGCTCGATTTCGACTCGTTGAATGACACCAGCTTCAATCGAAGCGAGAATCGTCTCAGCATTGTTTGTCGATTGCAGAAGTACATCGATAACCTCTCTTCGAACCAAAGGGCTGTAACCCTTCCAGCGAAGCAGCAATCCTTCACTGAGGTCGCCCGAGTTAATGGCTCCCAACGTCTGGACGACCTGCAATTGGATTGTTTGTGGAGTTTGCGGGGTGAGTAATGTTTGCAACACCTGAGGTGTTGAAGAGGTATGAGAAAAAGCCAGCAGTTGCATGGCCGAGATCCGATTTGGCAATGCGGCTTTCGAGTCTTTGGCGATCGCTTCAGCAGACGTAAAGAGTACAGCGAGGTTATCCGCTAGATTGTCCGGAGCCTTCTCGGAAGTGATCAATGCGCGAAGCGTTGTGCCTCGGCGGCTTAATCCTTCGCCCAGACCGCGTAGGACGGTTTGCTGTACGCCGGTGGGAAGTTCTGAAATCCCCTGAAGTACATGGTAAGTGGAACCGTCTGATTTATCGGAACCAACAAGGATCGCCGATTGTAAGGCAATAGAGTTTAACTGTGGATTTTGCTGTCCTCGTTGTACCAGCGCCAAAGTGAATTGGTCAGCAAATTCACCGACAGACGATAACAACGCGGTTTTGATTTCAGGTGTGGACTTGCTGTCCAGTGCCAGATCAAGCAGTCCGTTCATGGCCTCAGTTGGTTTGGCTGCTCCCAAAGAATAGGCAATTTGTATGCGTACATGTTCACTCGCATGTGAAGTGTACTGACTGATTTCGCGAACGAGGCTGACATTGTCATGTAGAAATCGTTCCGAGAGTCTGATTGCATGAGCTTTGACCCTTGGATGTTCGTCTTGTAAACCTGCCAGGATGTGTTCGGGGGTCAGCAGGTCTAGCCCATCGAGTGTGTA
>DEAW01000115.1:0-14133 GCA_002348315.1 Planctomycetaceae bacterium UBA2972 | reverse complement strand
GCTTTGAACAGTCTTGTCATCTCGTTCGACCAGCAGTCGTTGTGCTGTATCACGATTCCAGCCATTGGATGATGACAACTCGTTCACCAACTCAGCATTGGTCATAGCATCAAGATTGACTGGTTTGCGAATGTTCATGTCTTCACGAACAACCCGATAGATTCGCCCTCGGTCTTTACCACTCGTTAGATGCAGAAATTTTTTGATCTCCTGAGGAATGGAATAGGGATGCTCAACTGTTTCCCGATACATATCCAGCACGTAGAGGGTACCGTCCGGAGCGTTTAGGAAATTGACCGGGCGAAACCAGTTGTCTTTAGATTGAATAAACTCCACGCCTTCATCAGCTCGCTTACTGGTATAGATATGCCCGTTGGAATTCACATTCTTTCGATGGACCAGATTACCACCGACATCTCCAACGAAAGCATCGCCAAGGTATTTGGCCGGATAGGCGTCGCCGGAATACAGAGTGATACCAGTTGCCGACGTGAAGAATCCGACAGGGTATTCGGTCGGGACGACACCAGCAGGTTTGGACGGATCGAGAGGAATGAATTCCCAGCCACCATCATCGTTGATGACTAAGCGATAGCCTTTATCTAAAGCACGCCATTTTTGACGCACAATACGCCACGGTTCGGGGGGACTTAATCGGAAGACTCGAGCACTGGCGCCGTCGGTGGCGATACTTCGAATCATCCCGGAAGCAACCAGATAGGGATTTCGAGTAATGTAATGTTGCGGATGGACGATTTGTTGCATGTGGTTGCTGTTACTGCAGACAAAGCGAGTTCCCCAGATATCACGTGAATGGCCAAATTGCACTCCCCCGGTTGCCAGTTCAAATTCTTCGGTCCGTGGGTCGAAGCGTAGGTCAGCACCGCTCACGGGAAAAAGTGGGTCACCGCGATGCAGCAACGTTTTGGGATTCCTTCCAGCTGCGAAGTAGATCTTGTTATCCAGCCCCCAAATTAAACCATTGGCAACCGACTGCACATTATTTCGACCAAACCCTTCCAGAACGATCTCTCGAACATCGGCTTGATTGTCTCCGTCAGTATCCTTGAGGTAATACAGATACTTTGGTGCCATGACAAAGATCCCTCCGTCATAAGGCAGAACGGATGTTGGCCAACTCAGTTTGTCAGCGAACACGAAACTCCGATCCATCGTGCCGTCGCCATCCGTGTCCTCCAACATACGGATAATCCCGGCATCTTTGAGTCCACCACCGTCGGGATTAAGCTGAGTGGGCTCCTGAGAGAAAGGGTAACCGTGCATTTCGGCGACGAACATCCGGCCCTGAGCATCAAAACAGGCTGCTACAGGATCTGAGACCAGTGGCTCGGCGGCAACCAATTCCAGGTCAAAACCATCAGCGACCTTGAAAGTGGATAGCACATCTTTTACCTCTGTATGAGGGATGCGAGGCATATCCGCTTCCGTGACGACACGTTCATCCTGTGCGGTAGCCATAGTGATAGGTAAGGCAAGGAGCAATTGTGCGATTGCCAGAGTGCGAATCAGAGATGTCATGAATTTAGACGCCTAAAAGTTTCTTAATGCCAGCGGTCATTACGTCGTCGACCGATGGTTCACAAAATGCAACGCGCACTTCATACCCCTGAGCGGGATACTCCTCTTTAACAGGTAGATACCACGGGCCCCCGTCTCCGTAGGCAGCCGTTGCGACGAATGTATCCGGAGCTAGCTTTTGAGCTCGCAGTTGATATTCGATGAAAGATTCGGCAGGTAAATGAATGGTTGAGATGTCATTGATGCCCAGTGAGCTGAGAATGATGGGCTGTTTTCGCTCAACACGATTTAGCCAGGCCAGCATATACGATGGGCGATTTCTACTTACAACAGCTCCTTCTTTGTTGGAGATGACTTTCATCAAATCTTCTTTGTTGAAAGAGCTACGGACTTCAGGCAGCATTTCGATGCTTCGCCAGCTAACCGATTTCACGCTTGAAATTTCGGTATTCTCAAGAGCCCTGGTCATACCGTCGTAGATGCGTTGAGCGAGGACAGGACGAACCGGGTGACTTCCATCGTTGTATTTTCCTGCTGAGACATTGCCAGCTGCTCCGGTGAAATAGATGTGATGGCAACTCGCGTCTTCCTGTTGCAGGCGTTTGCGGGCGATTCCGACAAAATCGCTTGTCACTAGACCATCACCGTAATAACTCATAGGGTGAGTGGCATAATAGTGAATGGCGGCCACTCGATTTTTCCCGTTATAGAACGAAATAGCCTTTAGCATTGGATCGATCGTACCCTCGGTCATCGCCCGAATTTTAGGATCTTTACAGCTGCTGCCACGCATCGCTTTGATGACTCCATTTTCGTCACGATAAATACGACGATTGGATGCCACCTTTTCAACTTTGGCTTCCCCTTTACCAACGTGCGTAACAGGGACGGCAGCTTTTAGACTGTCTTTGGCCGACTCAGCAATGCGATCGATACAGTCATGTAGATAATCTTCAAGAACGATATGAGGAAGATCGCCCTGAGCGTCTACGATGGCCTGTGCTTCTAAGCATGCGAATGGAGCGTTGTGTTGATGGACACAGTGGATCGCAACTCTCTCAGGTGTCGTTCCTACAGCCTCAGCGATTTTTGTTCTCCAGAGCAGGTGAGCTCCGTTAGACAAGGCTGTCCAGTCGATCGCCATCAATACCATCGGTTTGCCGGCTCCCTGTAACACAATACCATGAGCATCCAGCGAATCGGTTACATCGACGACCGGAGTGATCCAACCTCCACAAAGTGAATGACCTTTGGGAGGAGTGATGTCTACGGTGAAGTTGGAAAGCGAGAGAGAAACATTGGTGCGTTCTTCAGCCTTGAGTGAATCAGGCAACAGGCTCCAAAGCGTGGCCGCAGCCAGCGATTGTTGAAGAAACTCTCGACGTTGTGGTGAATTGTGCATAGTTCAGCCTCCAATGATCAGAATGGAATACTGTCTATTCTACTTCAGGGAGTGTGCCAATTCAGCGGTTTATAGCATCGGGTTCACAATCTAGTTTTTTGGTTAAATAACGCTGGTGAAATCGCTTGATCGCTTCCGCCGTGTCAATCGCCGTTTTCAGATAGATTTCTTTATTGGCTCGAAACGAATATCCAAATTCAAGCTGGATCGCATTGAGTCCGTAGGGGTACCCGTATGTTGCTGTAATGAAGCCTCCTCCGAATGGCCCTTCACTTGCATCCATCCCCTGAGGGTGAGTGGCATAATCCAATAAATTGAATGTGTGCATGAGGCTGTCCTTACCTTCAACCACATCCCAGCCAAAATCATCCACGAGTCCCCCTAAAGTGGTTCCTCGGCGTGTCCCTCGCCAAACCACGTCAGGCAGACGACTTTGACCGTGGACATCAATGAGAAGGCCGGTTTTATACTGGCAAGTTATTTCTAAAATGGCATGCTGTAGAGCTTGGTGGTAGGCAGTGTAGACGGCTTTCGCCTTATCATGCTCCAACGCATTTTCCAGAGAGCGGTTGGCATCCAGATACGAGCGATGGAATTTAGCGGCGATAAGCCATGGCTTGTCGTTGAGCTTCTTTTCGAGCTGTTCCGTGATAGTTGAGGCCAGTTGGTATGTGTTCGTGTCAGACTTGATAGCAAACTTTGGTGTTGATTCGTTATTGCGTTTGGGGACACCGGGGATCGCCTCCCTTCCACCATGCGGGGCTGAAATGATAATCGGCAGATCTCCCCGAATAACCGTGACCAGTTCGGAAGTTGGATAGAGTAATTTAGGAGGAAGTTTTCTGTCGCCGAGGATTCGAATCTTATCCACAGCAGGGATAGATGAATCGATGCTGACTGCGATTTGCTGTTCTGGACAGAGTGTGATGAGAGTGACCTTTTGATCACCATGAATTATTCTCGTGGAACGAGCGACTGCGATAATCGATTGTTGCTGTTTGTCGTTTTCTATCACGATTTCACTTTTGGCAAGATTGACAGATATCAATTTGCCTGTGAACACCTGATTTTCATTGGCGACGACCAACCTTGTGGCGAGCAGTAGAAATAAAATCAGTATTCGCTTGAGCAGTAACGTTCGTAGCATTTGCAATTGCCAGTTCTTCTGTAAATCGACGTCGAGGTAAAGCATACCTAGTTTAGTATCTTGCTGACGTTGTTGCCGACCACTTTGTGCAATCGTGATAATCAAAACTCCTTACTTACCTGCTGTTACTCACCATCTTCCTGATTGCTATTTTGCTACTCCCCGCCACACTACGTAGAAACAAATAAACCCTCCTTCGCTAAAATGCAGTTTAGTCGCCATAATCTGAAGGACGACGGCGTCCCAATGCTTACGATATAAAATTGCGAAGGCCGGACGGCCGAAGTCTGATTATTGATTCCGGGAAAGCGTTTTGCAGATCTTTCGACCGACTTTGCGAAATAAACTAAACACCTCGGGGGCCGGATGTAACGGTACAATTGGTATTTCGAACGGTGAGAATGGAGAGTTTGATGAGAGCGGTGAGAGCATTGATTCTGTTGGTTTGTCTTAGCAGTGCCACGTCGGCTCAGCAAAAAGTCGATGAGTTCACTCAACAAAAGCAGCCTAAAACCAAGACAGGAATTGGAAAAGTAAAACTGACTGGCACGCAAGTGACAGACGTTGAATACGCTTCGGTCGGAGAGCATAAGCTTTTGCTCGACCTCTACCTCCCCAAAAACCCACAAGGCTCTCCCTTGGTCGTTTGGATTCATGGTGGCGGTTGGTATCAACACAGCAAATCCAAGATCTTTATCTCCTGGCTCTCAAATTATGGTTTCACAGTCGCCAGCATCAATTACCGTCTGGTTGACGTTGCCACATGGCCCGCCCAACTCCACGATTGTAAAGGCGCCGTCCGCTGGCTACGCGCTCATGCCGACCAATACGGATACAATGCTGAACGAATTGTAATTAGCGGAGCGAGTGCCGGAGGTCATCTGGCAGCGCTTATGGGCACGACCGGCGGAGTCAGGAGTCTGGAAGGCGACGTGGGGGGCAATCTTGATCAATCATCCAGGGTTCAGGCCGTGGTTGATTATTACGGGGCAACCGACTTCATTCTTCGCAGTAAAACACAGCCATCTCGAGCTAATAAGGAAGGCTCGGTTGTTTACAACCTATTAGGGGGCGGAGCTGACCAACTCAAGAGAATCGCCAGGCAAGCTTCAGCTAAGTACCATGTAACCAAGGACGATCCACCCATGCTGGTCTTTCATGGTGAACAGGACAATACAGTTCTGATCGATCAGTCCGAAGCAATCGTGAAAGCCTACCAGGAAGCGGGGCTCCCGATTACATTCCATCGAATACCAACAGGTTCTCATGGCGGCTTTGTTTACTATTCAGGCAAAAATGCTCAGCATCTGTACTGGTTTGCCAGAAAGTATACCTCGCCGCCTAAGTAGTAATTACAACCTAGCCAAAGAATTACGATCCGATCTTAGAGAACTCGTTGGACTCGGGAAGTCACTTCGTCGTAAACAGCAGCTGGCAACGGCCCTTTTCGGATGCTTGTAACGTTCTCATCCAGATGACTGTCGTTACACGTTCCGACGATCGTGGTATCACACCCCGGATGACTGATGGTATATCTCAAAATCAATTCTGCTCTGCTCATCTCATCATTTAACAACTCATCAAGCTGAGCCTGAGACCAGACGTCGAACAATGCCGGGCGATCAATCTCGGCATCCGGTCCACCATGAGCAATGCCTCCGCGGATAATGATTCCCGCGCCGGTTTCCTTCGCTCGGGAAATCCATTCATGATGTTTTGGAGCCAAACAGGAATATGGTATTTGGAATGTATCGAACACTCCCAACTCAATCATGCCGGGCAAATGGGGTAAGGAACTGGATGAACCGAGATAGCGAATCAGACCCTGGGATTTGAAATCCAACAGAGTTTCAATCAGCCCGGCCTGTTCAATCGTTTCGGCATCACCTCCATGGAATTGCAGCAAGTCTATATAATCCGTTTGCATGCGTTTGAGACTGGTCTCGATATTCCGTTGCAGTACATCCTTCGTCCAGGTATGCAGGACTTCCAGATGGTCTTCGTGCTGGACATAATCGCAACCACATTTGGTCGCCAGATAGTACTCGTTTCGCCGTGAGCTGATGAATCGGCCAATACGTTCTTCACTCACTCCATAATCCGGCGAAGTATCAATAAAGTTGATACCCTGATCCAGCACACGATTTAGAAAGGCGTCGGCAGCCTGATCATCGACAACCCGGACACCCCAGGTGGCGGGCCCTCGCAAACCCATACTGCCGTAACCAAGCTGCGTAACAGCAAGATTAGTTCGACCAAGAGTTCGTGTAGGTAACATGCAACTGCTCCTTTATCGAGACTGTTTCAGGACTACCTTAGGACAGTTTGAGGATTAGGACAAACTTGCCAAAGCGTCATTCAAAGTGGCACTCGGTCGCATAGCCGCTGCGGCCTGTTCATCACATGGGTGGTAGTAGCCGGAGATGTCCATCGGGCGTCCCTGAACTGCGTTTAGTTCGTCCACGATCGTTTGTTCATGCTCCGTAAGCGTTTGAGCTAACGGAGTAAACTCAGCCTTCAAATCTTCGCAACAATCCTGAGCCGCTAATGCCTGAGCCCAATACAGAGCGAGGTAGAAGTGGCTACCACGGTTGTCGAGTTCATTGACCTTGCGTGAGGGTGACTTGTTACTCAACAAATAATGACTTGTCGCTTTATCTAATGCCTGAGCAACCACGTTGAGCTTCTCATTGGATTGCTTCTCTGCAACTTCTTCCAGTGATACACCTAAGGCCAGAAATTCCCCCAGCGAATCCCATCGCAGATGGTTTTCTTCCATAAACTGTTGCACATGCTTGGGTGCCGATCCACCCGCTCCGGTTTCATATAACCCACCTCCATTGAGAAGCGGAACGATGGAGAGCATTTTTGCACTGGTTCCCAATTCCAGAATCGGAAACAGGTCAGTGAGATAATCCCGCAGAACGTTGCCGGTTACTGAGATGGTGTCGAGTCCGTCTTTACATCGCTGGCAAGTCTCATTCATGGCATCAACGGTCGAAAGCACAACCACCTCCAGACCATCCGTATCATGGTCAGGAAGGTATTGCTCGACCTTCTTAATGAGGTTGGCATCATGAGCACGGGCGCTGTCGAGCCAGAAGATGGCTTTGGAGCCGGTTGCTCGAGCTCGGTTTACGGCCAGCTTCACCCAGTCCCTGATCGGTTCGTCCTTGGTTTGACACATTCTCCAGATATCGCCCTGTTCCACAGCGTGCTGCATTAAGACGTTTCCATCAGCAGCTTTGACCGAGACAGTGCCTGCTGTTGAGAGTTCAAAGGTTTTGTCATGAGAACCGTATTCTTCAGCTTTACGAGCCATCAGTCCAACATTGGAGACATTCCCCATCGTGGGAACATCAAAGGCGCCGTTGGTTTTACAAAAATCGAAGACCGCCTGATACATACGGGCATAGCTACGGTCGGGGATGATCGCTTTTGTATCGTGTAATTCACCATCAGGTCCCCACATTTTCCCCGAGCTTCTCAGGCAGGCAGGCACAGAGGCGTCAATAATGACGTCACTTGGTACGTGTAGATTGGTGATGCCTTTGTCCGAATTCACCATAGCCAGACGAGGCTGATTTTCATAAACCGCATCCATGTCGGCCAGGATGGCGGTTTGTTGGTCTTCAGGTAACTCCTGAATCTTGTTGTAGAGATCTCCAATTCCGTTGTTCGTATCTACGCCCAGTTCTTCCAGAACCTCTGCATGTTTATCAAACACGTCCGCATAGAAAACACTGACGACATGGCCGAAAATCTTCGGATCGGACACTTTCATCATCGTGGCTTTCATATGTAGAGAAAGCAAAACGTCTTGTTCTTTGGCTTCCGCAATCGCTGATTTGATAAACGACCGCAATGCTTTTTTGCTCATCACAGCTGAATCAATGACTTCACCTGCTTCGAGTGTCAGGCCTGATTTGAGCACAGTCGTTTCACCAGCGTCCGTTGTGAGCTCAATACTGACTGTTCCTGCAGCATCCATGATGTGAGACTGTTCACTGCCGTAAAAGTCCCCTTCGCTCATATGAGCTACATGAGATTTCGAATCAGCACTCCATTCACCCATCGAGTGCGGGTTGTTCTTCGCGTATTGTTTTACCGGCCCGGCGACCCGGCGATCGGAGTTTCCTTCACGCAGAACAGGATTGACGGCACTGCCCAGCACTTTGGCATAACGACCACGAATTTCCTCTTCCTGCTCATTAGCCGGTTCTTCAGGAAAATCAGGGACATTAAAACCGTGCTGCTGAAGCTCGGTAATGGCTGCGGTTAACTGGGGAATGGATGCGCTGATATTCGGGAGTTTAATAATATTGGCTTCCGGTGTTTTCGCCAGTGCTCCGAGTTCTCCTAAGGCATCGCCCTGTTTTTGGTCGTCGGTGAGGTTCTCAGGGAAACTGGCAAGAATGCGACCGGCGAGTGAAATATCTTTGAGGATTAACTCCACTCCGGAGGACTTAGTGAAAGCCCGGATGATAGGCAGGAGAGAATGGGTTGCTAAAGCCGGGGCTTCGTCTGTTTTGGTATAGAAAATTTTGGTCATGTCTGAAGTGAAAACCATATAAGGTAAAAGACAGTGTGATATCCAGCAGGAGACATTCAATTTAGCACTAGTTGATTGCTCCAACAATTAGACGTCTCCGCATCGTTTACGAGTGACCAGGATTGAAATGGACTGTTATAGTTTAAGAAGAACCTCGAATGAGTAATGAATGAGATGACAAAACATAACTACCAACTTGATTTTCCGTGGGTTGTGATTCTGGTCGCGTTGCTTGGTGCGTGGGGTTGTAGCGAACCGGTGGATACGTACACGGCACAGGAAGTTGCTTTTGTCCCCGGCCAGATTGAAGGGGAAGCGAAGTCCTTGTTTACGGCGGTTGATCGAGGCGATTTTGATTCGGTCGTATTGGCCATTGAAACGGGTATCGATGTGAATGCTCAGGATGATCGGGGAGCGACCGCATTGCATATCGCGGTCTTTCGAGGCGAAGTGGACATTGCTGAGTATTTGATTAGCCGTGGGGCAGATTTAGATCGCGTGAATGCGGATGGATTGACAGCCCTTAATACTGCGGAATATGTCCGGCATGGATTGTTAGTAACGATTATTGGCCGTGCCATGGGGACAGACTCCGGTGTGATCCCGGATACAACATCCACTTTGTGGGAAGCGGCAAAAATTGGTGACTTGACGGCGATCCAGTTCCATTTGTCAGATGATATTGATATAAACGCTCCATTTGATTTACCGGGTGATACGACGCACGGTGCTTCTGCTCTGCATTTGGCTGTGATGGAGTTTAATAATCAGGCTGCGAGTTTTCTGATTGAACAAGGTGCTGATGTCAACGTGCGAGTTCACAACGAAACAGCAGCGACACCTCTTCATTGGGCAGTTGAAGCGGCGAATGTTGAGGGAGTCAAACTGCTTTTGCAGGCCGGAGCAGACGTTGGTATTAAGGATGCCACCGGAGTTGCACCGCTGGGTTACCTTGAGCGTGCTCCGAAAGAAGCTGAGACTGAGGTCATGGAAATCGAAGCGTTATTAACTACGATGGATAGTGAGCAACAGGCTCCGACATCAACCAGCGATTAACCCCTCCTTTGCGAATATGTTGATGTTTGCCCACCCGTTCCAACAGGATTGAATGGCTTTGAGTATAGAAGCGAAAGGCAGTATCGCTCGCCGACATGACTTAGATGCGTTGCGAGCGATTGCCATGTTATTAGGGATTGCGTTGCATGTCGCATTGGGGTACACGCCTGGCTGGATCATCACCGATGATGTGAATCCGCGTATGTTGCATCAGACAACCGATAGCTTCCGAATGATGTTTGAGATCATTCATGGCTTCCGAATGCCGCTGTTCTTTTTGGTGAGTGGATTCTTTACCGCGATGCTGTGGCGTAAACGCGGACTGGATTCCTTGCTAAAGCACCGTTATGCCAGGATTTTTCTGCCCTGTATGTTGGGCCTGATATTTATTCAGTCCATGGAGGATGCTGTTGGTCGTTGGCGTGGTGATCACGACAGAAAGCTGTGGGAAGAAGCCCGCCCGGAAATGACTTTGCATGATGCAGCCTGGCGAAGTGATCGGAGGGTGTTGGACGAGATACTCAAAGAAGGCGCCGACGTTAATGAACAACATACAGAGGATGGCTATACACCGCTGATGGTAGTGACGCAGCTACGTCGACAGGATTTAGTTGAAATGCTGGTGCGACGAGGTGCGGATACAACTCTTACCGGGAAGGATGGCAAGACGGCTGAGATAATTGCAGAGGAAGTTGGTCATGAGGGCATTGTCGAGTTCTTTGAACGAGAGAAGCGAGTTCACAGTATGACGATCTGGGATGCCGTCCAGCAACCTGACCGTCGAATCATGCATCGCCGACTTGATATTGATCCCGACTCGGTCAATCAGCTTCATCCTGAAACGGGAGAAACGCCGCTTCAACTTGCGATAGCATCGGATGATTGGGAACGTGTGGCTGATCTGTTTGACCGCGGTGCGGATGTCAACGTAAAGAACGGCCAGGGCCAGCGGCCGATTGAATGGGTTAAGGACTCGGAGAACCCACAATTAAAATACTATCTGCAACTTGCCTCCGGCCAACGAAAACTAGGAGATGGAACACGCCAGGCAGGTGGTCACTTTTTTGAGCGGATTCGAGCTCATGACACGGGCCGCTTAATACGTTTAATCAAATCCGGCGTTGATCCCAATTCGGTATTTGACAGGTATGGGTATTCAGCATTGTCTTATGCCGTTGCGACAGGAAAATATGGTGTGGCGGAGATGCTCCTGAATCATGGAGCGGATGTTAATGGACGAAACCGAGACGGAAATACAGCATTGCATGTTGCCGCCCTGTTCGCTCGGCATGGCGAAATACGTCTACTGAAACGATTTGAGGTCGATACGTCGCTTAAAAATGATGCCGGGGAAACAGCGGCAGATGTGGCGGCGACTCCCTTTACGGTCGAGTCTCGTGATGGCTTGATGTATCTGGTGGCTTCTTTAGAAATGGGAATTAACCCGGAAGCCGTGAAAGGCAGACGTTATGAGGCTGCCAAGATACTGGGGACCGAAGTTAAACCCGGTCCATCCCATGAGGAAGTGTTTGCCAATTGGAATCAGGATGATTTCTGGCGGAAATACAAAAGTAAGAATGAGAATCGTGAGGACGAGCAACAACGCGGGGAAGCCGATGGTCGCGGAGAGATCGGGAAATTCAAAGATTGGTATTGGAAGCAGGTCAACGAAGCTCGCCATTACAAAAACGATGAAGGGCAATGGCAGAATCTTTTCCATCAAGGGGGCTTTGGCCATTTCTGGTTCTTGTGGTTTTTGGTGTGGTTAGTTGCCTTATTTGCGATTTATGCTTTGGTATGTGACTTGATTGGATTAAAGCGTCTACCCAAATGGCTCATTGTCTCGCAAGTGCGTTATCTTTATTTGATTCCATTGACACTCATTCCGACTCTGGTAATGCACAGTCAATTTGGTCCGGACACATCAACGCATTGGGGGCCTCAGCCACATATGCTGGTGTATTACCTGATCTTCTTTCTGTTTGGTGCCTGGTATTTTGACGTTGATGATAACGCCGGTAAACTTGGTCGGTTTTGGTGGATTACAATTCCACTTTCGATTTTGTTGTATTTGGCTTGTGGTCGACAGGAAGGTTGGCTGCTCGAGTGGCTTGAAAACCAGCCGTTCTTTGAGAGTGCGATTGAGCACCAATGGCTTCAGTTGGAACCTTATGCCGCCAGAGAGCTGGTCATTAAGATTGCGTCAGTCACCTATGTTTGGATGATGACATTCGGTTGGATGGGATGCTTCCGTACGATCTTGAGTCGTGAAAGTAAAGTGATGCGGTACGTCTCGGATTCTTCTTACTGGTTATATGTCGCTCATATGCCTTTGGTGGGATTGTACATTCAACTGGTAAAGCCGATGGACTGGCATCCCTGGATCAAATTTACCGTGGTGTGCACTGCGATTACTGTCACTCTTTTGATTACTTATCAGCTGTTTGTGCGACATACACCCATTGGCTGGCTGCTTAATGGTAAACGAAAACCTAAAGTAAAGCCTGAGTAGCTAGTCGGTTACTGGTTCTTGCCTAAGTAGTAGCAACGAATTTCTTTATCATTGCGAAGAAAGATACAGCGATTGGCAAAAGCGGGATGTGACCAAACCAAGGTGCGACCTGCGACCCAATGAGTAGGTTCAATTAAGTTGGTGCGGCTAATTTCTTCGTAACCGTTAGGGCTGAGGCTGGCGATGATTAGATCACCAAGATCGTTTGCCAGGAAGTAGCGATCCTGATGTTTGATGGTAAAGACATTGCCCCATGCTCCCGGACGCTGACCAGTGGATGGTTGGTAGGTCGTCCAAAGCCTTGAGCCGTCTTCAAGTTTGGCACAGGTATAACGTCCACTGATTCCACAGGCGTAAATGAAGCCATTGTCGATGACTGCGGTACAAAAAACGCCTCCGATACCAATGTTGGTATTCCCTTGCCAAACCAGTTTGGCCTCTTTGCCGGAATCGGCTACTTCAACGCAGGCAGAAACCCGAGCCCAGGCCATCATTACGAGTTTGTTTCCAGAGAGTACCGGGTGCCCGATCGACATGCCATAGGTTGGAATGACATCGACGGACCAATACAATTCGCCGGTTGCCGGATTGATGGACTCTAATCCATCGCCATGCCAGATGATTAATTGCCGGATACCATTGATGGTGTAGATAACGGGCGGGCAATAACCGGGCTGTTTGGACGTAAGCGACCGCCAAACTTCATCGCCGGTTTTTTTGTTAAATGCGACGACCGTCGTGTTTTCACCACCCACAATGCTGATAACGTTATCGCCATCTATTAAAGGATGAGCTGCTGTTCCCCACTCGGGAATGTTTAGTTTGTAATCTTCTTTGAAATCTCGTTGCCAGATTACATTTCCATTCTGATTGTTAAAACAGAAGAAATTCCCTTCTGCGCCCAGAGCATAGACTCGGTCATCATCGACCGTGGGAGTAACACGGGGACCGATCGCGTAAGCAGCGACCGTTGTGTAGGGGCAGTCCCATTGATGGGACCAGAGGATTTTGCCGGTCTTTTCGTCGAGGCAGAGCATCCTTTCTTTTCCAGGAATGAGCTTGCGTACAAAGTTATAGTTTTTGGGAGGATTGCCGTTGTGCAGGTCTTTCGCAGTTTTTGGATCGGCGCCTTCGATGCGATCCATGACGTAGACTCGACCATTTGAAATGGAAGGTCCGGAGTATCCGCTCCCGATCGGGGACTTCCAAAGCAGTTTTGGTCCGTCTGCCGGAAACTTGTCGAGGATACCATCTTCTTTCCATACCCCGTCGCGTTGGTTACCTAGCCATTGACTCCAATCTTCGCCATACGTCATTGAATTGGAAAGTAAGAGAATGCCTGGCAATAGAAAGGTAATCCAGGTGGAGAAAGGGCTTATCTGTTTGGAATTGTGCGAATTGTTCATAGTGTATTAATTTGGAAAATCAAAGCTGGTAATTGTTTTTTAGGACAGAATCAGAGGCATTATTTTACCAATGCATCTTAAACTGCGTAATATTTTAGGGTTAATACTGCGGGTTTACGCTATAAACCCGCTAAATGAGACCTATTCTCAATAAAGACCATATTTTTTACACTTTTTTGTTGTAAAAGTAGATTTACCCTGTTTTCAAGAGACGATTGAGGGTGTAGACTCCTGTTATTGAAACAAAGTATCAATTAGAAACTGTTTCTGATTGATATCTGATCTCAGTTTGAATATCAATCTGAGTGTGTATTAGTTGGCTATTGGGATAGTAGCCTTGTAAATTTTTTTGAAGGAGACGTTCATAATGAAACGCTCTATGAAAAAAGCAGGTTTTACCCTGTTGGAAGTCCTCATGGTTGTAGCCATGTTGGCAATCGTTGGTGGTGCTATCATCACCAGTTATGGTGGCTTGGAAGACAAAGCCGCTAAAGGTACAGCGACTCACTCGATCGCTGC
>DEAW01000138.1:9415-24377 GCA_002348315.1 Planctomycetaceae bacterium UBA2972 | reverse complement strand
TCGACCCGATGACCAAAGGCATGAGCAATCGCCATTAACAGACGATTATGAGCCACACGACCATACTGCAAAGACCGGCCCATGCGGAATCGTAAACCGCCGCCGATTAACACAAACGGTATGTCGTTGAGCGTATGAGAATTACCTTTACCCAGCTCATTCGTCCAGACAATCGTTGTATTATCTAACATCGAACCAGTCCCATCCGGCTCAGGTGTCTCAGCCAGCCGCTTCGCCATGTAAGCAATTTCTTCACAATACCAGCGGTTGATCTTAACAAGCTTTTCCTGAGCTTCGGTGTCACTGTCCGGTTCATGGGACAATCCGTGGTGTCCGTCTTTAATTCCTAACCAGGTCATCTTGGCCTGCCCAACACTACGAGTGTACTGCAGAGATGTCACCCGCGCCATGTCGTTCTGCAGACTATTGACGAGCATGTCGATTTGCATCCGACTAAGATCCGGCATATTCTCATTCGCATTTTTCACGCCGGCTTGCTGAACCGGAGCCGGAATATCTAATTGATGCTCAGCGTCGCGTTTAATTCGAGCTTCCATGTCCCGAATAAACTGTTCATGTTGCTCCAGTAATTTGCGATCTTCTTTGCCAACCAGTGTCCGAACTCGTCGCAAGTCATTACGCACCCGATCTAAAACACTTTCCACACTCTTACGGTCTTCGACCTTCCCGTAAAGCTTGTTAAACATCACGTAGGGATCATCGATGGGAGCGACAGGTTGATTGGACCCTGAATACACCATCCGGGTCCAGGGATCAGCACGGTCTGGTACTACCACTCCAAATTCGAGTGAGCCAAAACGGGTTTGAGTTTCCGGGTTCTTTTGCAGGAAGTTCTTTATTTCCTGATCGACAGATAATCCACTGGCCCAGCCGGCCGGCGTGTGACTGCCACCCTGAATATTACCAGGCAACAGTTCAATCCCGGTTAACAGGCAACTCATGCCACGCATATGGCTGTCACCGTCACCCTTGATCTGATCGCAGATCCCTTTCAGAACGAGCATTTGATCCTGATAAGGTTGTAGCGATTCCATAATTCGCTTCAATTTGAAATCCGCGCCGGCTTCGTCCGGCCAGAAGTCTTTTGGAATTGTACCGTTCGGCGTGAATACGATGATCATCCGCTGTTTTGCAACCGTATCATCGGCACCGGAAAATGCTGGCAACCCCATCAAGAGTGGCAGGCTGGCAGCTGAAAATCCCATATCCTGAATAAATCGACGACGATGCTGGATACTCATTCTTTCGTTTCCTGTTGCGGTTCATACAATGCTGATTCCAACACAATGTTGGTTAACAGTTGTTGAATGTTAAACTCGGAGGTCTGAAATCTACTAATCAAGGACTCGCGTAGTGAATCACCATACGCATTAATGGGTTGCTTGACTGCCTGATGGAACAGATGGTCGACAAATGCTCCATGTGCCTGTGGGCTGCCAATAATCAAGTCAGCTAATCCGTTCGCACCGCTGAGCTCGATCGTTTCTCCCTCAACCGTATTATAGTTGGCTACCGCATTGATGGCTTTACCAACTTCCTGATTTCGATATCGGCCAACCCCATCGTAATTCTCAAGGCTGAAGCCAAGAGGATTGATAATGTTATGACAACCGGCACACGCCGTAGGTTCGGTTAACGCAGTGACCTTTTCACGGATCGTCAATTCAGTTGGGAATTCAGCACTTCCCAGCTCAGTTGCCTGAGGTGGCTCTTTCAGCGTCCGCCCGAGCAACCGCCGCGTGATAAACACTCCGCGATGAATAGGCGAACTGTTATCATCGTAAGCCAGCATCGATAGCATATAGGGATGCGTTAAAACCCCTTTGCCTGTCTGGTTGCCAATAGAAGCCGAAACAAAATCAGTGCCGGTCACTCCTGTGATCCCATAAAACGATGCCAGGTTCTGATTAATCGGAATGTGACTACCTGTAAAGAAATGGCGGTAATCAGATGACTCACTCCAAATAATGTCACGGACAAATTGTCGCAGTGAAACCCTTAAATCAGCTTTTACTTCTTCAGTGAAATCAGCGAATAACTCTTCATCTTTAGAGAACGCTCCTTTTTCGTTGAGTTGCAACCAATGCAGCATAAAATAGTCGAGCTTTGATCTCGCCCGGCTATGGCCGAGCATCCGCTTAATCTGCTGCTCCACTTTGACAGGATCTAATAGGTCGTCACGATCGGCAGCGTTGCGTAGAGCGGTATCCGGAACAGAATCCCATAACGCCAAGGCCAGGCGACTGGCCACCAGGTAGCTATCGAGTGTAGGCGTGTCCGGTTTTCGGTTGAGCTCCGGATACAAAAACATAGGTGACTTAAGTGTCGAAATTATCACACGCTTTACAGAGTCAGTAACATCCAGTTCATCACTAAAAAAACTATCCACATAAATGGCCTTCTGATCATCACGTAGCGGCCGTCGAAAAGCATACTCAACAAACGTGTGGCAAAACGTCCGAATCTTCCCGATCCGCTCAGCATCATTTTGATTAGTGCGAGCCATTTGGTCGAGCAATGGCAATACCTTATCAGCCACTTCGATGGCAGCATTGGTTGTGGCTTCGTCCCATTCTGCACTCACTGAAATTCCACGTTCGTAGCCACTGGCACTGTCGTCTGGTGGAAATGGAGTTTGTACCAGAATTCCCTGACCAATCGGCGTCGGGCTGTAATTACGCTTCGGGATGACCTGCTCCGTACCGCCTGGTGGAGCCCAGGACATAGAGATAAACGCGGTTGGTTCTTTGAAACGAAACGTCTCTAACTTAAAGAAGTACGCCTGGCCACCCTGTAAACTAATTGTGGCCCGATGCTCGGCATTCCGATCCTGTGTTGCAACGTACTTATCGATCAAACGCAACTTTCGATCGTTGATATAGAGGCGAATGCTATTGGGGCTTTTGACAATAAACTCGTAAACCCCGCTTTCTTCTGCCAGAACAGAGCCTTCCCAACGAACGGAAAACTCTTCTTTCTTGGTGAGTTTGTCGAACGGCAACGCTTCATCGAAATCGTAATCGATGCTGTCCACTATCTCGTTCCCCACTGGTTTGCCAAAATTCCGTGCATCGAAGTACGTCGCTTTGACTCCACGGTCCTGACGGGGTTCCGGACGCCCGAGAAAATTCTGAAAGATGTCTGTAATGGACTGGATGTATTGCCGATTGGTCAATCTCGCGAGTTCAATACGTGGTGGTTTTTGACTGGCCCGTGCTTCAGGCGTATAGAATGTCTCGAAGATGTATCGACCTACTGCAATCGCATCGTCCCCGCGACACGATTTGGGTTTATCTTCCGGCATTGTCTCTTCGATAACCTGAATTAGCTCTGGCAGCCGTTTATGGCCGTACAGAGGGTTATCATTAACGCCCACGACCCCTTCTCCCTGCATGCCATGACAATGTGCACATTGTTTGACATAAAGGCGTTGCCCCGGAGAGGCGTCAGTTTTATCCTTCGGCGCAGCCGAGGCGGACTCAAAAAACAGCCCCATTTGCAAGGTAATTAGAAAGAGAATTCTCAAACGCATTGCGGAATTGATACTCAACAGTCGGTTACTTTACTTCCCAGTTTTCATCAAAGAAATTGGCATCTTTGGGGATACCCGGGAAACGGTAGATAGAGTCGTTGGCTTTAGGCTTGTTCACAACATCCACAATCGCCCAGTCGGGTAACATCGGTACTTGCCGGGCATTATTTAAGTAAGCATATTCGCGATAGGTAAATCCACTATTGATCACAATGTATTTAGCGGGATTTAAGGGGTTAGGGTAGATCAGAATTGGAGCATGACTTTTGGCATCAAATACCTTCTCACCCACAGAAACTCCCTGTTCAGTCCAGCTTAGCGGCAGCCGGGCAAGGATGTCGGCGATGACTTGATTGGATGAGAAGTCTCCCCAGAGAATTAAATTGTGATTGGCGATATCGCTCTCAGTAACTTCTGAGTCTGCCTTGACCCGAGCGTGCCCTCGAAAGTGTTGTCGCCAATGCTTGATGGCACGTGTCTGCTCGCTGGTCGTCCATTTGCCAATCGCTTCATTGATCGGTTTACCACTTTGTGTCACCATCAAAAAACTGCTTAAAAATGCATCGTCGATAGGGCCTTGTAGTCCATGTCGTTTCTGTAATCCTTCACCAGATCTGGGACCGGCTACCCATTTCCCATCGGTCAAATGAATCTCGAAAGCCCAGCTCCGATCAGACTTCGCCTTGGGTGCCCTGATGGTTTGGTTGTTGATAAGGACAGTGATGTCGCGCGTGATATCGAATGGAGCCAGTCCGGCACCCATGTCGAATTTTAATCCTGTTACATCGGTGGAGACGATTGTAATTTGATTCCGATTAATGGAGGCTCGCACCCGGGCAGGTTCCCAGTGTTCTTTCATGCCGGTAATCGTCAGCCAGTATTGCCGGTTGTATTTCAACGTATGAGTGATTTTATTGATCGTCAGCGGCAGCCTGTCATTGCCTACACGGGCCAGGCTTGCCATTTTGTCTTCAATGATCGCCTGCGAGTCAGGGTGGATTCGATGGCCGGTTTTGGGCCCAATGATATGTACCATGTCGATGCCTTCTTTAGTCAGGGCTGCTTCCATAACATCGGCCGCCTGTTTTTGGATGTCATCTTCACCGCTATAGGCAATCAAGGGTACGTGGGCCAGGTTGATCGCATTGTCATCAGTGTCGTACCAACGCCACAGCTTCTCTTCCCACCAATAGGGTTGCAACGTTTCGTTTTGGAAGGACTTTAGGAATGCGGGAGTTTCAGAAAATCCTGCTCCCGGATTTGCGGCGAACCACTGGTCAGCATAGAGTTGTGCAAATTGCCAGCAGCCGGCACCGCCCATCGAAAAACCGCGAACGCTGACACGATCGTTGTCGATGCGGTAATTGGCTTTGACGTGTGCCATGGCTTCAAGCACGTCGATCTCGCCGGCGAATTTAAATGCGTTGCTATAGCGACCATAGGGATGTAAGACGATCGTGTTTGCGGGAGCATAATAGCCAACCACTTTGGTTTGCCTGTCGATGAAGTTGGTCTCACTTAAAGTCTCCCCTCGACCGTGAAACCAAATATCCAGTCGGACAGCCTGTTCACCGTCTGCCTGATAATTGTTAGGAATAACCAATCCATAGGGCTGTGCCGATCCATCAAGCTTGCTACGAAACCCACGTACGACCAGACCCGTCTGACTTAACCAGGGAGTTTCACCGGCGAGTAACTGCTGAGCTCGCTGCTTCCCGCTGGCGAGTGCGGTCAATGCTTTGGCGATATCTTTTTCGCTGAAGAATTCCTGATGTTCAAGATTATCCTTTACGCCCCGGTAGTAAATTTCCACGTCAGGTAGAAACGTTAATGCAAAATCCGATTCACTTGATTGCAGCTGCTTGATCAATTCTGCTAATTCCGACAACCCGGTATTTAGCGTAATGCGATCTTCATCAGATACCTTGATGCCGATTCGAGGAATCTGACGTACAGATTCGGGATTGTTGTCACCTTCTCCATCGGCAAAAACCAGATTGCTGGAAAGTGAAGCAACAAGGATTAAGAACACATGCAATTTCATAAGGAATCATCCAGAGAAGTAGAGGATTGGGGTGATCGAAAGACGTCTATTTTACACAACTTTTCCGGGGTTCATGATATTCAGCGGGTCGAGTGCCAGCTTGATTCGCTTCATCGTATCTACGGCTTGACCATGCTCTTGTTTCAGGGCCTCACGTTTGCCTAAACCAATACCATGCTCGCCCGTACATGTGCCACCGACCGAGAGTGCCATGTCGATTAGCTGTTGATGGTAACCGGTTACCTCAGCAAGCTCCGCAGGCCTATCGGGATCGAGTGGGAATACGACATGGAAGTTTCCATCCCCGACATGGCCAAACACAGGCGCTGGCACGGTTGCGTCTTTGACAATTTCTTTGGCATGTAGAAAACAACGTGCTAATTCCGAGATCGGCACACAAACGTCAGTGACATATCCAACAGCATTCTCCCTTAATGCCATAACAGCGTGGAAAGAATCGTATCGAGCCTGCCATAGTCGATCACGCTGCTGTTGATCCACCGCCCACTTGAATTCAGTCGCGCCGTGCTGAGCAGTGATTGCCTCAGCTCGTGTGGTTTGTTCCAGAACATGTTTTGTGGAACCGTGAAATTCAAAGAAGATCGTTGGTAAGAGGACATTACTCAGGCCGCTGTATTTATTGACAGCATCGATTTGTACTTCATCAAGCAGTTCAATACGGGCAACAGGAATTCCGGCAGCCAGTATCTCAATGACGGCATCCACGGCACTTTCGATGGAAGGAAACGGGCAAACGGCAGAAGAGACTTGTTCGGGTTTTGGATGTAGTTTGACGGTGACTTCTGTAATGATTCCTAGCGTACCTTCGCTGCCTACCATCAAATGAGTAAGATCGTACCCGGCCGAAGACTTACGTGCTCGCCCACCAGTTTTAATTATTTCGCCATCGGGCAATACCACCGTTAGGGCCAACGTGTTATCTCGCATTGTCCCGTACCTCACCGCGGAACTTCCCGATGCCCGGGTGGCCGCCATTCCGCCGATAGATGCATCGGCTCCCGGGTCCACGGTAAAGACCAAACCATTTCCTTCAGCTTCGATCGAATCGTTCAATTGATATCGGGTCACTCCTGCCTGCACAGTGGCATCCGCATCCGAAATATTGACTTCCAGAATGGAGTTCATTTGCATTAGGTCAATGGCTACTCCACCATGGATTGCCACGACGCCTCCTTCCACCGCCGTTGCTGTGCCGAAGGGGATCACGGGTACCCGGTGCTGATGACACAACCGCACGATCGCAGCAACTTCCTCAGTACTGGTTGGAAAGACGACCGCCTGAGGAGCCTGCGTTTCGTGCCGGGAAACATCGTGACCGTGGTCGTTGAGTATTTCCGGATCAACAGAAACTCGGTCGGTGAATTGTCGCTGCAGTTCCGGAAGAATTACAGCCACGGAGTTATAGGCAGGAGAATCATTCATCATTATTGCTTCTCTAATTTCACTCGTTCCCAAATGTCAGGAACGAAATCCCTCCAACCTTGATTGGCTTCGACTTCGAATGGTAATCGTTCAAAGAAGTTGTCATAGATCAAAATGGCGATGCCGCGATCACCCATGCTTTCGGCGTTGATCATTCGAGCGTATTGAATTTCCTGCAATAGCTGCGGGTCCGATTCATTCTCATGTAGCCATTCCAATAGCGTTCGCGCCGCACTGTACCGCCCATGCCGTTGAAAAGTAAGTGCCAGACCAAGCACGGGTCTGGTAATGCTCTCATGATCTGTAGCCGCTTTATTAAGTTCGTTTAATGCATGTTCGGTTTCGTCAAATCCCATATGGCGATGCACCACAGCTAACTGCCCTCGCAGGTCAAATGGCTCGAGTTCACGAACCAGTTTGTCACGACGTGCCCAATTTTCCAGCCAGCTAACACGCCGCGATCCGTTTGCAAAAAATGCTAAGGGCAACGAGCTTATGTGGTCTTTGTAAAGAGTTTGGTATTGCTGGACACTTAACTGATGATCAGGCGTGACTAGTTTTCGATCAATCAGTTTATCGACAATCGCTCCGGCGATGACCTGATGTCCATGCAAGGTGGGATGCACGTGATCAACGTACATTTCATAGCCGGGAATATATGTGGCACTCTCACTTTCGATCGCTGTTCTTGCATCAACCAGTGGTACTGCAAAGTCGGCGGCCAGCCGGCGTTGAATTTCATCCATGGCTTCAGATAAACGGAGCGGACAGATATCAGTATCCTTCGCAAGCAGGTAATGATCTTTGGCCTGGATGGTTTCGCCAAGTTGCTCATAAATGCGGGCCATGCGGTAATGCAGCAGAGCGTATTGATCACTGATTTTTAAGCATTCCTGATATCGTTGCAGTGCTGCTCGAGGCTGATCGACGAGTGCGCTTGCCTGCGCAAAATAATCCAGGAACTGTTGCTGTGATTTTACATCGAGTGTGTCAGGTAGCTCAGATTTGAAAGGTGGACAATCTCTGAGATTAGAGCCGAGACAAACTAAAACGACGGGAGTTTGAGAGGCCTGGCAGCGCCTTAGCATCTCCCGCAGTGAGTCTTCGTATTGAGAAGTGATTGCGGCAGACCATTCAGGGTCCCATTGGTACGAGGCATAACCACTTTCAGCATCCAGACGCGCAGTCACGTTTTCAGGAAGTTTTTCGCTGGACGCATCTTTGAATGACTCGACGTCCTGGCCTAAGAGCGAGCGGGCCCAAACGACCAAACGGAGCGACTCCAATGCACTTTGAGCCTCCGCTTTTTGACTCGCCTGGCTAAAAGTACGATCTTCCAGGAATTCGTTGTGTCCGGTGGCAATGACAATCAGATCAGGGTCGTACTCGAGTACTTCATCATTTATGTGGGTTAAGCGAAAACTGGCATAGGACAGGCCACCACAGTTGATCGACTCATATTTAGTCGTCTGACTTCGCTGATTAAGCTCTAATTCCACCCATTTGGAGAACGCGGAATCAACGGCAAACGGACGTCCCCGAACTGTCGATCCGCCAAGGAAAAACATACGAAAGGTATCATTCGGTTTCACAACAGCAAAAGATTGATCGCCGAAATAGAGCGCGCGATTCCTGGCCGTTACGTACGTCTGGTCAGCTTCGTCCAGGGTGAACAGAGGCTGGTACCCGGTGAAGCCTGCAGAAGAATCCACGACTTGTTCCGGTGAGGCAATGTCGAAGATTCGAAAGATTATTTCCAGTCCCACCACTGGCAGTAAGCCAACACAAATAGCCAGCAGCGGGAAGAGGATTCTCTTCTTTTTCCGATCGACCACGGCTAGGACCTATTCACGGGGAGAGTGGTTTAACCAAATGCTTTGGCAACCGCAGCTTTGACTTTTGCCAGACCTTCGGAAGCGACCTGCATTGGGTCCTGCTTCCAGTATTCCGGATTGAACAACTCGAGCGACAGCATACCCCGACAGCCGGCCTTGTAGACCATTTGAAGTATTTTTGTTACCGGGGCAATTCCATCTCCGACATGGACACGGTCTTTATCCGCAATGGTTGGGCGAGGAGGATCAGCAGGATAATCATTAACGTGAAAACAATGGATATGTTGTCCGTTAAGCATCTTGAGGCCTTCAAACGATGACCCACCTTTGTAGATATGGTAGATGTCCGGCAGGATACATGCATCCGGATGGCCTGCTTCGGCCGCCACAAATGCCAATTCTCCCAATCGACTCAAGGTCTTTGAAAATCCCCAGAGTTCTAACTGAGGAGTGATGCCTTCATTGCGTCCCACTTCGCAGAGTGCATGATAGCGACTGGCCGCAGCGAATAAATCAAATCCTTCAATATTGGTGGCTCCGACCGGAGGTGCAGCAATTCTTACTCCTCCCATTTCCTTGAGTAGCCCCATGTCGTGTTTGGCGGTCTCCAATCCTTTAGCACGCTCCTGATCGTCGTCGACAATCCATCGCGCAAATCCGATCGCGCTAACCACTTTGACGTTATGATCCGCGAGCTTTTTCCCGAGGTCTTTAAGGCTGCCGCCATTATCTTTGAATGCCTGCAGGTCACGTATCCAGGGTTCGATCCCTTCATAGCCGGCTTTGATAACCAAATCAACCTGCTGGTCCAGTGAGAGTTTTTGGCCCCGGACACAGCTGGTGTTAAAGCAGAATCCAAATGGCTTTGACTCAGCTTTGACAGATGTGGCGGCTGAGGTATAGGTTGTGGCGGTGGTAGCCAGAGCCACGGCGGAAGCCTGGATTGCCTGTCGTCGGTTTAGATTCATGGTTGATTATCCCATCGTATTTTGCTGTTAGCTTCACGGGTTTCTTACTTAGGGTTTACCCAGCTTTGAAGTGTTTCGTTATCGAGTGTACCCCAAAAGAGGCGGAAGTCAGCCATCTTACCCTGTAGTCCATTGGTGGCTCCGTAGTCTTCGACGAGTGAACCCCCATCGATGCCTAAAGTAAATCCATCAGCAGGGGCACTTGATATGAATGCCGCTTTGACATCGGTTTTTATTTTTTTGCCATTCACAATGAACGCAAGTTTGGCGTTGCGATCGAGCACGGCGATGACGTGTGTCCATTCATTGAGTTCAATGGCAGGGCCTACGGCCGTAAACAACTGTCCCTCAGAGCGCACAGAAAACAGAAGGTTTCCATCTTTGAGTCTCATCGTGTAACCCATAGCCTGACCACCCTGCGCGGCGATGACACCGTCGGCTGCCGTGGGATTGATAAAGCCACCTAAGGTGATCGGCTTAAAATCAGGACTGAATTTTCCCGTGCTGGGTATTTGGAAGAGTGGCTTTTTCCCGTCGCAAAGGACTGCAGTACCGTATGGCGAACGCTCAATATTATCAAATTCACCAAAACGAAATCGCCTTACCAACTCGGTGGGATGCAGTTTAGCTCGATCGGCGCCAAAGTTAACAATCGTGCCATCATCTTTATAGAATTCCTGTAACCGTTGTAATTCCACTTCCAGATCCTTTTTGATGTCGGCATAATCCGGATCGTCGTAGACACTGTTTAGTTCATTGGGATCTTCTTTGAGGTCGAACAACTCCCATTCCTTGTTTTCATAGAAGTTGATCAACTTGTAGCGTTCCGTTCGCACTCCGTTATGCTTGGCCACGCTATGGGCGCCGGGGAATTCGTAATAGTGGTAGTAAACACTTTTCCGCCAGTCATCAGGTGTGTTACCTTCGAAAACTGGTTTCATACTGGCACCCTGCATGTCGTCCGGCTGATCGGCTCCGGCGATGTCCAGAAATGTCTGAGCAAAGTCGAGATTCATGACCATGTCGGTGTTCACAGTGCCCGGCTTGATCTTACCCGGCCAGCGAACCATGAGCGGCGTACGGAATGATTCTTCATACATCCAACGCTTGTCGTACCACCCATGTTCACCCAGATACCAACCCTGGTCGGAGGTGTAGATGACGATCGTGTTTTCAGCCAGACCGGATTCTTCTAAGTAATCGAGCACGCGCCCGACGTTTTTATCTACGCTATCGATGCAGCGTAGATAATCTTTGACATAGCGTTGATATTTCCACCGGATCAGGTCGTCGCCTTCGAGGTTGAGTTTTTCCAACTCAGCATTTTTCTCGTCATAGGCATCGTTCCAAACTTTGAGTTGTTCGGGCGTCAGATTGCGAGGAGGGTCCAGCTTAAGGTCAAAGCGAGTGAGATGTTCTTTGACGGTCATTTCCTGATTTCGAGCGGCGGATGTACGTCCTTTGTAATCATCAAATAAGGTGATTGGCTCGGGGATCGTTTCGTTGTTGTAGTTATTAATTTCGTTAGGACCAGGCTGCCAGTTTCGGTGTGGCGCCTTGTGCTGGTACATCAGAAAGAACGGTTTGTCCGGATCACGTCGCTGCTTGAGATATTTCAATGTCTGATCAGTAATGATTTCCGTTGTATAGCCAACGTGGTTAACCGGTCCATCGGTCGTTTTCATGGGTGGGTTGTAATAGGGCCCCTGACCAATCAACACATGGTAATAATCAAATCCAACAGGCGTGCTTTTTAAGTGCCACTTGCCAATGACCGCGGTTTCATAACCCGATTTTTGCAGTAACTTAGAAACGGTTTGTTGGTGGCCATTGAAGGTGTTCCCGTTTCTTACAAATCCATTGAGGTGACCGTATTTACCTGTTAATACCACGGCTCGCGATGGCCCACAGATTGAGTTGGTTACAAACGCCCGATCGAAACGCATGCCCTCATTAGCGATGCGATCGAGATTGGGAGTTTTATTGACGATGCTGTCATAGGCGCTGATCGACTGGTAGGCATGGTCATCTGAAAAGATGAAGAG
The DNA here is from genome assembly GCA_002348315.1 of Planctomycetaceae bacterium UBA2972. Lineage (GTDB taxonomy): Bacteria > Planctomycetota > Planctomycetia > Pirellulales > Pirellulaceae > UBA721. The sequence goes on along the minus strand of DEAW01000138.1, from coordinate 12,489 downwards.
GATATTGGGACGAGTGTCTTTGTCCTGAGCGATAGCCGATGAAAATGGCACTGATGCTATGAAAGTGACCAACAGTACAAACGCTAAAATACGGTTTGGAAAACGCATGCTATTCTTATTCCTTCGTAATGTAGTTCGAATCATGGATGCTGAACTATCGAGTGCCTTACTCTTGAGCAACGACTTTAATCATGGTGTTGATTTGGTTGCTCGAAACCTTGACTTCGGGCTTGAGATCGGTAGGTGCATTGGCGAGCAGCTTGATATCTTTCAGGTCGGCTGGCTTCGCTTCTTTGGGGAAGCGGACTTCCAGTTTGAATTCAGTTTGGTCAGCAGGGACTTCGATGCTGGGTGCGGCATAGCCTTCCGGCAGACCGGCGAGCGTCACGGTCACGGGTTTGTCAAAGCCCGCCGCTCGAGTAATGGTACCCGCAAAATGTCCCGATTCTCCTTCGCCAGCACGTGCCTGAATGGCGGCGTCTGTGGTCAGCGCAAGACTGAGTGAATCTAAAGGTGTGATTGTAAGTTGTGCCGTGGAAACGGTAGCCAAAACGTTTTTGTTATCTGCGGATAAGAGTTCAGCAACGATGGCTCCCCGCCAGGCCATGATTCCCAGATCGTGTGGAACCCAGACGTTGACAGTTTGGCTGGTGATGTCCACTCCGAGCATCGGATCTTCACTGAGGCGTAATGCCCGGTCGGTATCATCGACTTCAACGTCTTTGTTGTTTTGCTTTATTTTTTTACGAGGCATGGTTTGATTAGAGATCAGACGCAAGCGAATATTACCGGTGACTCCATCCATCCGGCTTACATTGACTGCGACAGGAAGGTATTTACCTCGGGCACCCTGAAGATCAGTTGTTTCTGTGGCGAGTGAAATCCCGATGGGGGCGGTGGCTGCCCGGGCAATCCCCAGACTTCTGCGTAATTCGGGAAGCACCCGGTAATGCGGACTATCTCCGCCCACGTTGGCGATTTTTCGTGTGCCCACATTTTCGTCCGCTGCGGTGGCAATAATTCGGCCGATGGTTGCGTTGGCGACGCCGTCTGTAGCGGTTATTGAAACGAGTCCGCGTGAACGACCGGCAAGTACTTGATTGTTAGTTACGGTGACTCCTTCAGGCAACCCGTCGAATTCCAGATTGATGTCTCCGTTGTATCCCTGCCGAGCGACATCGACGACGACTGTTTGTGTGGAGCCTGCCGGGATTTGTAAACGATCCTGAGCGATGGTGGCTGCGAATTGAGGCTGCGAGATATCTTCGATATCAATGCGATAAATGAAATCGTCTCCGCCTCGTTTAAGTAGGTCATAAAAAGTCACCGTGATGAATTCAGAATCTCCGGGGACGGTGACATCCACGCCGGGATCTGAAAGTCCGGGCCGGTCGTCATTGCTTCCAAGCGTTGCGCCGTTGGCGGCCTGAACCAGTAAGACGCCGTCGACAGGTGAGCCTGCACGGCGGGCAATGATATCAAAGCGAAGTTTAGAGCCCGGCCTGGCAAGTACTTTGAATTTATCCATCTCGCCCTTAACGGACAGGCGACCGTTAATCCCGACCGGAGCAGCCGGTACGTCGACGGACTCTGTGGATTCCACGAACTCTGCGTGGTTACTGAAAATGACTCGCGGTCGTGAACCCGTGGCATGTCCTGCCGCAGGAAGAGGTGCTGAGCCGGTTGTATCTTTCGCTGAGGTTACATCGACTGGTTGGGTAATATTCGTTCGGCCAAAATGAATGCTGGCAGCCTGCCCGGTCTGTACTCCGATTGGAAATGCCAAATCCGCAAAACTAAGATTGCCAATCTTCAGCCGAAACCGTCCCGGGCCGGGACCTTTGTAAAGGATGTCATGCATTTCCAGCGTGTAGAGACCATCAGCGGGGATCTTTACTGTAATTCTTGCGTCCCCATGCAGTTCGGGCTGGGGAGCACTAAAACCAATTTGCACGCCGGCTGCATCCATTAAGCGAATCACCGGGCGGATATTGGAGCCTATGCGCCGACCTTCGATGTCGACTACAAGGGGGTCCCCTGCCTTGGCAGGAAAAGTTGTTTTCAGGATGTTTCCTCCCGATAAATCTCCTGCGAGTGCAACCGGCAGAGATTCGACAGTCTCTGCAAAAGGAATTTGAGTGAGATTATCTACGCCCAACGAGAGAGCATTGGAGATACCTTTGTCACTGGCGACCCGAACCCAGTGGATTCCAGGTTCAATTTCAGTCGTATTCAATTCGATGATTGCTTTACCGTTGTCCGATCCTTCGACGGCTTTTTGAGACGCAATTGGAAAGGAAGCAATCAGTTTTGGAGCAGGCGTCAGATCGGTACCAGTGACAGTAATCTGGACGGTAGTACCAGCTTGAATTCCCGGCACACTGACGTTGTTGATGGTGGGAGCTGCTAATATTGGCTGTGTCGACAGGCTAAAAATCGCGATAGTGAAAGTAACGGCGTTGAGGATGCGATTCATTGTTAATCCGAACATACGATAAGTGTCAGAAACCAGAGGAAATATGTCTGCCATGAGCACGATAAACGACTCAGCAGGGTCGTTTATTTTACCTTAAAAAATACGCACTGGGTATCTACGCGATGTGACGGCACGAACGCAAAAAAATCCCCGAGCGATCGCTTGAATGGATGCTCGGGGATTCGTTATTCAGATTGGTTTTGTGTGTTATTTGAACGGGTTTGGTACGGGTCCAAACGGATTGTTACCATTGGGAGCAGGGTTGTTATTGCCGGGGTTGGCGCCGCCACCTCCGCCTCCGGGAAGACTTCCCTGAATGAACTTCTTGATTTCATCCAATGAGGTTGGTGGTTTGCCACCTCCGGGTACCGCGTTCGCTGCAGGTTCATCATTACCACCACCAAACGGATTCAGTGAACCAAAGATTGCCCCGAGCGTCCCGCTTTTCGTGGCAGGTTTATTAGCCGGAGCATTGTTTCCCGGTGCAAAGGGATTATTTCCAGCAGGAGGATTGCTGTTGGCTGCAGGGGCATCGTTGCCGGGAGCGAAAGGATTATTGCCAGCCGGTGGGTTGTTGATTGCCGGGGGCGTGTTGTTA
>DEAW01000138.1:0-9073 GCA_002348315.1 Planctomycetaceae bacterium UBA2972 | reverse complement strand
GTGTTGTTAGCCGGCGGATTGTTATTAGTAACAGGGTTCGCTGGCATTGGATTATCGTTGGCTAAATTGGCCAATGGGTCTTTGTCATCCACAGAGGGTTTTGGGTTTGTCTTTGAGACAGTTACGTTGGAAGGATTGCTTTTGATTCCGGCAATGTTGCTTGGGGCAAAAGGGTTTTCAGGTCTTGTTGATTGTTGAGCGTCGATCGGAATGGCGGGAGCATCCATTGGCATTGGTTCACGTAATGCGGCTGCTTCGTTTACTTTTTGTTCTTCGTAACGAGCGGCAGCGCGCGTTTTCTCGATTTGAACCAGATTAGCTCGGGCTTCACGACGGAGATTCTCAATCTGCAATCTAACCTTTCCCTGCACACGGATGAGTGCTGGTGACACAGGATAGAATCCTCGCTTATCCACGGCTTCCAGTTCGGCTCCGTGCTTTAGATCCTTCTGAGCTTCTTCGGTTTTGCCTTGTTGGTGGTATACCAGCCCACGGAACAAAAATACACGAGGATCTTCTGAGCCCTGATCGACCGCAGCATTGAAGAGGCTTAACGCAGCGTCATACTCGCCATTGTTGTAAGCATGAACACCCTGACCGTAGAGTTTTGCGTCAGAAGTATTCTGAGCGTCCGCAGTTAGGGTATAGGACATCAAGAGACATAAAATGATACGGAACATGTTGTTAGACATTTTCTCGCTACCTGTGATCAGAATAAAAGTTGAGTGTCTGACTGAATTGTACTAGGTAAATCGGACATCGTCGTTCACTAAAACCTGAAAAAAAGTTTTCAACCTGGTCGTCCAGTGGCTGAATCTAGACAGAATTGCTCAGCTGATCGGCCAATCGGCATAATCGTCAAACTTGGTATAAAGCTAGGCGGTATTGGCAAACAATTCGGATCTGCGAACATTTTCGGAAAAGATACGACTAGGGAATATGCGATAGATAGGGTGTAAAGGGAAAGTAAGTAATATACAGAATCTTTACAGGAGAGTGATTTTAGCTTCGGTGGGGGCCGAAAGCCGAAAGAATTCTCAAAGCAGAACACAACGGGCCAGAATGATTAGGTTCAGGTTTGTAGCCACAATCGACAATAGTATGCTTCCGTCGATGGTCACTGGGGACATGTGGACTACGAATTTCAGAGCTTAGTATTCCAGGCCCGTTTTTTTATGCGCTGAGCGAGGAGCTCGAGAGGGTCAACTAGTGAATGTCTCTAAAGTTAGCCGACGGAAGCTGCTGCTTTGATTTCCATAGCAACTTCCGGATTCTCCATCGCGGCCGTTGCAATGTGGACAGCGGTTGCTCCGGCATCCAGGTATTGCTCAACATCCTCAAGGCAACTCGCTCCACCCACTCCGATGAGCTGCAGTTCATAGCCTTCGTCCCGGATGATCTGTTTAGCCAGTCGAGTTTGCTCCACGGAAGCATTGAGCGTGGCCTTGCCGCAGATGCCTCGTTGTTGCCCATCAAAAAGAAATTCTCCGTCCTCGTTTTTCACTCGCGTGGCGATACTGTTGGTCATGGCCAATGCATCGACGAACGGATGAATCGCTGCGAGTAGTGATCGCATTTGGTCTGAGTCTGCGATGCGACCAATTTTTCCAATCAAAGGAGAATTAGAAATTTGAGTTCGAATCGTTTCTACAACGAGACGGCAATCCTCTGGAATTTGATAAAGTTGACCATCGCAAGTGGACACGTTGGGGCAGGAGAAGTTTGCCTCCACAAAATCAGCTCCGCTCTCGATGGCCATGCGAGCACATAAGGCATAGTCATCTGCGAGTTGTTGCAATGTCCAGTCGGGTTGAACAGAGCCAACGACAGAAACACAGAGGATTTTATCAGCAGGTAACTGATCCCGGGTTTGCATCACATCTTTCTGCCAGATTTCAGGCTCGGTCGACGGCATCCCATACGATACTGCCCAGCTGCCTGTCATCTCATTTTGAGTGGGCACATCGGACTCGCCTCCCTGTAGCATTCCAACACGAACCGGCTGTAGATTCGGCAGCTCATAACACGCTCGATATCCACTGCGAACAGTTTTGTAAGTGACAAAGTCAAAACCAAGACTGGCATAATAGAGGCACCACTGACCGTTGAGTAAGGGTCCTGCAGGCATTCCCAGCGGTGACTTGAGCCGATAGCCACAGAAAGAGGAATCTCCCGGCCATTTCGGAATTTCCACCTCGGCAACCTCCGGCGGGTTGTCGTAATTCCATTGATAGGATTGCAGACGGTCATAACGTGGAAAACTCATACTCGTATCATACTTGAGAATCCCAGTCCATTATCTATGGGCATAAAAAAAACCCCGGGAAGCAAAAAGCTTACCCCCGGGGTTTTTAATAGTTTAAAAACTTCGGCCATAAATGCGGCGAGCGGAGTCGCTGCGAGACAAGTGAGGATGCTGACGTGCTTCAGCACTGTCGTATTAGTGATCCTGACTTACGCTAAAATTTGGTCCCTCTGCCGGATTAGCCGAAGTATAAAAAGTATCGGGTAGGTGACGACAGAGGATTAATCAAATCCCACGATTCTCAGCCGCAATTGGCTTCAATCAGTCGAGTCGTTTTACTCGGATGTTCTTAAAGTGCACGATGCTCTTAGGGTCGTGGCACTGCAAGGCAAATGTACCTTCACCGAGCCGGCGTTCGAAGTCATTGCTGAATGCTTCTTTCCCTTTGGGCTCAGTGTATTCCACCACTGTACGTCCATTGAGTTTAATGGTGACGTGACGACCTTTAACGATGATATGTGTTTCGTAAAACTCATTATCCTTCAGCTTTGGATCTGCCACATTCACGACACCGTAAAGGCTGCCACTTTTCTTGGGGTCACCGTGAGTGATATTAACCTGAGCTTCATAACCGAATTTTGGCCAGCCATTTTCCTGGTACTGAGTGTGGAAGTAAATTCCGCCATTGCTGCCAGGTTCGGTCATTACATCGACTTTAAGTTCAAAGTTTTTGAACGGTTTGTCGGCCTGAAAGAACAGGTGACTGCGCGGACCGTGTGCCACAAACGCACCGTTTTTCATACTCCATGAATCTTTGTTTTCACTAGCTTTCCAGCCACTGAAGTCTTTTCCGTTGGTGATGGTGGTGAATCCATCATCTTTTTTGTCGGCAAGCGTAATACCCGATGCCAGCAGCAAGGCAGGCAAAGCCATCATTAATTTACGAATCATATCTATTCCTTTTTCATGTTTGAAAGTTATTTGTGGATTGGTTTATCGGCGAGCACGTTCATGTTTGAGCGGTAACCAGGCTCCATTTTCCGCGGAACTGGCAACGCACTGTTGAATGAAATACATCCCTTCAACACCATCGTGAACATTGGGGTATACCGTATCTACTTTTTCGATGGTCTTGCCTAATGCCCGGTCAGCCATCGCATCGTAAGCGGAACGGTAGACGTTGGCAAATGCTTCGAAGAATGCTTCCGGGTGCCCGCTTGGTAGTCGACACGCCGCGGCACCACTTTCGTTCATAAACGGAGCGTTAGGATCGCGAGTGTAAATCTTATGGGGCTGGCCATTTTGACGGACGATCATTTCGTTAGGGTTTTCCTGTCGCCATTGAAGAGCGCCTTTAGTCCCGTCGATTTCAATGAACAGATCGTTTTCACGCCCATGACTGATTTGCGAAGCGGTCACAGTTCCCAGCCCACCGTTTTCAAACTGGATCACTGCAGTTCCATAATCGTCCAGTAATCGACCTTCTTCAAACGTACGTAAGTGGCAACTGATTTGATCCGGCAGCAGGCCTGTCATATAGCGTCCCAGATTGTAGGCATGGGTGGCAATGTCGCCAAAGCATCCTGCAGCGCCACTCTTGGATGGATCTGTTCGCCAGGCAGCCTGTTTTTGTTCTTCCTGTTCCAGACGAGTTCGTAACCAGCCCTGAATGTAGTTCGATCGGATAGCCTGAATCTCGCCTAACTCACCATTGAGAATCATCTCCCGTGCCTGCCGAACCAGAGGATAGCCGGTGTAGTTATGGCTAACAGCAAATACAACATTGGAATTGTCGACCGCTGTTGCCAGTTCCTCAGCCTGAGCGAGGTCGAATGTCATCGGTTTATCGCAGATCACGTTGAACCCGGCATCGACGGCTGCTTTCGCGATTTCAAAGTGAGTATGATTCGGTGTTGCCACCGAGACGAAATCGATACGCTCACCTTCGGGCAGAGCGGCTTCCGTTTCTAACATCTCCTGATATGACCCATAGGCTCGGTTTTCAGCGATATCATACGCAGGGGCAGAAGCTTTGGCTCGTTCCGGATTGGATGATAATGCTCCGGCAACCAGAGCGGCTCGGTTATCCAGCACGGCGGCTGTACAGTGCACGCGGCCAATAAATGAGCCGGCTCCACCGCCAACGAGGGCCATTTTTAATTTTCTATTTAAGTCACCATTGGTGGACATTTGTAAAAAGCTCCTGTTTTGTTCCGTTTATCACAGTGACCGATGAGTCAAGGTAAACGCGATATTGGGATTTCGGGAATTCTGAATTCAATAAAGGTGGGTATTGCGATGCTTCTTTTTTAGCATATCCCACCACGGGTTCCAGTCGTGCCCGTTATCTGGGTGGCTCTGGCGGCCTGCAGTCGGTGTTGTCAGCTGGCGGTAATCACTGGTGGTAATCAACAGTTAGCTAGTTAATTCAAAGAGCGTTTTTGCTTATAATGATTGTAGTAGCGAGTTCAGGCTTATTCGATTGAACTCGAACTTTTCACATCATCTTTACAAATCATTGAGTAACGAGAGTTTGTTCATGAAAAACAAATCGCTATTTGTTGGTATCGGAATTGGCCTGTTATTTGGAATTGGCATGGTGACCGGCGCTCTGATCGGGTTGAAGTCCGAGCGATCTGCCGCCACGGTTGAAATTGATGGCATGGTCTTAAAAGCTGCAGGAAGTGACAGTTCGGATAACTTCTCGTTGGCGACAGGATCTATCTCAGACGCAGCGGAAGGTGCTTTCTTTCTTGATACGCTAACCGGAGATTTACAATGTATCGTGCCCTACGCACGTACGGGACAATTTGGCGGGCATTTCAAAACGAATGTGTTTGGTGACTTACAGGTTCAGCGAACCAAAAAGCCTCGTTTGTTGTTAGTCACCGGTGATGTGCAATTTCTGGGGACTAATCGTCCTGGTAACACGCTGGTTTATGTCGTGGATGCGACGACAGGTAATTTTGCTTCTTATTATGTGCCATGGAATCGGCAGCTTGAGTCAACCGGCCGACCACAAAGTGGCGCTTTGGTTGCTCTCAAAGTCGGTCAGGCCCGTAATATTACGCTTGGTCAGTGATGACGGAGATCAGTCATTTGGTCGTATACGTCAATGGTGAAAGTGTAGAGTTGGCCGCTGCATCGACACTGTCCCAATTACTGGCTCAGCTGGAGATTACCACCAGACATGTCGCTGTCGAGCTAAACCTCGAAATCATTCCGTTTGAAAAGCACGCTGAATGTGTACTCACAGACGGAGATAAACTGGAAGTTGTGACCCTGGTTGGCGGTGGATAGAGATTAGTCCCGGAAAGACGATGGCGATAGAAATAGACTCAGAACAGCAGGTAGCGGATAACGGAGCCCTTAAGGTTGGCTCGTTTGAACTATCCAGCCGCCTGATCGTGGGTAGCGGGCGATATGAAAATGCCACGGTGATGAAAGAATGTCTGGAGTTATCCGGAGCACAGTGCATTACAGTTGCTGTTCGTCGCGAACGCCTGCATGATGCGGCTGGTGAAAACCTACTCGACTTCATCGACTCAGAAAAATATATCCTGCTTCCTAATACTGCCGGTTGCTATAGTGCTGACGATGCCGTCCGTGTTGCAAAGATGGGGCGCGAGATTCTACGTGCTTTAGGGAACCCGGGAGCCGATTGGGTCAAGCTGGAATGCCTGGGGGACAGCAAAACGCTATTGCCGGATCCGGTCGCTACGCTGGAAGCAACAGAAACTCTGGTTGCAGATGGATTTCAAGTTTTGTGTTATACCAGTGACGATCCTGTGACAGCGCGTCGGTTAAAAGCGGCTGGTGCTGCGGCTGTGATGCCGGCAGGTAGTCCGATTGGATCCGGACAGGGAGTGCTCAATCCCAACAACATGCGTATCATTCTGGAGTATCTCAAAGATGAGGATCCGGATTACCCGGTGATCGTCGATGCCGGAGTCGGTACGGCCAGCGATGTCGCTCAGGCTATGGAGCTTGGAGTGGATGGGGTTTTACTGAACACCGCCATCGCACATGCCCGAGATCCTCATAGAATGGCACAAGCAATGAAAAACGCAACGCATGCCGGTCGACTAGCTTACCTAGCGGGTCGAATTCCCAAGCGTCTTTATGCAACGGCGAGCAGTCCGGAAGAAGGAGTGATTGCTACGCACCCCTACCCTCGCGGTAAATAATCGCGTTTTATTATTTTCGCGAGCGTTACTCAACGGATCATGGAATGGATCATGACTTTCTTCAACCCGCGGATATTCTCGGCCCGGAAGGCAGGATTGCTGCGCGGCTCAAGAATTATGAGCACCGTATGCAGCAAATGGAAATGGCTGATGCGGTAGCAGCTGCATTGGCTGATCGTCGTCATTTGGTTGTCGAAGCAGGAACAGGTGTCGGCAAAAGCTTTGCCTATTTAGTCCCGGCCATCCTGGCGGCTACCGATCCTGCCGATGCCACTGTGGAAACAGAAGATGGGCAAACGCGAAATCGTCGCATCGTCATTTCGACACACACCATTAGCTTGCAGGAACAGTTGCTTGGCAAAGACTTACCGCTTCTCAATAGTGTCATTCCACGAGAGTTCTCGGCTGTATTGGTCAAAGGGCGAGCAAATTATCTGAGTCAGCGTCGTTTGAAAAACGCGGTCAAACGCAGTGCCACGTTGTTCGACGGTGAGCCTGAACTGAATCAACTCGCCCTGATCAATCAATGGGCCAAAGAGTCCAATGACGGCAGTCGCAGTACACTGTCCTTTCAACCGCTGCCCGCGGTTTGGGATGAAGTCTCCAGTGACTCGGGTAACTGTATGGGAGCGAGTTGTCCCACTTACAAAACCTGTTTCTACTACCGGGCTCGCAGACGCATGGAACACGCTCAGGTCATCATCGTGAATCATGCGTTGTTCTTCAGTGATTTATCGCTGCGTAGCCAGGGTGTTAGTATCCTGCCCGATTACGACGCGGTGATACTCGATGAAGCCCATACGGTCGAATCTGTTGCCAGCGATCACTTGGGGCCGGGAGTCACATCCGGTCAGGTTGATTACATCCTCAAGAAGCTTTTCAATGACCGGACGAACAAAGGGCTGTTAGTCGAGGGGAGGTACGATAAAGCTCAAAGACAGGTCATTCGTTGCTACATCGCTGCTGACCAGTTGTTTGGACAGATTATGGAATGGCGGGAAGATCATCCCCGCTCCAACGGACGTATGCATCAAAAGCGAATGTTCGAAAACCCATTGAGTGTGGAGTTGTCACGATTGGCAGGGATGATTCGCCAACTCGCCTCTCAAATCGAAGATACTTCGGAGCGCAAAAACTACACGTCCGCTGTCGCTCGACTGGAAACACTTTCAGATGCTATTCATCAATGGATGGAACAGTCCACACCGGATATGGTGTATTGGCTGGAAGCCTATAAGACCAAGCGCAGTGGTGCTCGGATCTCCCTGCGGGGCGCTCCACTGGATGTCGGTCCGATCCTACGTAAAGAGTTGTTTGGCAAAGTGCCAAGCGTTGTATTGACGAGTGCGACACTGGCCGTTGGAAGGGATGAACAATTTAACTTCTTCAGATCACGGATTGGTTTGAGTGAATCGAATTATGCTCAGATCGGTAGTCCTTTTGATTACGAACGGCAGGCCGAGCTCATTTTGGTTGGAGGAATGCCGGATCCATCTCAACAAAAAAATCAATTTCGCCAGCAGACGGTGGAAATGATTAAACGATATGTCGCTCGTACAGATGGCCATGCATTTGTCTTGTGTACCAGCTATGACATGATTCGTTTCCTCACATCCGCATTGACTCCCTGGCTCACCGAGCAGCAACTCGGGATCATCAGTCAGGGTGATGGAACGCCTCGTACCGAAATGATTCGTCAGTTTCAGCAAAACCCGCGGTCCGTGTTATTTGGAACAGACAGTTTTTGGCAGGGAGTGGATGTGCCCGGCGATGATCTGCAAAACGTAATAATTCCCCGGCTGCCGTTCAGTGTCCCGGATCAACCCTTGCTGGAGGCGAGACTGGAAAAAATTAAGGCAGAAGGAGGCAATCCTTTTATGGACTTTCAGTTGCCCGAGGCCACGATAAAATTCAAACAGGGATTTGGTCGCCTGATTAGAACTCGCAGTGACTATGGGATCGTCGTGGTACTCGACCCACGCATTCGCACGAAGTTTTACGGTCAACTCTTTATCGAATCCCTGCCACGCACCAGTGTGGTTACAGAGTCACCACAACAACCCCGGTATTAGTGGCCGTGCCCGGCATGTGCATTATCGGCGGTGGCACCATACGAGCCATCCAGCAAACCGATTCCTTCCAGTTGCCAGTGTGAAGTTCGCCCTTCCGGGAAGAATTGTCTCCAATATTGAATTCTAAAAGCGATCGCTTCATCATCCGAATCGTCGAGCGGCAGCACATATTCCTGAACTAATTGGATTTCGTTTTTCTTCGTGCTACGTAAGAGGACGTTATTAAGGACGACCAGGTTATCAGGGTTCCAGTGGTCGATGTGTTCGAGCATCATTTTCATGGGCTGACGCGAGAATCGAGCATTCTGCTCTTCAAGCATACCCCGATCATTTTGGTAGAACTCTTCAATGTCACGCACCTCATGATTACGTCCCTGTACCGAAAGCATGACTTGATGTGCATGAGCCAGTTTCCCCTCTTTGAGATAGCTTAACCAGTGTTTGGTTTGTACGGCGGCCTGATCGTAAAGGTAGCTGGTGTCATTGATCTGGTTCAGTGATCCCCAGATTCCAAAAACCAGAGCGACGAATAAGCCGGTCATGGCGATGCGGGCTCCGGTGTAGATTTC
>DEAW01000021.1:18937-19893 GCA_002348315.1 Planctomycetaceae bacterium UBA2972 | reverse complement strand
AACAATGTACTTAATTAATTCCAGGGGTTCTCTCAGCATGGCTTCCCGATATTCACGGGCCAGCTTGTAACGAGCTTCTCTCTGTGCGTCCTCATCGCCCACCGAAGACAGGTCATACTTCTGATACCAATTGCGATGTTCGAAATGTTCATACGAGAGAGCCGTTTCGGGAACTCCGTCATACCCACGGATCAGTAGAATGTCGTTAAATGCTTCCTGCAGGCGTTCGTAAAAAGCCTCCTCCTGCATTATTCGGTCCACGATTTGGTCCACGGCCTCGAGTCCGTTCTCTTGAACTGCGGCTTGTTCCACTGCAGTCGGTAGCCTCGCGCCGAGTGAAAGGGTGACGCGACGCAGCAAGCGACGCGGTGTCAGCATTTGAATTCCGTCGAAAAACGGCCTGGAGTCTAATTCCGCAGATAAAGGCCTGGGTGTTCCAGCATTTTGCCCTGCAAAACGGCTAAGAATTTTGTAGCCTGTAGAATCGGTTTCAAGTACTTCTCCGCCGCCATGTTCAAGTTTGCCGGAAACTTTCAAAAGGAGACGTGATTGTCCATTTTCCTGTGCTTTGGCCATACGCAGGAACGCCTGACGATTTTTTTCCAAAGCTGTACGGTCCTGCAGAGTCGCCTGGAGCACAAATTCACTCTCTGCCGCATCACCCTTTGCATTGTGGCACTTCAGGCAGGTGCGTTCGCCCACCTTGCCCCACACTTCCTCGGCAAAAAAGGAGTCGACACCTATGCAATCCGGTTCATGATAGCTCACCGGTTGCAATCCATTATCCGTGACTCGAACTATCGGGCTTGGAGTCGAGGAGTGACCGGATTGTTTATCTTCGATGCCGTAATAAAAAACGACGGTCATCATCAGGGCCACGGCCAGCCAGAGATGTTTCATTTTGTTCTCGCACTTATGAGATGTCACATCGACGATTACAAGTGTTCCCCTGTCGG
>DEAW01000021.1:18674-18835 GCA_002348315.1 Planctomycetaceae bacterium UBA2972 | reverse complement strand
AATAAATTCGTATTCAGTCCAGACAACACGCGCTTCGTTCCTAACGGGACGTACACCTTTTAAAGATTTGGGAATTTGCTAAATAAACTCTGGTGTTTGAGCGGAGAAGTTCGTTTCCCTATCATTCATCACCTAAACTTAGCAATTCCACACCTGTACGA
>DEAW01000021.1:14849-18616 GCA_002348315.1 Planctomycetaceae bacterium UBA2972 | reverse complement strand
CCACCTTCGACCAGCTTACCAAATCACAACGAGAAGTGCTTGGTAAGCATGCCAATGCCACCGTCCCGTTGGGATGCAAATTGATACAGGCATGTACAGCCAGCTGGAATGTTCAACACAATAACTGCTTGAATAGATCGTCATTATCTATCAGGATGGCATACCTCAAGTGAGAAGGTTGCTGAAACGTAAGCTCCGTGTTTGATGGGTAATTCGCGTTCCCCTATCATTCATCACCTAACCTTAGCAATTCCACACCTGTACGATCTTCGTTCAACTGAAACCTGACAAGCATACATCGTTGAGGTGCTGAATGCTTCTGGACGTAGGATAACAGAACGGTCTCGTCCTCAAGCTTTGTGAGCTTTCCATAGCCATAAGCTGCGGGGTCAATCGTTATTGGTTTAGACCAGCTCTGCCCGCCATCGGTGCTCAGAAAAACACTTTGGCCTCTACTGCCCCCGGCCGTCAAAACAATCGTATCATCCTTTAATACCACCATATGCGGCGCATAAACATACTTCGGCCCAACGACTCCTATTTGTTTCCACGTCTTGGCCTGGTCACTCGAAACTAACGTGCCTCCGTCAGGTCTGACAACTAACACCAATTTACCATTCGAGAGGCGACCGAGATCCCCCTCATCAGTATCAATCCATCCTTCATCCATGGCACTGCCCAGTTTCAAAAAGCGATCGACATCGCCCGACACAACCAAATCATCAAATTCCGTTTGGTCTCCTTCAGGCTTTCGTCTGCGGATAACGGAAACGATACGCCATGTTTCACCATCATCATCAGACCGATGAATCGTGCCGTCGAGCAGTTTCCCGCCTTCGTTCATGTCGTAGCACATCCAAATTAATCCACCATCGGGAAGCTCAAGAATCCTTGAACGCCCGCGTGTGTAATACGTCCCCGAACTCTTCAATTGCTTGGGTTCGCTCCAGGTTTTTCCATGATCTGTAGAACGTATATATAGTTGCATCGTATTCAGCTTCTGATGCCCTTTTGGTGCCTTTGGGAAACCATACCAGGATGCCTGCACATTTATGATCTGGATCACAGTGCCTCTGCTCGTTACACAGGTGGCACTCGGTGCTGCGTCAATCTTTCCATTGAATACAAGTTCCGGCTTGGACCACGTCTTGCCGTTGTCACTGGAACGGCAGGCCATGATGCGACCGCCGGTTGGCGCTTTGTGATTTAGGTCGAGGCCTGATTTCTGATAGGATTCGATTAAATTCTCGTTGAGTACGATCGGTGTGGCGAAAGACACATGCCAGTAACCGGCTGAATGTACAAATAGTAGGTCTCCATTTTTTAAGCGAACGGTATCGCCGACCCAGCCAATAAAGTCTCCCAGACCTGGAAATGGATCCGGGCGGTTATGATCAAATCCCGTGACGCAGATCCGCGCTTGCTCCAACGGTATTCCGGTCACAGTTTGGGCGTTCATGACAGGTGACAAAAGAAAAAGAGTCACCAACGATATTGCATATATTTTCTGCATCAAACTTTCTCATACATGAGCGAGGGTATTAGTCCCTTCATGATAGTAAAGCGAACTGACAGATTAAACCTTGATGGTATTGTGGCGGCAGATACATGCCGTCTGTAGGATCTTATTGCGCAGCTGCTCGAATTAAGTATGCGAGTAGGTCTTTGATTTCTTCCTTATTCAAAGTATCCAGCAATCCGGACGGCATCGGAGAAGTCTTGCCGGGGAATGACTCATCAATCTCATCACGATTGATTTCAATCGATTCCTGAGTGAATGGATTGATCTCCAGCTTAAGCGTTTTACTGGTAACTCCGACGGGACGCCCGGAAACGGAAGTTCCATCTATGAGCAGATAGACCGAATAACTGTATTTGGGATCCACTTCTTTCGACGGCTCAATGATCGATTCCAGAATCTGCGACGCATTGAACCGTTTCGCAACGTTTGTTAAGTCAGGTCCGATTTGACCTCCGCGATTGCCAACTTTATGACATTTCAGACAGTTAGCCGCGGTAAGAGCTCGTAGCCCATCCTCATCCGGCCGATTGCTGCTAACAGCAGAGATGTCTTTTGTTAAGTCTTCCATTTTCCATTGCTGGACTAGCGGTCGGCTCGTCGTCAACTCGCCGGATTCAATCGGTTGTTCGATCTTCTCGATTAACCTTGCATGAGTCGACTTATCGCCTTCGGTTAGTAATTCGTAGAAGTCAGTGCGAATATCTGTCAGCCGTTCATTTAGCTGACGACCACCAGTCATACGACGAGATTGCAACAGCCAATTAAGAAATGCCGTTTTGGTGTCTTCCGTCCAACCCTCTCGTAAGTGCATCAGCATTCTGGCCATACGTAATTGCTGGTATTGAGTTGAGTCTTCAGCAAGGAGCGGGATCGAGGACTCTATGATGCCCGGCATTTTCAGGTAGACAAGCAATTCACCGGCCATGTGGTTTACTGACTCATTGTTACCGGGAAAGAGTGGTCTAATGGCTTCGATCGCCAACTGTGTTTGCTTTTCAGTAGGTTTACCAAGGCGAAGGAAACAGAGCTGGTATGCACGGAGCATAATCAACTGCTGTTCTAAGTTCAGTTTTGGCAGGTCAAATCGTTGGAGTGCATCAAAGACCTGCGGTTGGTGTTGGGCGACGCCACTGCGACACAACGCAATGAGACCGGTGCCACATCGTAACGGATTGTCATCATCCAGTACTTTTTCACTCCAACTTTGAACCGGTTGCCTTTCCAGAACCTTCATTGCCGAGAATCTTAACCACCGATCATCGCTTCCAAGGGCTGGCCATACTTCCCGGTCCGAAGTGTTGCCGACTCTCTCCTGAAAGCTATCGTAGATTTTCCTTTGATTGCGTTCCTGCTCTCCGGTAGCTACCAATTTGCGGTTAAATTTAGGGCCAGTCGAAGTTGGTTCGGTGGATGGATCAACCGTAACGCGATAGAGGCCTGACTGTGAACCACGGCCACCAGTGATGAAGTAGAGGTTGCCATCCGCTCCCACATCCATGTCACAAATATTTAATGGAGCACCTTCGAGAAACAATTCGTATTCGCCACGATAGGTCGCTCCAACCGGAATCAAATCCACAAGCAGGATACGTCCGTTTTGCCAATCTGCGGCATACATTCCCTGCTGAAAACGTTTTGGCCAATCGAGTGTATGTCCGGAAACCATTCCTGTCGGTGAGCCGAGGCCGAGATCGAGCGTCGAGGGAAGGCTATCAGCATAGTAGGTAGGCCACTTCCCCGTGCCCCAACGCCATCCGTATTCACCGCCAGGTACGATGTGGTTTATGCGAGTGGGACGATACCAGGGTTGCCCTACATCCCATTCCATATCGGCGTCAAAAGTAAACATCTCGTCTTCGGCATTGAATGCTAAGTCGACCTGATTTCGCAGGCCACCGGCGATGACGTGAAATAGCTTACCGTCCGGATCCATCCGCAGGATATACCCGACACGATCGTCTTGACCGGCATCATGAGGATTTGGCAGCAGCCAGTCTTTCCTTGCGTTCTTGTATGTGGACGTCTTAGTAATTTCGCCTGGCATGACTACATCATTTCCACAGATCAGATAGATCTGTTTGTCCGGGCCGAGTGTAATCTGGTTCATTCCGTGACCAAATCGACTTTTATATTCAAGCGGCAATAACAATTCTTCTTTGTCAAAAGCACCATCCCCCGTGGTATCCTGCAGTCGATAGAATCCCTGTGAATTTGTTGCGCTGACGTAAATGCTGTCATGGGCATA
>DEAW01000021.1:0-14460 GCA_002348315.1 Planctomycetaceae bacterium UBA2972 | reverse complement strand
TCTTCAGTCATGTCCAGATGTCCAACACCGACATCATCTAGCCCCAGAATGATATTGCCCTTGGTATCAAACGACATACTGATCCAAGAGCTTTCACCATCCTGTGCAGATCTCAACAATTCGACCTTGAATCCGGGTTGCGCAGTGATATCGGAGACAGGTGTTGCGGTATGAGGCTGGGCAATGGCAGAGGTTGTGCAGAGCAGGCTGCAACTCAATAGCATGATACGATGAATCATTGCTGTGGTAGTCCAGAAAAACCGAGGATGTGGTATCAGCAACCTATTGTAGTACATGGCTCGGAAACATGAATTAATAGTCACAGCAAAATAGATCTCGAGTTGTGAACGAAGTCTATTCCAGAACGGTTAAACCGTCGGCCTCTGCGATGTCGCGGGGAATGAGCAGTGCTGACGGTGACTTGGCCCAGTACGTCGGGACCGAATAGAGATACGGAAATGCGAACAGGTTGCCACTGATAGCGGCGATCGTGCCGTCTTCACCCGGCTGGAGCTTAATCGTGTGCGTCGCCATTGCACTAACATCGACCTTACGTGTCGGCGTCGGTTTCGTTGCAGGCAATCCGGAGTAAAACTGAATATACTTACCCTTGCGGTGATCCCAAACTTCTAAATCCAGGCTCTTCGTACCTTTGGGAATGTAAATGTACACGGCCGGTTGCGTGAACCCGGTTGCCTGAGTGACGTAGGTGAAACCGCCATTGGCCGTGTCGTATTTGCGTTTCCCCCCGGGGTCAAAGGCGAGGCTGCCGAGGCTGGCCTGGTCTCCACCGGGGCCGAGCTCAAAACGATACGTGCCCGGCCGAGGTGCTTTGAGCTCAACGGTGACGACCTGAATGTCCTTCCCGCTAGCGTCGGCGGCGAGTTCCGATGGTTGAGAGACCATGGTCTGATCGATCCAGGAATCCCAGGTCGAAGTGGTGGGATCCCAGATTTTGACACCATAGGCCAGATTCCTGGCAACATATCGTACTTTGTCAGACTGAAACGGCCAGGCAAGGCGGAACCCAAGCGGATCATCCGCGTGCCGCGCCACCATCAGAAACGGCACGGACGGATAACCAGGCCCGCTGTTATAAAAGAACGGCGTGTCCGGAATAGCACTCTGGAACTCACGCACCTTGACCAGGTCATTCAGGTCGATCGAACGGGCCACCCGTCCATCAGCCAGCGTCGCGTCACGAAACAACTGTACCGGCGTGATCGGCCAGTGCTCAAGCACCTGAGACCACCAGACTTGTGTTTCCGCGTGCGTGTATTGAGCAGAGCCGTTTGTGATTTCCGGTCCGACCACGTCTTTGACGGCATTGCGATTTCCCGAGAAATCGACCTGAAAGTCATTACGGGCGACCATCACCATGGGCACCATGTACGACATTTGCCCTTTCCAGAGAAACGTTTTAAATTCGGGAGACTCCCTGGTGAACTTGCCGCTGTCCGCCAAATAGTGGTAATACCAGTACTGCTTCACATCATCGAGACGGCGTTGGGCAGCCGGTTCCCGGGAGCCGTCGAGTTTCCTGTCGCCGGCATCGATGAGGCGGATCGCCTGCCCCCAGGTTCGAGGCGCGTTAACCGGGTAATTTTCAGTGAGCATAAAATCGTAATACGCCTTCATCTCCTGCCACGCACTGCCGAAAGCCCGCCGAAACCAACGGTTGCGGATCGCATCGAGATCGTCAGCGGTCAGTTCAGTGTCCCACAACATCCTGCTGATAAGATAATAGGCCAGCCCGTACTTGCCGAAATTGAAATCAATCTCGATGGACATGGCACGAAATCCGACGTCATAGCTGTGCCGGAAGTCATTGGCAATGCTCGAAGGTGACGCGTCTCGGCTAGCTGGAATGCGGTTCGGTCCATGGTCTCGAAATCTGGCCAGGCTCATAATCCGATAGTCACCGGATGGTTCGCCTGGAAGCATAATTCGAAACGCTTCTGCGACTGCTTCGTGACTTGCGAAATTCTGCCATTTCCCGACACCTCGATGCTTCGGAAACCCGGCGATCATAACCCGAATGCGAGGGTCGGGGTTAAAATTAGGAGGAACATCGTGGTAGTTGTAGCTGTAGAAGCTGCAACGAATGAGGTCTTTCTTCGACCGGCCGGTAGACGTTACTCGCTCATCGACCGGCAGGGCATCAACGTACTTATCGAATTCGTGCAAAAGCCAGCCGGCAAACCCGAACATATTGTCGCTGGCGGCCGCCGGATCCCAGAGTTCGACTGGTTGATCCAGGCCATTATGGCCATCGAGCATGTACGGGCGGACGAACGGGAGCTGTTCCTGTTCCCGATACCGGGGGAACCAGTCGGGATATTTCATTCGTTCAGCCAGAAAGGCATTACCGGGGGCAGCGTCTGTTGCATCCATTCCAAAGATCACCGGCTGATCCGGCTGATTCTCGAATGCATCGGCGGCTTGCTCAATCATCTTATCCAAAACAAATCTGCGAACAAACGGCATCGATAAATCCAGATTCATTGAATTGAAACCTTCACGCCATGTCCGTCCGTCCGAATAAGACATCGCCTTGAGAGCCGGGACCTGCGGATCACTGTTGATCCACATCTCATTCTGGTTTTCGGCGGAGGCGGCCGGCCGCTCGTTCAACAAACCGATTCCGGTCGCAGGCGACAAAAACCCAGCGTTAGTACCGGTGGACCGCATGTAATCGACGACCTGAGCGCGGTAGTTCTGTAACATGTGACCAGGGAACCCAGGCATCGAATTTCCGTAAAGATGGCTACCGATCTTCCACCGCCAGTAACTGATGTCGACCGTTTCGTCTGCCGGGTCGGCCAGACCATCAATAATCGTCCCCTGGCCGTAGACCTGGCCGCTGCCGGGTGACATCTGCCGGATATAGAAGCTCGGGCGTCCCGTTCGATTCAGAGCAAACACCAGAGATCGCTCTTTGTAATCCGGAGTATGAATCCAACCCGGTCCCATGCCGAGTACTTCGTACTCCACCGATTCAAGTAACTCAACAACTGCATGGCACAGCCCGTCGACGGTATTGGCGACGAGCAACACACGGGACAGTTCGGTGCGGATGAAGAACGCTTCGTTGTTGGCATACGGGTCATCAGGATCGGACTCCAGAGCCTGGCGGATTTCGGGATCGAGTCGGATATCGTCCGGCGCACTGTCGAACTGGACCAATGTAAAACCGGTTGAAAGGTCATCTCCACTCTCGATGGGGAATGACTGACCGGTCATACGCTGGAGGCCTTCCTGAAGATAGCTGGCGGCCCGGCCGAGCATGATCGTCGGCGTGGGATGAAAGGCTTTCGGCCGTTTAACCTGCTCCCAGTCAATATCTTCCGGTGCAACGGCCCCGGGCACCAGGACGATTGGCGGAAGATTGAAGTCGGACTTTGGCGACCAGGCTACGAATCTGACAGGGGACGACGCGGCCGGTTTCGGGATTGGGTCACTCTTAGGTGTGGTCGTGCTCTGTTTGGCATTAGCCGTTGGGGCGGGCGCAGTGGACGCTGAACCACACCCGGCCAGGGCAAACAACAACACAAAGTGCCAGTACGAAACCTGAATAGCGGCGATAGGTCTTGTGAACAAATTGTGCATGAGTTGTTGCAATTTCAGGGACTAATTACACCAATGATACGTATTCGAATATACCGCGGAAATCGTCTGAGGGTCGAATCTCTCATTGCCCACTTGGGTATATTTTTCCGAAGTGTGTGAGTGACAGTGAAGGTCGATGATGGAGAACGCTTTGTTTATGTGATGGCATTTTTCCTGATGTGGCCTGATTACCTTTTACTTGGGTTGGTACCAAATCCACCGCCAGGATTAATTAACACCACCTATATGTTGACATGACGCACTTGAGTGTTGACTCGTTTAAGTCAGTTCGTGGATGGGCTTCCCCGAACCGACGATGGAAACTGGCCGACCCGTCGCATCCTCATAATGTGTTGTCAGCGGAATACCTAACTGCTGATAGATCGTCGCCATCACGTCCAGTGGTGTCGACGCTCGCTCTTTGACACCGCCTCCCCATTTTTCACTGGCACCTACAACACGCCCGCCCTGAATTCCGCCGCCGGCAAGCATTACAGTAAAACATTTACTCCAATGATCACGGCCGGCATGTCCGTTTATCAACGGCGTCCGCCCAAACTCCCCGGCACAATAAATCAGAACATCTTCCAACATACCCCTATCCGTAAGATCTTCGATCAGTGCCCAAATAGCCCGGTCTAATGGCGGCAGGTGTTCTTCTAACCCGGGCTCAATATCATTATGGTGATCCCAATAACCTGTATTAATAGTCACAACGCGAGTACCCGCTTCGACCAGACGTCTGGCTAAAAGAGCACTTTGCCCATACTGATGACGACCGTATTTATCACGTAGTTTGTCGTTTTCCGCGCTCAGGTCAAAGGCCTTACGCACATGATCACCGGTGACCATCTCCAATGCCTGCCCTTTGAACGTATCGAGTCCCTCCATCACTCCACTTTGATCAACATCACGCCGTATGCTGTCGAATGCTCCCAGCAACCTTTTCCGTGAATTCACACTATCCAGGGACAGCCCACTCGGTAAAGCAAGATTAGGCACCTTAAATGCCGTTGCGTTCGGATCACCTCCTACTTCAAACGGGTTGTAACGTTTCCCCAGATAGACAGCTCCCTGATAACCAAAGGCCTCCGATTTTGGCACCGTAACATAGGCCGGCATCAATGGCACGCGGGGGCCAAGTGCTCTTGAGATCACACTCCCAAAAGATGGACGCTGAGCCGCGTTACGAGCAAGCGTTGGCCCGAAATATCCAGTCTGCATCCAATGGGCAGACGGCGCATGAATTCCGTTTTCGTGCCAGACACTACGAACCTGACTAATCCGATCCATCACTTTCGCCTGCAACGGAAAACGTTCGGAAATATTAATGCCCGCGACGTTGGTCTGAACGGGTAAGTACATCCCCCGATATTCACTCGGAGCGTCCGGCTTCATGTCGTATGTGTCCTGCTGACTCATTCCCCCATGCGTCCAGAAAACAATGACCGACTTCTTTTTATGACCGGATAAAGCCCCCGCGTCAGCCCGTAGAATATCTGCGAGTGTCAAACCAGCGAGCCCACTACCAAACTGTAGAAAATTACGGCGGGAAACACCACGCGTGCAACCAATCGTGTTGGACAGCTTCTGCTGATAGATACGTAACATCTTCCCAACTTACCTTATGAACATGAATTCGTTTGTTGCCAATAAAGACCAGACCAGATTACGATAAGCCTCTGCCCGATCATCTGTCATCTTTAGGTATTCCATCGAAACTTCCAATTCCGCCTGAACCGGCGAGCGGCCCAGCAACGTCAGGAAGATCTTTTCGATATTCTCAGGATGAGCTTCACTGCTACCTGCTAACCGGTTAACCAGTCCATCCTCCGAAGATAGCTTATCCTGAATCTGCTGAGAGTTAACAAGTTCGAGTCCCTGCGCCAGCGTCGGCGCATCGATCCTTTCACATTCGCAAGCTTTAAACCTGCCCGGGCGGCCAAATACATCGAGAAATGCGATTTCCACGTTCTCATCCGGCAACTCAATAGCTCGCGTTCCTTCCGGAAACTTGCCGGGACCGCCTGGAAATACAGTAGGCACTTCCAGCGATTGTGAAATTGCATCCAATAAAATCTCGGCTGACATCCTGCGGGGATAAAACCTCGCAAAGGACTTATGGTCACTGGAATTATTTCCAGTGGGAACAGAAGTAAGCTGATAAGCATAGGAATTACAGATCACACGAATCAGATGCTTGATGTCATAACCACTGTCCCTAAAGGAAGTTTCCAGGACAGTCAGTAATTCAGGATTGCTTGGTGGATTGGTACTCCTACGGTCATCCACCGGATGGACAATACCTCGCGAGAAAAAATGCGCCCACATCCGATTCACCATGGTCGTTGCAAAATACGGGTTACCATTGTCCGTCATCCAGTTCGCCAGAGCAATTCGCGGGTCGTCAAATACTGTCAGATCGAATTCCTGATCACCAAGCGGCTTCGGTTTTAGCAATTCTCCGGTGCGCGGATGAAATACGTCCCCCTGATCCTTTAGATAGATGACTTCAGCGGTTGGAACTTCGGCATCCGCAAATCCCGTCTTCCTGCCAACCCTCGCAAAATTCGCCGCGAATCCGAAATAGTCCGCCTGACTCCAGCGATCAGATGGATGGTGATGACATTGAGCACATTGAATACGCACACCCAAAAAAGCCTGGGCAACCGATTCAACATAGTTCGCCGGCGTGCGGACACTGCGATACCAAACCGTGGGCGGATTATTAGCCTGACTACCGGTCGCCGTTAGAATTTCAGTGACAAAATGATCGTATGGTTTATTGTGGAGCAATGAATCACGTATCCAGTTAGCGAACAACGCCGTACCGGGACGTTGTTGACGTGTCGAATAGCCCTTGCCGCGATTTTGCAGAATATCAGCCCACTTCTGAGAAAAGTAACTGGCATACTCCGGAGTCTCAAGTAATCGGTCGATCAATTGGGATCGCTTGTCTGCTGCAGGATTGGCGAGAAAGCTAGTTACTTCCTCTGCGGTTGGCAGAGTGCCACTGATATCTAAACTGACGCGACGGATAAATGTTTCATCATCACAGACTGCCGAAGGCAGAATTTGCAATTGCTGCCATTGTTTCAAAAGCGCCAGGTTTAATGGATTTCCCTGAAACGCTGCAGTCAGGGACTCGTATTGCCGGATGAGATCGAGGTTTTGGTTTGAATCCGTCGAGTAAGGAACGGTCACCTGCACGGTCCCGGCCAGCTGTCCGTACTTCACAATGACAGCGGCTATCCCGCCATTACCAACGATCTCTATTTGTCCGTCGGGGCTGACAGTAACAATCCCGTCTTCATTCAACTCATAGAGCGCCATCTCAGTCACATCTCGCGTTGTTCCGTTGGAGTAACTGGCGATGACTCTAATTGACTGCGTTTGTCCGGAGCGCAATGTAATTTGTTTTGGAGACCACTCCAGCCCCGTAAGTGTCACACTGTTTTGGTCAGGACCGGGCATTCCAGCATCGATCCATCTCACCAGGGTCCGATACGCCGCGGAGTTCAGATCAAAACGCTTACCGCCCCCATGCGCCGTAACCCCCGTTGCTTTCTTGAGAATCAGGCTATGTTCAGGCGAGCTCGGAAAAACACGGCGGCCCTTTGCTTTTAAGACAATCTCGCGGTAGCTTTCTTCCGCATCCGTACCGAAAAGCGATAACCTGAATCCGTTTTGTCCGGTCGCCTTACCATGGCATCCGCCATAATCGCAGGAGTATTTTGTCAGCACGGGCATCACGTCATTCGTAAAACTGACGGTGGAAGTTACCGGAAGATCCTCGCCTTCTACGGACGCAATGAAAGTGCCAACCATTGCCAGTGGTAAGATCAGGTTTACCAGATGAAGCCGAATGAGTGTCATATTATCAGTTGCATTGCAAAGATTACTCCACAATCTCCAGATCAAGAAATGCGCTTCCAAGATGTAGGCCCTCATCTTCCACGGTACCCAACGCCTCAAGACGAAGTCCTGGTTGTTTACCTAAAGGAGCATCTTCATTGGCAATAATTTGAATAACACCCGTTTCGGTTTGCCCTACGAAGGAGACCCCGCGTCCCCGGATGCCAACCACACCACCGGGTGCCCGGATCTCTGTGTGTATTTTGCCAATAAACTGGTTGTTCCGTATACAGGAATACGGCAATTGGATCACCTGCCCGCGTTTTATTTTTGTGGGTGCCTCAAGATTAATTTTCATTACGAAAGGGGCGGGATAAACTTCAAAGGAAACCGTATTCGAAAAGATCTCTGTCGTCTCTTCTTTTGATGTTCCCAGAGCCGCATCGACTGGATAACTATGCATAGTCCGGGCCTTCGCAGCAATCGTATATTTACCCGGCGGCAGGTGCTCGGGAATATAAAGACTAACGACGCCCTGTGATTGACCTGCGGGGATCGTCGTGAGGCGATTTGAAACTCCCGGGGGAAGGCCTTCACCACACAACTGCACCTGGGCATGGGGTTGATGTTCAAGACGGTCCATTGTGATATTGAGATCGATAATGCTACCCTGTTGATATCGCTGCCGGTCAATCGAAGCAGTGCAGGTGACTGGAGCCTTACCTGTTACTGAAAGCGTTATATGTGAATCGCGACGACCGAGCCCTGCAGCTGTTCCGGTTCGAGTCATGGTTCCCGCTAACACCTTTTTGGTGACGATATCGCCGCCAAATTCAAAGCTTGCCTCCAATTCGATCGTGCCAACCCAATTGGCCGCTGACTGAGTGGCATAAAACGTCATTGGCACCTGACGAACCCCCGGTCCAATCCAAACATCTTCACACGACACTCCCGCCGGCAGACCCTTCGCGGAAATACATACAGGGTGATTCAAGGCCGAATTGGCGGTCGCCAATAAGTGAATGACAGCATGACCACCGGGCCTTACCGTGACACCACTCGGGGTGGCCGCCTGGGGTCCAATTGCAACAACGGTGACATCCGGTTGATGACGCGTCACCCGCAATCGATAAACTCTTCGCGGATCGTCCGTCGTGGTACCGATTCGATTCCGAACTACGAGATAATAGGTTCCGTTTTTCGAAGCGGTAAAGATTCCGCCGGGATCGAAGTGCGCGGAGGGAAATCGCACACCACCAATATTAAAAGGCTCATCATTAAACACCTTTAGTTGTTTTCTGCCATCTTCTGAAAACACGTGTACAGCCAGGTCAACCGGAGCCCCGGCTCGACTGCCAATTCCATCAATACAGATTACTTCCCCGGCCTGAAGTTTGAGTTTATACCAATGACGATCCTGAGCCGCAGGCAGTTGCCCGCTAATGTCCGTTGGTAATTGTAGAGGCAGGGCTTTATTGAGTTCCACGTTTTGCTGATCACCAACAACGATCCGCTCTTCAGTCAAAGAGAGCCCCACCGGATGGATGGATTGCAAAATCGATAACGGCGTGGCCGGGGCCGTGACTGAAATTGCATCGGCAAATGCCGGCAGTCTGAATCCCGGTGTTAATTCTTTAGCTGACAACGTCACCGATCTGGATTCGAGCGACGTGCCGTCAGAGGCCTGACCGCCCAGATTATAACCGAACGCACGTAACTCCTGAGAATCACCTTCTGTGATCGCGGCAGGAAGGGTGAAAAGGACGCGCGGAAGCGAGTGCATCTCTAGTCTATAGATAGCACTGGGCGAACCGCTGTAAACGAGGTCTGTAAGTCGAACCGTGTATTTCCCGGATTCCGGGACCTTGATTGTTAGCATCGAGTCAGTGCCAAACAGCATTTTACCAGCCGGCACGTTTTGACCATCAGGACCGAAGATCTCCAGTCGACTACGCAGAGTCGAGTCGATACGGTTAGCCCAACATTCAATGACGATTAGTTCATTGGCCTGAGCGACAAATGAATACCGATCGACATCACCCTGAACGCCAATCGCGCCCTGCACAGCCACCGGAAGTTTTACGTCGGTGATAGAGTTATTATCTGCCGTGGGGTCTTCCTCATTAACGACCGGCAGAGGATTCACGAGGAGGATACGTGACGAGGACAGCCCTCGTTTCCCAAAAAGATAAACGCTGTAACGTCCGGATTTTACATCAGAACCAATAAAGCATTTAAATTCTGTGTCCGAGATCTTTTCGAACCGAATCTCGGGATGCGGGGAGTATAGATTTTCAGCGTGATCAATCGCTGAACCGGTGACGGAAATGATGAATTCTGATCCCGGCTGGTTTCCCGGCGGGTAAAGAGTTTTCAACGTCGAAACCGGGATATCCGCGCGTACTGCAATTGCTGCAACAATAGTGACCAGAAATGCAATGAACAGACGAATCATGACACTCCTGATTATACATAACCGGCAGGCCATCCAACGTTAGAATTCGCGGCCGATGAAAGCTGTTATTTCTTTAATTTCGGCTTGTCTGATTTTGTTTCCATAACAACGAGCGTTGTTTCAATGCAAGTCCGTTATTCTTCGACCTGATCCTCGCTCTGTGGCAACCAGGCAAACCGTCCCCAGTTCTGTTTACGAGGCACAATCGGTAATTCCTTTTCCCCGGTTTCTGTCTCGATAATCACCTTGGGACCGCCTCTTTGAGGATCGGGAAAGGCACGTGTGACATATCCATCTGGTGACCATGTAGGGTCATCACCACGGCCTACCTTTCGCCGATTCTCCCCGTTGCTGTCGACCATCCACACATGAAAAGTCTCTGCGATTTGCTGATCCCGTTTGGGGTTATTCACTCCTGTGAACGGGCTCATGTGAATCATCTCCACGCCTTCCCAATGCGCAATCCATTTACCGTCGGGGGACCAAACGGGGACTTTTTGTTCGATCGGGAGTTTGAGTTTCGCGTCCCGTTCGGTGGGCGTTGGTGAAATAAGTTTTGCCTCACTTCCGTCGAGTCGGCTAACCCAAATCCTAAAGGTTCCGCTTCGGTCTGAGACAAAGGCTACCCTGCTACCATCGGGGGAAACCGAAGGCATCGCGTTATTAAACTGTATTTGTACCGGATCACTGAACATTCTCCGCGATTCACCTGTTTCGGTGTTCATAATGCGAAGCTGGCTGTTACTGGCGGGATCCTGATTTCTCTGTACAGGTCCGACGCTCATCCAGACAATGTGTTTAGAATTAGGCAACCAGGACGGCAAAAGGATCTTTTCTGATTTGATGAGTATTTTGTGAGCTTTAGCCTCGGTGTCACAGAGACATATTGCCATACCTTTATTGCTTCGACGCACGTAAACAATTTTCGCCCCATCAGCAGAACAGGCCGGTTGCACACAGTGATGATTTCCTTTGGTCAGTTGACGACGATCAGACCCATCTTCTTTCATCCGGTAAAGCTGAAGGATGCCGTTGTTGTCCGTATGACTGACGATTACCTCACGCAATGGTTTTGTAGTGGCGTCATCTAAAAGCGGATTTGCTTCGGGTTGTTTGGAGTACGCGACGCCTGACATTAGAAAGAACGCCACGCTAATGATGAGCCGGAATATGGGACTCTTAAGATCCATAACTCAATCGCCCTCCGACAATTATTGCTGAATTGAATGTTCCAATTCTAAATATACTTTAACTCGGGAAGCGGCGTCGAATTGTGTCCGATCCGCCCGAGTGATTTTCCGACCATCGGCGTAACTGACAGGTTTCCCGAGTATTCCATTCAGGAAATACGGTTTTAGTTTAGCAAACGGCCGAAGGAAGAGGGCAGTGGCAAATGTTCAGCGAATGGGGAAGGGCACTTCTTTTTGAATGACGAAAAACAGGGCATTCGCATCCTCTCATTTTTTAATTCGAATCCAATTCGTCACAAAGTTGTAGCGCCCGTAGTGGATAAAATGTTCCGCTATAAGTGATGTACTGTTGGCCATCTCCATTCAGAGAACGTGTCCACCATCGGCCCGATTCACGTTGATTGGCTTTGATCCACTTGATTCCTCTCTGAACAGCCGGATGATCCATCGGAGTCCCGGACTCTCGAAGAACCATGATAGCCAATCCGGTTTGATGTCCATCACTGGGCGTTCCTTCCTGTTGGACTTCGGAACTTATGAGTTCTTTACGAACTCCGCTTCCCCATTTTTCTGGTGCAGCGAATGTTCTCATTGACCATCCCCCATCATCCTGCTGATGCGCAATGATCATGTTGATCGTATCTTGTTTGACTTGTTCGTTGATCAACCCTTTCCATTTGCTTGCAGTCCACAAAAGTAGCATCCGAGCATAATCGTGAGGTGGCTTCGTTGTTTGCAAGTATCGCTTTAATGCATCGATTTGTTTCTGTTGTTCTTTAGTGACCTGTTCTAAATAGTCGGGCGCTATTGCCAACGCCATGGCTGCAATGTTTGCGCCATGATACGAACTTGATTCAAAAGGTGGCCAACAGTCAAGATTGTTGTAACTGCCATCTTCCGATTGTGCTGTCAGCATTAAGTCGAGGGTTTCTTTTGTTTCAACCGTTAACTTATTTTTAGTAGCATCATAAGTTGCGAGTCCATTAGCAATGTATGCGAGCTGGGTAGGTTGCAGCCCTTCTTTTATTGATGGTGTCGCTGTTTTCTTCAGGTAAGCAGCTTCGCTGAGGAAGAAATTCCGATGGCTTTCTATCTGGTTGTTAAAGAGTGTTCCAAAGGATGGAGCTAACTGCATAAATGTACCATTGGTATGACAGGACACACATTTTCGCTCTTCGGTCCAGGCCTGACTTCCATTCGCAAGATAGTCGCGGGCAGCCGAAATTGACAGCGTTTTTCGGATAGGTTCCCCGGCGGTGGCTGCTGCGATCTTGATTTCACCGGTTTCATATTGTGGCTTCTGGGCAAAGCAATTGCCCGTAAGGATGAGTACGGTAAATAACAACAAATTTGATCGGAATGAAATTAATAGTTTCATCGTTGGGAATCTAATGCGGAGGCAACATCCTTAGTAAGTCTCTCACAGCCGACGAATTTGAATTGAGAATCGATAAGATTGCGAGTTGAACTTTGTGATTAATTGATCTGGCTCCAGAGATACTGCTGTATGCACAGTGGTTTCGCATCTGGCTGGATTCAAGATGAAAAGAGTTCCATGTTAATTCTATCTAAAATCGTATCATATTGTTTTCAGAGCTAAAGGATCTCACGCGTCCCATTTCAAACGTGCAGTTCCGAGGCTACATATCAACGACTTACCATGCCTAACCTTACTGTACTACTCGTTCCTTGCGGCGAACACTTTGCGAATCCAGTCGCCGCGTGTTGTAGCGGTTTTAGGCACGCGTAAGCCGTGTTTCTTCACTAGGGCGGACCAATGCTTGATTAGTTCCTCATCCAGCGGTTCGTCTAGCCGGGCGGCGTGTCCCGGGAACGCTTCAAAATACTGGCTCGTAATATGTTTTCCCCGCATCCCCGGTTTCTTCGGAGCGGGTTCGATACCGTGCCAGCCTCCCAGATTGCCCCACCATTGCACAGCGGTGAAATCCGGATGATCGGGCGCCACATCACTGAGATGAATCGTCGCTCCTCCGCGTGACCAAATCCTACGTTGCAAGGCCGCACCATCAACATCTTGAACACTGACACTTTCTTTCAATGCCAAATCTGCCGCCAGACCAGCTGCCATCCCCAACGACATCCAGATCGGTTCTAACCTGAGAGCACAAAAACCAACATGGCTCGCGCTACAAGCGACCGGGACGAGCAGGTTGCGTGTGTTTTTCGGAACGATGACGCCGTAAGGAATCTGGTAAGGAGCTACGCCCTTGTAAAACTCGCCAGTGTGTTTACCACCGATACTCGGACCCTCGTGATCGGTGCCATGACAGTTGTGACTATACTCGCCGATCGCGATGGAGTCGGGATGCAACGTTGCCCGTGCGTCGTTCGGCGCGTACATAGTGTCGGCCTCGGTATAGATTCGCATGCCCACCATCCGGCGAGCTTCACGGACATAGATCTTCGGCGGGATGTGACCTGTCTGTGTGAATTCATCGCGGCACAGTCCCCAGGTGGCGGCTTCGTTGCGAAATTCTTCAGGAAGAGCGGGGTCGGTCTGCACGAAATGCATCAGGCCTAGTTGCCAATCAAGATGTTCCTTCTCAATTCGGTGCCGCGTCGCGAGATCGCCATCCGGATATTCGCGGTTGTGTCCGGGCAGAGACAGGCGGGCCAATCCTTTCGACACGTCGTTGATGTCGTGTTTGCCGTTGGGAAGATTCGGAAGGTGTGCCTTGAGCACGAACGGTCTGCCCGGGTAGCCAAAGGCGGATTTGAATTTGCCGGCCTCGACCAGCGGAACGAGATCGACGTAGTCCTCGCGATCGTAATTCTCCGGCACGGGTATCGGAACCCGATTCTCAGGCACCTGCGTCATGCAGAGGCGAAAGTTGTAACCCTGCAACTCGTCATCAGCCGTTTCCGGCGCAAGCGATTCACCGTATTCCGACCTGGCTTCGCGACCGACGCGGTAGGGCACTTTGGCTGCTGCCAGGAGATCACCTTCGTAGGTTGCATCGACAAACAGCCTGGCCTCGATCCTGATGGTGGTCTTGTCTGGAAGCGAGAAACGCAAAGCGGTGATGGACTGATTCTCTGTTGTGGCCTCGATCAGCCGATGCTCTTTTAGCACGGTGATCGTCGGTTTCTCGGCGAGCATCCTTTCGAAGACCAGAAGGTTTACCGAAGGTTCACCATGCGTGCCGCGCCAGGAATCGCGAACCTGCTCCGATTCCTCGCCGTAGGTATCCCGGTAATACTGCAACACTCGCTGGCTAAACTGGAGAAACGGTCCGCTTTGAGCCTCGAAGGAGTGGAAGTCCGAGTGCGAGAGTCCGTGCGTCGTTAGTCCACCGATGCGTGCGGTAGGTTCCACCAGATACACGCTGC
>DEAW01000215.1 GCA_002348315.1 Planctomycetaceae bacterium UBA2972 | reverse complement strand
GGAACAACGAAATGGTACAGTCGAAAATTTCACGACGCATGGTATTAACCGGTCTTGGAGCAAGTGTGGCATTGCCATGGTTGGAGTCCGGGAGGTTGCTCGGCGTGGAAGAGGCTAAGACTCCGCCGAAACGCTTTGGTTTTATGTTCTGGGGTGACGGAATTCACCCGGCCGAATGGTGGACCAAAGGAAGTGGTCAGGAGCTCGAACTTGGCCCTGTATTCCAAAGCCTTGAAGATATTAAAAGTCAGGTTAATTTTATTCACGGCCTTAAGCACCCTAGCAATGTTGTTGGCGGGCATGCCAAAGGGGCAGCCGGTATGTTAACCGGTCACGCGCCTCTGAATGGTCGTGATATTGAAGGTGAAACCAGTCTGGATCAAGTGTTGGCGAATGCCTGGGAAGACGAGACGGTTCTGCCGAGTTTGGTGCTTGCCTGCGAGCGTCCTGTCAGTGGGTTTCATGAATCCGGGTACTCGATGATGTATGCGAGTCATCTGTCATGGAGAAGCCCTGTTTCGCCTGTACCAAGTGAGTTATACCCTGCTCTGGCGTTTGATAGCCTGTTTGAAAGCAAGGGAAGCAAGACACATTTAAGCGTGCTCGATCACGTACGAGAGCAATTGGGAGATGTATCCCGGAAAGTGTCATTTGCAGACCGCGCCAAGATTGATGAATACACGACAAGTGTTCGCGAAGTTGAACAGCGGCTGGCAAAAATGCAAAAAAGGAATGTTGAAGAGACGACAGATAAGGCTGCCAGTCCCAACGCAGATCGTCCCAAAGATGGGATCCCAAATCAGTTAGACGAACATGCTCGAATTATGTGTGATGTGATCGCGTTGGCATTCCAGACGGATCGAACTCGCGTCAGTACACTCGTGATGACCAATAATCTTTCCGGTCAGATTTATCCCTTCTTAGGGCTGAATGTCGATCACCATAACTATTCGCATAGTTGCCATAACGAAGAGTTTGCTAAGATTACTCGTTTCTGGGTTGAGCAGTACGCTTATCTGGTTAAGAAACTACACGGCATGCAGGAAGGCGACGGAACGGTTTTGGACAACTGTTGTTTGATGGCGGCCAATGAACAGTGGACGTTCCATAATGGTGCGAAAGTGCCGTTAATGATGGCAGGCTCGATGGGAGGCCATTTCGAAACGGGACGCACGCTCGATTTTGACAAAGCGGATAACGACAAAATGAGTTCGCTCTATCTAACCATTCTCGAACGGATGGGCTTAGGCCGGGAATCATTTGGGAATAGTACCGCAGCACTCACCGGAATCTAAATCAGATATCGCATATCTTATTTTGTGTTAGGGTTTGTGTTGGTAGTCGTTGCGTGAACTCATTAAAATGGCGGCTATGAGATATGCCATTTTAGCCCTGCTTTTGTTTTCCCATGTTGATTCAGGTGTCGCAGACGACCTGCCACATGGAGTGTCTTATCAACACTTGATGATTCCCATGCGTGATGGTGTGCGTCTAAGCGCCCACGCATTTCTTCCAGCGGGCGATGGTCCCTGGCCAGTGCTGTACGAACAGCGCTATGCGAATGCATCAGGTCGCGGGCATCAGGAAGCATTTGCCGAAATCGCGAAATTCGGATACGTGGTAGTCTGTGGCAACTTTAGAGGAAGCCAACAGTCAGAAGGTACCTGGATTGGTTACCGCAGTTTAAGCCTCGGCAAACACAAAGATGGATATGATGCCATCGAGTGGTTGGCACGTCAGCCATGGTCAACAGGCAAGGTCGGCACGTTTGGAAGTAGTCAGGCCGGGTATGCTCAGAATTTCGCCGCGGTGAGTCGGCCACCCAGTCTGGTTGCACAATACATGATTGATACCGGCCTGAGCCTTTATCAGGAAGGGTATCGTATCGGCGGAACAACGCGCCCTCAACGATTCAAAGGAATGGATGCGGTGTGCCGTGAACCAGCCCATAATCAGGCGTTAATGCGGGAATGGTTTGAACATCCCACATTTGATCGATATTGGAAAGCCGAGGATACATCGAGACACTTCCGTAAGATGAATGTTCCCTGCATGACCATCGGTAGTTGGTATGATTTCATGAATCAGGGGTCCATTGCAAGTTACATCGGACGTCAGCACCATGGAGGTCCGGAGTCTAAGGGAAATCAGAAACTTCTGATTGGCCCGTGGTTGCATGGGCGTTTTAATAAATCAGCAAAAGTCGGGGAACTCGTCTACCCGGACAATGCGACCGTGGATTTGCCCGCACATATGGCAGCCTGGTTCGATTATTACCTGAAAGGAAAGCAGAACGGAGTGGATCAGTGGCCGACTGTGAAAATCTACACGATGGGGGCAACCGGCGAAGAGAATGCTCCGGGGAATCAGTGGCGGGAAATGGACGATTGGCCGTTAACGGAAGATACACCTCGTCGTGCATTGTACCTGGCACAAAATGGGATGCTGCAGTGGGAATTGCCTGATGGCGATTCGGAAGGATTGTCCGAGTACGTATCTGATCCGTTTAAGCCGGCTGAAATTCCGGGGACTGGTTTTCCGGGTGCCCGGGATGCCCGCGCCTTTGAGCAGCAGGACAACGTCTTAGTCT
Organism: Planctomycetaceae bacterium UBA2972; assembly: GCA_002348315.1. GTDB lineage: Bacteria > Planctomycetota > Planctomycetia > Pirellulales > Pirellulaceae > UBA721. Next base: position 16,233 of record DEAW01000215.1, on the reverse strand, counting down.
TTGATACACCAGTCCTCGAAAAGCCAATGGAATTCACTGGTGAAATCACAGCGAGGTTGTTTGTTTCCAGCACTGCTCCGGACACAGATTTTATTGTACGCGTTAGCGATGTCTATCCCGATGGTCGGTCCATTCTAATAGTGGATTACATTCAGCGAGCACGCTATCGAAACGGCTTTGAGAAGCAGGTGTTTCTCCAACCGGAAGTTCCTCAGGTGATTGAATTCAAGGTGGGACATTTAAGTCAGATTTTTAATACGGGGCACAAACTGCGAGTTACGATTGCCAGCACGGGAGCCCCGTTCTATGAGCCTAACCCGCAGGATGGTGGACCTGAAACCATCGAAGTCCCTGCTACTGCACAACGATCGATCAATACGGTGTATTACACCGGGGTGTTGCCATCCCGGTTAATCGTGCCATTGGTCGAACCAAAACAATAGGAGAAACCAAATGAAGCGAAGAGAGTTTTTTGGAGCCAGTGCCGGTGTGCTTGCCACCGGAGCGATAACGACAGCGACAGCATCGGCTGAGACACTTAAGATTGCAGCTGATGATGTTTACGACATGGGACAGCGTCGGGAATTATTCATTGATGAATTTCTGGTGGACTCGCTGACGGGAGAATTGGATTACAAACTCCACGCTCCGCAGGCTCAGGAACTCGTGATTCGTCAGGATAAACCCTGGGAGGGGAATGCCAGCAGTTACCACACCGTCTTTAAGGATGGTGATACATACAGGATGTATTATCGGGGTCACGACTTCTATTTTAAAAATGGCGGGCTTCGATTTACGCATGGCGAGTGCACTTGCTATGCCGAAAGCAAAGATGGAATCCACTGGGAAAAGCCCGAGTTGGGGCTGTTTGAATTTGAAGGCAGTAAGAAGAACAACATTGTCTGGATGGGACCGGGCCAGCATAACTTTAGTCCCTTCGTGGACGAACGTCCGGATTGTCCTGAAGACGAGCGGCTTAAGGCCACCGGAGGAGTCGCCCATAACGGTGGGATGCGATTGTTTAAATCGGCTGATGGAGTGCATTGGAAGCAAGTTGGAGAAAAAGGCGTGATTACGGTTGGCGCCTTTGACTCGGCCAATATCGCGTTCTGGGATAAATCGATCGAAAAGTACCGAGCTTACTATCGGATTTTCACGGAGGGGACGACGACAGCTGAGGTGTGGAAACCGGCAGGAATTCGAGCGATCCGAACAGCCGTCTCGGATGATCTAGTTCATTGGGGTGAGTTTGAAGATCTGACTTACGGAGATTCACCGCCGCAGCAAATGTATACCAATAATGTGATCTCCTATTCCCGTGCACCGCATATCATGGTTGGCTTTCCAATGCGTTATGTGGAACGAGGGTGGAGTCCTTCGATGCGAGCCTTGCCGGATCTGGAGAATCGTGAAATTCGAGCGGAAGCTCATATTCGCTATGGAACGGCGTTGACGGAAACTCAACTGATGACCAGTCGTGACGGAATCGAATTCAAACGCTGGGACGAAGCATTTATTCGTCCCGGGGTGGAGCGTAAGGATTCCTGGTACTACGGTCATAACAACGTAGCCTGGCAAATGGCGACGACGGCTTCTCGTTTTGAAGGTGCTGATGACGAGATTAGTTTTTATGCCGAAGCTGGTGGTTGGCATGGAACAGGGAAAACATTGACTCGTTACACCCTGAGACAGGACGGGTTTGTATCAGTCAACGCAACACTCAAAGGCGGACAATTGACGACGCGACCTCTGACCTTTGAAGGCAGTGAATTGGAATTAAATTTAAGTACGTCAGCGATTGGTTATGTCAAAGTTGAATGCCTGACGGCTGCTGGTGAAGTGATCGATTCGTTTGGAATCGAACAGGCGGATGAAACGTTTGGTGATTCGTCGAGCCGGAAAGTAAGCTGGAATGGTAATCCCGGTTTGAAACAACTGGCCGGCAAGCCGATACGCCTGCGATTTACACTCAGTGATGCTGATCTATATAGCTTTAAGTTTGTGTAAGAGTTTTAAATTGGTGCGAATCACTGCATCAATTTAATACATGCGAAAATGGCTGCTATAGCTGTTGCGGCACTGAGCATGAGGATTCGACCGGCTAACCGTTGCGTCGCCGGCCACCGCCACTTGGTTTGCCGCCTCGACGTCTCTTGCTGAAACCGGTCTTGCCCCCGCGTCCCCGGGCGCCACCTCCACTGCGACCTCCGGAACGTCCGCGGCCACCAGAGTCTCCGCGTTCGTCGGATCTTCCTCTTCCGCCGGATCGCCTGCGGTCTCCTGCACCACTACGCCCATCAGATCTTCTGCGGTCGCCGGAACGTCCGCGGCCACCTGATCGACCACGGTCATTCTCAAACCGGCGAGGTGGTCTGGCGGGAGGTTCCTCCAGGCCTTTGACCCCTTCGGCCACATGCCCCTTGTCTGTCTTCACTCGCTTGAACGAGACTCGTTGGCCTTCTCCCATGGCGTCAAATCGCCAACGTCCAAATACATTGGACATATGGAAGTAGAGTTCTTTACCGGTCTTGGTTTGAATGAATCCAAACCCTTTTTGGGATAGCTTGACGATGACGCCCTCGGAAATCCGCGCACGTCTCGGCGTTGGTCGCACCTTCATTTTGCGTGTGCCTGCCGCGGCCTCTGATGATGGCGGGTTCTCTGATTTCCTTAAGGATCGTTTTTGAGGTGATTCGGGCTTGTTCTTTTGACCTTCAGTCATGGGAATCTCCAGTAGTTCCGAAAGTTCATCGGTTGGCTCAGGCTCAACAATCTCGTCAAGCGTTACAGGAGCGTTCGGTTCAGTTTCACTGCCTTCATTATCTTCATCGGTTATTGAATCTACAGACTCTTCTGCTACCGTCTCTGGTTCAGAAGCTTCTTCCGGCTGGTCGAATTCATCGAATACTGAATCGATATCAGCCTCTACTTCTTCCTCATCCACATCATTCGATTGGTTGGTTGCTGAATCGCCGGGATTTGTCAGGACGTCGATAGAGAAACCAACCAGTGCCTCGATTTGTCCAAGCGTCCCTTTTTCATGAGTGGCACAAAATGAAACAGCCACTCCTTCAGCCCCCGCTCTGCCCGTTCGTCCGATTCGATGAATGTAATCTTCAGTTTCAAACGGTAAGTCATAATTAAAGACATGAGTAATTCCGTCGATATCCAGGCCACGTGACGCGACGTCGGTTGCGACCAGGATTTGAACGTTTTCCTTGCGGAATTTATTGAGGATTCGTTCTCGCTGCGTTTGACGTTTATTACCGTGGATTGTGTCGGCTTTGAAACCCTTCTTGTTGAGCCAGCCGGTCAGTTTGTCAGCAGTATGCTTTTTATTAACAAAGACGATCGTTTGTCCGGGATTAAGTTCGTGTAATAGACGCAACAGCAAGGGACGTTTCTTGTTGCTTTCGACATAACACAAATGCTGTTCAACAGTGTCAACCGCCGGATATTGAGGTGCGATGTCGACTCTGACCGGATCGTTTAGCATACCGCCGGCAAGCGTCGCGACCTTATCATCAATCGTCGCAGAAAAGAACAGGGAATGCCGTCGCTCCGGAAGATCATTCATGATCCGTTCCAGATCAGGCTGGAACCCCATGTCGAGCATGCGGTCTGCTTCGTCCAGCACAAAGTACTCGAGCTCCTGCAGTCCTAAGGCTTCTTTTTGCATTAGGTCGATCAGACGCCCCGGAGTGGCAACAACGATATGCGTTCCACGCTTCATCGCTTTGATTTGACGCACTTCGGAGACACCGCCGTAAATTAGTGAATGTCGTAGAAATAAATGCCGACCGTAGGTTTCCAGACTGTCGCCGATCTGAATGACTAATTCTCTCGTCGGCGCCAAAATCAATGCCTTGGGAAGATAGGGCACGGCCTTGCGATTAACTTTGCCCAGAGCATTGAGGATGGGTAAGGCAAAGGCCGCCGTTTTTCCAGTACCGGTTTGGGCGCAGCCAAGGATATCCTTTCCACTTAAGGCAGCAGGGATCGCCATTTCCTGAATAGGAGTTGGCGTTGTGTATTCGGCATCGGCCAACGCCTGCTGGAGTTGGTCAATAAGATCGAATTTATGAAATTCCATACGGAGCTTAGCCTGCCTCCACATGCCTAAGGGAAGAATAAAGACTCACTGACTATAGTCGCAGGTCTAAATAGGGAATAGTGCAAACGCAGAGTTCTCTAAAGAGAGTTACTTAAGCGCGTTTTGTTAGTCGATAATCTGAAGCCACCAGGGACGTTTTCCCGTTTCTACGGTGTTCTCCCGAACTAAAACTCCGGTGCGTCGGTTTCGATGAAAGATCGCAATCTTCCCGGAATCCTGACCGCCGGCATACACCCATTTCCCGCAGGGGCTAATGACAAAGCTTCGGGGATTCGGTTCCGTCGGATAAATTCCCACTAGCGATAACTGTCCGGTCTGTTGATTGATTTTGAAGCAGGCGAGGCTGTTGTGTCCCCTATTTGCTACATACATAAACCTACCGTCAGCAGAGAGTGTCATCCGCGCGGTAGCTCCCTGACGCTCCGGCCAATCATCAGGGACGGTTGAGAGCACTTGTTTGGTCGTAAGTAATCCATCCGGGCGGATCTCGTAAAAGACGGCTTTGTTTCCCTGTTCATAGTCACCATAAAGCCAGGGTTTGCCGGGATGAGTCGCAAGATGGCGAGGGCCGGTGTAGTCAGCCGACTGCAAGACACCGTTTTCCAGCAGTGTTAACTGACCGTTTTGATCATCGAACGAAAATTGGAATACCTGATTAGGCCCTGTATGTGGAATGTAAACAAATCGGTTGTTTTTGGTTGCTGCAACTCCATGCGCGTTTAATGCCGTATCCCCAAAGAAACTCGCCTTTTCGTTTAATCGTCCCAGCTCATCCACAGGATGTACGGATACCCGGCCTCGATGGTAGTACGCCGTGATTAACCATTTACCGGTGTGATCCTGCCAGTGATAAGCGGGATCCTGGTCCGCCTTGATCGTACTAAGCAATTTCAGGTCACTGGTTTTGTTGTTGATCGCATAGGATGCCAGTCCCCCCTTAGTTCTCAGAGAGACAAATAACGTCTTTCCGTCTCGCGAAATTGACATGGGGCCTGGATCAGATTCGGTGTTTTGATTGCGCAGGTGCGTCAGTTCACCAGTCCGTGAATTGATTTCGTAGACCGCCAAATGTTCCTCGTCCGGCAAAGATACAAGCAGGAAGGGCCTGGCTAGTAATGAGCCCGTGAAGGAAAACAACAATGCCACAAAGCTAAAGCGTAAAATCACTAAATTATCCAGTCTGAGTTAAGAGGGTATCAGCAACCAACAACAGTCGATCCTTAGCTCAGGATTCCGTGTACAACTTCACCATGGACATCAGTGAGTCGGAAATCCCGACCGGCGTAACGATAGGTGAGTTTAGTATGGTCGAGCCCCAATTGGTGAAGCAAGGTGGCATGCAAGTCATGGAAGTGAACTTTATCTTTGACGGCATAATATCCGTATTCATCGGTTTCGCCGTACTGAACTCCCGGCTTCATTCCGCCGCCGGCAAAGAACATGGTGCAGGCATGAGGGTTATGATCCCGGCCATCACGTTCACCTTGAGAAACAGGTGTTCTGCCAAACTCGCCCCCCCACCAAAGAATGGTGTCTTCTAACAGACCTCGTTGTTTTAAGTCCATGATCAATCCGGAGATCGGTTGATCCACTTCCATCGCATTAGTGCGATGCCCGCCGTTGAGATTACCGTGCTGGTCCCACTTGTAACTATGTGAGAGTTGAATGAATCGGACGCCGGCCTCTGCAAACCTACGTGCCATCAGACACTGAAGTCCAAAGTCCTTTGTCGGCCCGTTATTGATTCCATACATTTCAAGGGTAGACGCTGTTTCGCTGGAAATATCCTGTAGTTCAGGTGCCTGAGTTTGTAGTCGAAAGGCCAGTTCAAACGACTTGATTCTCGATTCTAATTCGGAATCCGGTCCGGTGTTTTCGAGATGTTTCAGGTTGATGTCTTTGAGCATGCGCTGCTCAAGTTCCTGAATGGCTGTGGGGGTCGTTCCTTTGATGAAGGGAATCTTGGCATTTTCGCTGGCAGTACCTGCATTGCCGATCGGCGTTCCTGCATATAAAGCGGGTAGGAAAGCGCTGCCCCAATTGTTTCCACCACCATGAGTTAAGGAAGGACAGATCGTAACGTAACAGGGCAGGTTTTGGTTTTCATTGCCAAGTCCATATCCCAGCCAACTCCCCATGCTGGGCCGGATAAACGTGTCACTTCCAGTGTGCAGTTCAAGCAAGGCGGCACCATGGCGAGAATTGGATCCATGCACTGATTTTACAAACGTGAGATCGTCTACATGTTTGGCAATGTGCGGAAAGATTTCGCTGACCCACATTCCGGATTCGCCGTGCTGTTTAAATTTGAAAGGTGATTTTAGTAAATTGCCTGTGGCGCCTGAAACAACGCGGGGTTTATCAAAGGGGACGGGTTTGTCGTCATCCTTTTCTAACTGAGGCTTGTAATCGAACGTGTCTACCTGACTCGGTCCGCCATGCATGAAAAGGAAAATGATGCGTTTCGCCTTGGGCGTAAAGTGAGGCTCACGTTGAAGCAGATTGGGCTTCTGGGCGCGGAGTTTAGTTGATTCCAACAACCCGGCTAATGCCATGGAGCCGAATCCGACAGCTGTGTTCTGTAATAATTGTCTTCGTGTAAACATCAGGAATTCAATTCTTGGGGAAAGGGGTTATTCAACGTAGAAGAATTCATTGGACGAAAGCAAGACTCGGCAAAAACTCTGCCAGGCAGCTTGCTCGGCCTCCTCTGTGGCGACGCCCGCAGCAACAGCTGCTTCTGTCACCTGCTGGGTGTATGCCTGTGCATTGGCAATCTCCTGCTCGAGGGGCTCGCGTCCCATGAGCAGGTCATAGGCCGTGTCGATTCGATCACTTGAATCCATCGTTACCAGACGACCGCTGAGTGAGGCCGTGGCTTCGTCTACTAACGAACTGTTCATCATTAGAAGTGCCTGAGGAGCAACGGTCGTTGTGCTGCGGTCTCCGTTGGAAACTGCCGGATCTGGAAAATCCAATGCTTGTAACACTTCATAAACCGAGCTACGTACAACCGGTAGGTAGACGCTGCGTCTGCGGTTTTCAAATTCAGTTGTCAGATTAGTACCGGAAACAGTCACATAGGCCCGGTTCTTTACTTTGAGCAATGTCCCGCCCATGGTGCTGTCCAGACCCGACCCCAGAGCGAGAACACTGTCACGGAGTTCTTCACCAGTGAGTCGACGCCGGTTGAATCGCCACATCAGTTTGTTTTCCGGATCCGCTGCTACTCCGTCGGCGCTATAGGCAGTACTCATTTGGTACGTGGCCGACATCATAATCGTGCGGTGTAGGTGTTTCAGTGACCCATCGTGATTCCCAAGCTCCAATGTCAGGAAGTCGAGTAATTCAGGATGTGTTGGAAGTTCACCCAGCGTGCCGAAATTATCGACACTCGAGACAATTCCCCGGCCAAAGTGCCAACGCCAGAGTCGATTTGCCATAACGCGATTAACCAAAGGATGATCTTTGCTGCCTAACCACTCGGCCAACTGCAATCGTCCGCTTTGTTCGCCGTCAATCGAAGGTTGTTCGCTACCCTCAATGATCTGAAGCATCCGTCGGGGCACGGTTTCCCCGAGTGTGATATGACTGCCTCGAATGTGAATTGGTAAGTCGGCACCGGTCCCTTCTGTGACTCCCATTGCTACATCAAACTCAGGACGCGATGACTCGAGTGAGGCTAACTTTTGAGCAAGTTCGATCCGTTGCTTCTGCAAATCTTTAGGGTAGGCAGTCCCGGGAATCGTTTTGGGGGTTACGGACGGAAACTCAGCCTTGGAAATTTCATCATAGACAGGCTGATATACCGCTTTGGCATCATCGCCCAATTCCTTGAAAGCGTGATTTGTATCGACGATTAATCTGCGGTAAAGCACTGCTGCTTCTGCGAGTGATTGGGGCGGGGATTGGGCAAATAGTTCTTTAAGAACTTTTGGGGCCGTGGCCCCGATGCCGGAGTCCGATTGCAACTCTGCAAGCACCGGCTTGGCAATCTCCGGGAAATTATCACTCTCTAAGGCCGCCAGTTTTGTCCAGGTGTGAAGCAGTGGATGCGTGGCTAGTTTGGGACCTTCCAGCGATTTCAGATACCACAACCAGCTGCTTAGAAAACTGCTGTTAACATTATTGTCCCGGGCGAAACTGCTTAGACTCGGCGGAGCCGGCGTATCGAACGGCCATTGCTGTTCCGGTACGAGTACTAATAGGAATTTGTCGATGTGAGGATAAACCCGGGGAGAATCGATTCGCAGGACGTGTTTGCCCGCGGTTAACTCAAATTGAACTTCAGCAACCCAGGTTTGGGTGTCCGGGAACCAGGTTCCTGTGACTCGTCCCAAAACTCCATCCGCAACGGTGTTGCCATCCACTTGAATTCCCACCGGGCGAGAGTCCTGAGCAGCATAACGAATTTCCATGACGTATGTACCCGCCACAGGGACTTCCAGGTCGTATTCAGCAAATCCCCCTGAGCCTCCACTGGCCAGAATGCCAATGCCTTCGCCGTAAGATGTCGTGTTAATCGCCAGATTAGTGCGTTGTGCTCCCTCGGCTTCAATAAAGGCATACCCGTCAGAAATGATAAAAGGAGTGTCCTGCTTGGGGAGCGGATTGAGTCCTGCTGCGTGCAGAGCTTCATCGAGGTTGCCAACGGCTTTGCTGGCAAGCAGGTATTGATCGGCCTTGTGCTGTAATTCCTGTTCGACAATCGCCACAACTTTGCTGTTGAGTGTGCCCTGCTTTGCTTTTGTGTCTGCGATGGCTGCGTTCGTCTCGTCAATTTTCTGTTGGATTACCGGAGAAACTAAAGGACGTTCGAACCAGTCGGCGACAACATTGTAGTTTTCCATCGACTTGGTGCTTTTAAATATTCCGGCAAGTGCATAGTAGTCTGCAGTGGGAATGGGATCGAATTTATGATCATGGCAACGAGCACATCCCAGCGTCAGTCCCATAAAGGCCTGCCCTAATGTGTTGACCTGTTCGTCAATAATATCCATCTGCATTTTTACGGGATCGTCTTCTGCAAGCATCTTCGGCCCGATAGCCAGGAAGCCGGTTGCTCTTAACTGGTCATTAGCAGCAAGTGAATCCTGTTCCGGTGGAAGCAGGTCTCCAGCAATTTGTTCTTTCACAAATTGACCGTATGGCTTGTCCAGGTTCATTGCTCGAATGACATAGTCGCGATACTGATAGGCAAATTCGTAGGAGAGATTCTCATCCAGCCCGTTTGAGTCGGCATATCGGGCAACATCCAGCCAATGGCGTCCCCATCGTTCTCCGTAACGCGGCGAGCTTAGCAGGCGATCAATTAACTGACCGTACGCATCCGGTGAATCATCCTTCAGGAATGCCTGTATTTCTGCCGGCGTCGGTGGAAGTCCGATTAGGTCAAAGGTCGCTCGTCGAATTAACGTCCGTTTGTCTGCCTGAGCAGCTGGAGTCAAACCCGCTTCTTCAAGCTTCGACAGGACAAAATAATCGATTGGGGATTGTACCCAGCCGTGGTTCCTGACGCCCGGGATCTGTGGCTGAACTGGTTTTTGAAAGGCCCAGTACTCCCGTTGCTCGTCAGTAAACGTGGCTGTAAGCGCATCACCACTCTTTCCAATATTTGCAGCGACTGTATCTTTTTCGGCTGGCCAGGGAAGTCCCATTTCGACCCAGCGTGTGAAGTCGATTACCTGAGCGCTACTGAGTTTTTCAGTCGGCGGCATTTTCAAGAATTCGTCATGCTTGATGGCACTGATTAGCAGGCTCTCTTTGGGCTTGCCGAGTTTTACCGAAGGACCGAATTCACCGCCCGTTAGAAACGCTTCACGGAATTCAACGCTAAAACGACTTTCAGGTTCTTCGCCGGAATGGCAATCCTGACAGTGGGTGACCAGAACCGGGCGAATCTTAGATTCAAAAAACGCTATGTCCTCGGGGCTGAAATTATCTTCAGCCTGTAACGGGACATTTAAAACACAAGTCAATGCGACGATAAATAATCTGGTAATCATGCATCTCATTATAAACAAGATGAGGAGACCGCGGCGCCCTCAATTACTGCAGTATAACGCTTGCTGGCGAGTCACTTAACGGCTGCGAGACGGGACGACGGTAAAGAAACCAATCATCATCTCTTCCCAGGTTTGGTCGCCCCATGTAACCCACTTTTTCGGTTCGGGATTTGCCGGGTTTTCGGTGGAATTGTCAAAGTGTGCAGTGCACTCAATAACCGTTCCCTTCGGGAGATAGACTGGCGTCCTGAATCGATATTCATGCTGCCAGTTAAAGTCATAGAACGGAACACTCAGCAAGGTTTCCTCCCGGCCGTCCGGGAATTTGGCAAGGTATGTAAATTCTTTACCGCGGACGTGCATATGAGGCATCATTGCTAACAACTCAGAATTCTGTTGAATCGTACGGCTCGCCACCACTTTGTGACGCTCAGCCCCGGGGGGAATCCGAAAGGTGAAATTGATAGCAGCATTTTGAGTTGCCTCACGTTTGGGTGGCCCCTTACAGAACTTTACAGCGAATTCGCTGCGGTCCACCTCTTCTTTACCAGTCGGAGTGTAATGCAATTGCCATACAAGCTCAGACCCGGCCGGTAACTTCACTCCAACACCATCCGGCAGGATCGTTGGTTCTTCACCCGGTGCAAAACCACCTAAGCTTTGTAACCGCTTGAATTGCTTGCTTCCCTTGGGGCGGTGATAAACAATGATGTGATGTACTGCCTTCCAATTGCCAGGCCGGGCTTCGGCGGCCTGAATCCAAACATCTTCCTTAAAGTCGGTTGGTGTTACGAAATACTGATAGGCAACGGTGCCATTAGCTTGAACGTTATACTCGTTTGGCATTGAAAAAACGTGGTCAGGCTCTCCAATCTGCCAACCGTCGGAGTATTCAGGCGTTGCTGGCGTGCTGGCCGGATCTCCCTGCGGCATCCCGGCATCAATCCATGCAGAGAGAAGACTGATTTCGCTGGGCGTCATATGTAAGTCATTTTCGAATTTTCCAAAACGTGGGTCAGCATTCCAGGGGGGCATCCGTCTGGTTTGGACGGTCTCTTTGATCATTTGAGACCAATTGCGAGCATCATCATATGTAAGCAGAGAAAAAGGGGCTGCTGTGTTGGGACGATGACAGTTTTGACAACGCTTTTGCAGTAAGCTGGCGATATGACTGGCGTAGGTTACCTGTCCCGTTTCGATTAACTCATGTTTGCGTGTGATTCGGCAGCCTTCCGGTTCAGTAGTCGCCACAGAAACTGGTTTGGAATCGAGAAGTTCATTAATGGCTTCCTTGAGATCAGAGCGGCGAGCATCCTCTCTTTTGAATCGGTATCCAATTCTGTCATCGATGCGACCGGCATATCGGATGGTACGTCGGCGATCCAGAACGAAGACCTCCGGAGTACGACTGGCGCCGAAGATGTCGACGCTGACCTGCTGCTTGTCGATCAGCACGGGAATACGCAGTTTGTATTCCAGAGCATGTTTCTTAATCTCCTCGGCGGAATCAGCCAGATTTGCATTAATGATGACGAATCTTACTTGTTCTTTGGAGTATGTTTTGCTCAGTTCATTTAGTTGCGGAATGTAACTGTTGCCGATCGGGCATTCCGTGCCCAGGAAAATAAAGGCCAGTAGTTCGACATCCGGATAGTCCGCTAAAGCCACTTCCTTACCTGTAATTGTAGGCAGAATAAAGTTCGGAATTTGACGCCCGATTAATTCAGATCGCGGTGTGTCATCGGCCAGCAGGAGTGACGAGGTAAATGCCAATGAAAAAGCGATAGCAGAGAGAATGAGTTTCATGGGTTTTATTGCCGGTAGATGTCCATGAGGAAAATGGGAGACGCGATTTATCTGGCCGGCCTCAGTCTGGACTGATGGTCGATTTTCATTTTCACTCCGTCCCCGTCCAGAGTGGCTTCCCATGTTTCATTATTGCTAGTGGTCATTTGGAAGTGATGGCGTTTGAACAAGCTTTTGATTTCCTCATCAAGCCCCATCTCTTTGAGTGAGTTATACAGCCGTTGTTCAGATCGGTGCAAGGCCTTTTGCGTATGGTAGACGGTCATCAAAGCATCTCGCACTTTCAAGGTCGGGTCGGCAGGCATTTCACCCTTAAACTGCTTGTCTTTCGTGAACCAGACATACCCCCAGCGTTCGGGGCGATGCATGTCAATGATACCCTGTGGTGACCAGACCCAGTTGTCCTCGCGAATACCTTTGACCTTTTGGTATTTGCCGTCAACGATTTCGTGTTTCCATTGCACACGTGAGAAATTCATCCGCCAATGGTCACCGGATTTTGGTGGAGTTGCCTGATAGGCAAATTCGGAAAGTACTTTCCAGGGAATTGCTACTTCGACACTCCAGTATTTATCGGTGTCTGAAGGATCGTTGAGCGTGCCGTTGATATGAACTGCCGTCTTCAGCCCCGGGATTTCCCAGTTGTTGTCAGCCGGCCCGCCATCCTTATAGGGCTTGGCTAAAAAGAGATCCCATCCGGTATTAAGTGCATTCATTTCGAATTCGTAGTATTCGTGATTATCTCCATCGGGATCAATGAAGATCTCAATGTCGTTGTCGTGGAAAATCACACTGTCATGTTCGGTAAGTGTGCCCCAGACATGAGGTTCCTCCATCAGGCAGCCAAAGTACAAATACTTGTTATCCCAAAGTAGTTTGAATCGAGTGTCGAACCTGGGCTTCGGTTTGACATCGCCTTCAATGTCACCATGGGGTTCAGACCAGCGAGCATTCTTCCATGCTCGGTCGTCAAGCTTGCCATCAATTTTAATGCGTCCAGCCGTCTGTGTCGCCATGTAGTTCAATGGCGTAAAGACACGCATTTTGTCCCAGTCTTCACGGGTATCCGCGGAAGCCGGAACGGCCATCCAGGACAGAGCGATAATACAAAACAGCAGCGATGAAGTACGAGCGAGCATAATAAGTCCTGTAGGTTTTGCTTATGGCTGAGGGATGGTTACTGTGATTTCAGCACTGAATACGGCTGTTGAGTCGTGGCGTTCTTCAAACGTTTTTGAAATGGTTGCCGCGTTGCGTTCCAGCTTCCCTTTGAATAATTCCTTACCCTGATAACTGACAGAGACCTTTTTGGAAAAGTCGATCATGTCGTCGTTGACACGGATTACGATTTCATTGACGTCACTGTGTTCGATCGTGAAACTCTGCTTGTCTCGTTTTACGCGTACTAACGCGCGACCTTGAACATGGTCATCATTCACAGCGAGCCAGTAAAAACGTTGATGGGTGACGTCATCCTGTTTCCAAACCACAGTGTCCGGCGTCGTGTTGCGTGTGTACTTTGACATCCAGGGCACGGCGACGCGATCTTCCAGATTCATCCAGTGCCCTTTGCCTTCGTGGATTTTTACAAAGTTGATGTATCCCCCCGGGTCAGCTTCGTGCAAGTCCGCCAGCATTGTTTTCCATTCCGCCGCTTTTTTGTTGCGATTGTAACTGGCATCGAGGGCTCCCATATGTAAGGTAAACGGGAGATTTCTCAGGCCGTCAGGCCGAGTTTCGTTGGGATGTCCAGCCATCATCGCTGCTGCCGCGAGACGATCTGCCAGACGTGGGGCAAGCTGGTAAACGCCGTCTCCGCCCGCCGAATATCCCATGATGTACACTCGGTTTGGATTGACATCTTCAAACAGCACCATGTTCTCGATGACACGCTGAAAGAATCCATCAATATGCCCCTGATGCCATAAATTCCAGGTATTCGTTGGAGCTCGTGGTACGAAATAGACACCTTCCTTAGGAGTGTAAAGCCGCTTTTGATTTTCATATTGGCCATCATTTATTGCTGCCGGTGCTCCGCCCCCGCCGTGCATCGAAATGAACAAGCTCCGACCGCCCTCGGGCTTCTCGCCGTTGACTTTGTACCAGAAAGGCATAGATAGATCCCCGATTTTCAGTACGCGGTCCTCGTGCTCCTGACTGCGAGCCTTTTTCTGCGCCTCGACATGTTGTTTCCATAAAGTCTTGACCAGATTGCCAGCCTCCGATTTGGAAAGCGCGTTGTCAGTGGCTGCGGTGGACTTTGCATTTACCAGAGCACATCCATCATCGGTTGAGTCGTCTTCGTTATCTTTCCCCGACGAGATGTTGAAGGTGACGAGTTGGTCTCGCTTTTCAGCTTTGATTTGGATTTCAGTAGATGACCCCAGGGTGACCAGGTACGAGTCGCCAAGTTTCAAAGGGACGCTCACGTGGTCATTACGGTCAAAGCTCTCATCATTGGTGTGACCAGTGTATACTTCCGTTCCGGCAGCGTCTTTGATCGACAGAGGGAGGCGTACACGTTCTGTCGTTCCTTCTGAAAACGCGACAAACATAATACGTTCGACACCCTCAGGAAGCTCTTCCTTAAGTTGGGTGTAGCGGTCGGTCACATTCACGGCATAGACGTAACGTGCGTCCCAATCCCAAACCATTGGAAAATGGATAGGAGTATGTTTGTAGGAAGTTGCGTAAATTGCGTGGATGGGATTGTCACGAACGGCAGTCGACGCGCGTCCAATGAACCACCCCTTATCCAGATCGGGCCCGGTCGCTTCACAAGCACCAGTGAAATGCCAGCCGTTGTCATAGATTTCCACCCAACTGTGGTTGCCGGATCGATTCGACCAAAGCGGAGTTCCAACAAAACGGGCCGGAATACCAACTGCCCGGCAGGCATCAATCAGAACGACGCTTAATCCTGAACAGGAAGCAACTCCCTGCTCAATCGACTCGCTCGGGCTTTGATCCGGACGCTTTCGTTTTGTCGAGTATTTGACGTTGAGTTGTTTGAATACATTGTTATTGAGAATTGCCGCCGCTTCCGCTGGAGTTCTGGCATCCTTGACCAACTCGCCAAAACGTTTGAAGAAGTCCGAACGCCAGTCTTCACGGGTCTCGCTGATGCTTGCATATGGAAGGATGTCATTGAGAAAAACGTCCTTGGGGATCTGGTTATGCCATGCTGATTCTTCCCAGGCCTGATAAGCAAGTTTCACGTTTTGCAGCAGGAAATCGGCTTGCAGTGAAGTTAAATCACGTTTTGGCATGTACTTTACCAGAAACTCCATACCTTCTCGCTGAGTCCTCGGCACTCGCTTTAAAGCCAGTTCCAACTGGGAGCGATTGTCGCCGGACCGTTCCAGTGCCGATTCCAGTAGGTCGTCGGCCTGCAGGGTCAGAGGCAGTAATAGTAAAGTGAGAATGAGAGCCAGTCGCATGATAAACTTCCTCGAAGGTGTTGAATCACTTTGATTATAGGAGAAAAACCAAAACGCAAAATATCGGGGAACAAGGATTTGATAAATAAGTAGATTGCCAGACTGCTTGACTGCTGCCAGATCCGGTAGCAACATCGTAACCCTGCTCTATTTAGTGCGAAAAGCGCGTGTGTTGATGATTCCCAGCAAAAGGTCTTGAAAACCATTGGAGGCATCGCGATTCGCTTGAATCAGTTGTTGAAGTTCCACTTTTTCGGCGTAAGTTGGCGGACGTCCAGTGGCGTATTCCAACAATTTCCCGGACAGACAGAGCGAAAACATATCGATGTTGTCTACCACGTATTGCTTGAGATCCTGGACGTTTTGGAATTCCGTACCATCTTTGTAGATTCCCTGCGTGTTGATCGCCAATCCTTGTTCATGTACAGGTTTTCCGCTGGCATCATCCGCAAGCACAGGATAGTGTTCTCGCCAGCGACCGACCGGGTCAAAATTTTCAAGTACAAATCCTATCGGATCAATGCTGCGATGACATGATGCACAGGCAGTGTCCGCTCGATGCGCAGCCAAAACTTCTCGAATCGTCCTTGCGTTGGACGTGTCCGGAGTGATGGCTGGAACGTTCTCCGGCGGGGGTGGTGGAGTATCGCCAAGAATGTTTTCCAGTACCCAGACGCCACGCGTAACCGGAAGTGTGTCGACGCCATTAGCCGTGGCCATCATGATACTGGCCTGCCCTAACAACCCTCCGTATGGCGAGTCTTCCGGAAGATCCACTTTTGCGAATTTCCCCTTTACTCCCTTGAGCCTGTAAATCTGAGTGGCCAGCCGCTCGTTCGCAAAGGTAAACTGAGGCTGAATGAACGTC
>DEAW01000172.1 GCA_002348315.1 Planctomycetaceae bacterium UBA2972 | reverse complement strand
TAAATACGAGGAAAGGAAGTCGAGTAGTTGAGGGTGAGTAGGGCGGCTTCCATTGATCCCGAAATCCGACGGCGTGTCCACCAGTCCCGTGCCAAAATAATGTTGCCAGATGCGATTGCTGATGACTCTCGGCGTGAGTGGATTACTGTTGTCAGTGATAGAATGTGCCAAAGCCAGTCGCCGCTCGGAATCTGTAGAGGACGCGGTTAAATCAAGGTCGGATAATGTTGAAATAAATCCGGGGTTAATGATCTCCCCGGGTTTCTGAGGATCACCACCTATCATGAGATACGTTGTTCGTGGCGAGGCGAATTTACCGGTGTAAATCTGAGGGCCGGCAGCAAGCCTATTGTATTGTTTGGTAAGATCTCGTAAAGACTTATTGTTATTGACGATTTGGGATGTTAATTCGTCACTAACGTTATTTAATCGCACGGACTCGTCTGTACGTATGTCGTTGAGGTGGGGGTAGCGATTTCTAGAGTCGATAATGGTCTGCCATTGATGCTCTCCTGTCCTGATTTGGATTTGATAGTCGGCGGGTACAGCTGCCCCACGCGGTTTAATAGTAATGCGGTCGATGGTGTACGGTTTATCAAACTTAATCTGAATCCAAACGTCTTTTGTGTTTAATGCCTTAAAGTAAAGCAATAATTGCCGCATCCCATCAAGTAATAAGTCTGGCGTTTTCCCCTGATTCCCTTTGGCAGTCGGACTAGAGGTGGCTGTGGCACCCTGATCCCGATGCGCGATGTTGGTAGAGTCGCCTGCTTCATTTTTGACTGTCCAGATCTCGATATCATCAAGTTGAGCTGGCGTGTTGTCTATGGTGGAATTTATTAGAAATTTGACGGTATCTGTCGTGACTGGTGCAAAGGTTTCGTCGTATTCTCGTAAGTCAATCGGCGATTCCAATTCCGTGCGCATCTTCAGTTCGTCGGATTTGACTTTCAAAGCCTCGATGCGAGGCTTTATTGATTGTGCCTCTGCCTGCATTCGATCATTTTCGGGGCCCTGCTGCTTCCGAGTTCCATAGGATACACCTGCGAATATGGCCTGGAACTTGTAGTAGTCTGCTTGGGTGAGCGGATCAAACTTGTGATCATGGCAGCGTGCGCATCCGAGGGTCAATCCCATTGTGACAGCGCTTACGGTCTTAATAATCTCATCATGCCCATCCTGAAACTGCATAGCCGTTAAACGAGGATCTGGGCTTGGGTTTGTATCGTGAGGCCCGACAACGAGAAAGCCAGTAGCGGCGTCCCTTTGATAAAGATCTCCCGCAATTTGTTCTCGGATGAACTGGTCATACGGTAAGTCTTCATTTAATGCCTGGATGACATAATCACGATATGGATAGATATTGTCGATACCCCTATTGATCTCATAGCCCGTGGACTCAGCATACCTCACGCAATCAAGCCAGTGTTGAGCCCAGCGTTCACCGTAGTGAGGATTGGAAAGGACACGTTCGACCAACTGGGAATAGGCATTTTCGTTTTCGTCGTTGACGAATTGTCCGATTTCATCAGGCGTCGGTTGTAAACCGAGCATAACGAGATACATTCGGCGGATGAGTGTGTGTTTATTCGCACGAGGTGATAAGTCCAAACCAACCTGAGCTAAACGATGAACAATAAAATGATCTACTTCATTTCGCAACTCATTGTTGGTTGTCACATCCGGTAAGGCAGGCGTTGTCACTTGTTGAAATGACCAGTGATCCGTACGTGTGTTTGTAATTGGTATATCAGGGCCTTTTCCGCCCTGTTCAATCCACTTACGGATGATCGCGATTTCGGAATTTGATAATCCCGTACCCTTAGGAGGCATCCGTTGAAACTCATCGTCACTTGTGACCCTGCTCAATAGCGTACTGTTTTCAGGTGCATTCGGTTGTACGGCGTCTGCATTGGAATCACCGCCTTTTATCAAGGCGGGATAATGATCTACGCGGTAATTGCTTTCTTGTTTGCCTGGGCCGTGGCACAGAATGCAGTGCTTAACGAGAATCGGCTGGACGTCCTCTTGATATCGTACTGAATCCTGTGCATACAATAAGCCTGTATGCAGAATCGTTAAGCAGAGTGTAAAAATGGCGAAGCGAGTCATAGGTGGCAATTTCTTGATTCGAAGAATTACGTCAGAGGAATTTTACCACGAGCCTAAATGGAAAACACGTGTTTATAGACGATCCAACCGTGTACAAAGTGTTGAAAGGTGAAAAACGTAAAAAGCCACCTGGAACGGTTTAGATGTTCCAGGTGGCCGGAGTCGGTTTCAGCGTGTTATTATCTCAGCTTATTTAAGGCTGCTTGTAACACTTTCCAAAATCTTTTTTACGTCCAGTTCTTTGGCAGAAGCTACCGCGTGACTTGAAACAACTTTGTGGTTATTACAAATCAGAATGGTAACTTCAGCTTCAGGGTTTAACTGATAGTTATCAGGACCATTTTCGTATTCGTTAGGTAATACGAATGGAACGTGTTTAGCTTTGCTGGCAGAGGCGATACTCTTAACCCCTTTGTTGGCTACGCTCCTGCTATCACCAAGAACATTGACGAAAGCACGTAGTTGCTTCGCTTCGTTTTTAGTAATTGCGGCGTCAAGTTGGTCAATGAGATTGACTACTTTGTCGTCGCTTGAACGTGTGAAGACCATAACCTGTGGTCGCTTGCCGTTTTTACAACGATAGCAAAGGTTAGCCTTCGTTTTAACGCCGTCATCATCAGCGCCGGCTACTTTAGTGACATAGAATGCACCGATGTCGGCTCCTGCCTGAAGTCCACTCTTGACTTCGGCCGCGAAAGCAGTGCTGGCAATCATAACAACTGCCAGTGTCGTTGCGATAAAGTGTTTCATTTGTTTCTCCTGAGAAGAATAGTCATGACGAATAAGTGTGAATTGCAATTCAATACGCAGTATAGAAGTAAGCCAGAATACATTCAAGCAATTGAAACGTGAAAATCGAGTATTGTGTGGCTTTCTGTTATCATAAAACCCTGAGCAGTGAAAAGAAGCGTTCGCAGATAGGTTACTCATGATTCGAACTTCGCAGTTGGTAATGACAGTGGTTCTGTTGATTGCTTGCGACTGTTTAGTTGTTGGGCAGAACATCGAGGCACAGAGGCTTCACCGCTCGCCGGTGGATCTTGCTGTAGCGCATAAGGCTGGCTATCTGCTTACGGCTAATGAGGCTTCAAATTCAGTATCGCTTGTGTCGATAGCCCGACGCCTTGTTGTAGATGAAGTCTTCGTGGGAGAGCATCCGGCATACGTTCAGTTAACACCCGATGAGCGGTTTGCCTATGTTAGTTGCACCTACTCAGGTGATCTGGTGAAGTTGCGACTGGCGGATGATAGACTTAGCGAGGTGGGCCGGGTGCGAGTGGGATTTGAACCGGTTGGGCTGGCGGTAAGCCATAATGGTTCCCGCTTATACGTCGGATTGACAGCAAACGGTAGGGTCGCTGAAGTCGACTCTGAGACGTTGGAAGTCCTGCGTACGTTTTCTGTTGGCCAATGGCCGAGATACCTGAGTATTTCCAATGACGGAGCGCGTTTAGCTATTGGATTAAGTGGTGAGAGTCGCATTGCGGTCGTCGACCTGAAATCGGGTAAAAAACTTTACTCCCAGTACATGACCGGTGCGATCAATATTGGACACCTGCATACCTCGATCGACGGAAAATATGTCTACTTCCCGTGGATGGTTTACCGTGATAATCCGATCACTCCACAATTCATTCGGCTAGGTTGGGTACTTGCGAGTCGTATTGGTAGGGCACGACTGGATGGCCCGGCGTATCGTGAAGCCATCTCCCTGGATGTTCCAGGAAAGGCTGTCGCGGATCCACACGGAATTTCTATGACAAGCGACGAACGTCGCATGGTCGTGTCAGCTTCTGGTACGCACGAACTACTCGTCTACAGAAAGCCGGATTTGCCGTTCAGCGGATCCGGAGGTCCGGGAGATCTAATCGATCGACGATTACTTGCTGATCAAGACCTGTTTTACAGGATAGAGTTAGGCGGTCGGCCAATGGGAATCGAGTATGGCAGCGACGATGAGACTATTTACGTTGCCAATTACCTAAATAACTCCGTTCAGGTAGTTAATGTTGAAAAAAAGGAAATATTGCATGAGATTACCCTTGGAGAAGTTCCACCCAAGGACAGTGAACGACTGGGGG
>DEAW01000193.1 GCA_002348315.1 Planctomycetaceae bacterium UBA2972 | reverse complement strand
GTGCCGGCTGGAACATGATAGCGAAGTCAACGCATACATAGCAAGTATGGGCTTGAACAGTTGCCAAGGATCGCGTGTGCCTCTCAAAGGGCACACTCTCTTATATAAGATAGTGATAGGTTTTGGGCTGACGTAAGAGCGCTTTATTTAAAGCCTTGGTAGAGGTTAAAGGGAATCGGTGTGCCTGGAGTTCACGTCGCTGAAACGCACTGTCGATGGCGCAGACCACATATCAGCAGATGAGGGGTTAGTCGCTATCGCTACTAAAGCCCAAGACCTTGCCAATCAATACAATACCCATCCCTAAAAACCAAGCAACAAACAAATGCCGTAGGGAATTGATATCTCTTCAGCTTTTTTCTCTACTCGGTTTCTACCTTCAAATCCTTCCCGAGTTGTAAGAATTGCTGATAAGCATCGTCATCCATTTCACAGTAGATCTCTAGCCGAGACTTAAAGAACTTAATTTCATGACAGGTAAGGCAGATATGTATTTCGACGGCAATTTCATCTTTTGTCCAAACAAGCGCAAAGTTCGGGTGAAACCCCCCACATAGTTTAAATCCCCCGAACTTTCTGAAGGATTGGGGATCTTTTACTATGGCCAGTAATTTCTCGGCATCGTTCCTCTCAGCCACCACCGCTTGAGAGTAAAAAACATGACCGTATCTGCGTATATATCGGTTATGACCGGCATTCCGACTACCTAACGCGTCTTCAACTTCAGAAACCTTGGCACGCGGGATACCTCGGTAAATTTCCAATTGGGCGCCGGAGTCCAACGAATTTACCACTCGCGATAATTTTTTGAATGAATCGCGTATCTCCGCTTGTTTTTTCAATCGAGGCGTAAAACCTATAACCTGTTTATTGGAACTTTCCGGAACCTCGATAGCCCTTGCTTCTAACACTGAAATCAATAAAACGATAATTATCATATGGCGTTGTTTCATTTCCGTCCTCCATCAAACGATCCGTTTTACTGCAACCGAAACGAATCCTCCGAAGATCACTCAAAGTTACCAAATTTCTATTCATTCCCCGAAGGAGCTTGCTGAGTCTTATCTGCTCGCCAAAATTGCTAACATAACGTTTGGTAATCTATCAGCGTTCCATCGAGATTTGCAGCACAGGCCTGTCGCCAGACAACAAGACTCCGACGATGATCACCGGCATAATTAAACAAGGGCAGTTTATGCTGTTCATGTAATTTTACCAGCTCTGTTTTGGTTGGCATAACAGATCGAAACAAAAACGTCGACAAAGTCCGCGTTAGGGACTCTTGCTTCAAGCTCCAACTTTAATTTTTCCCCACAAGAAGAGCTGAATCTAGTTGTTTAAGACGCTTACTTACGTCATCGCTTCGAAAGTAGGAACACCAATGTTCATAATTCCAAATAGAACAAACACGCTAGACATTAGTTTGTCATTTTGGTGCTCTTATCACATTTCTGCCCCTTTTCACATCTAAGGAGAACGACGGAATCCTTTTTTCCCCGGAACCAGCCTGGGGTAGCTAAAGTCTTTTATTAATTTCCTCAGTCTCCGCTGGGCACCTTTTGTGTCATTTGAGTATTTTTTTATCGTTCCCCACAGCCGGATTATAAGACTATGTTTTTTTGAAATTCGATAAAGACCGCGTGACCACCATAATGCCCACCATAACAATGCCAGAGAAAAGATCGTGACAGCGACTATTTGACCGGAACTTTGAAATTCGCTATCTGAAAAAGCAAAAATCATAGAGCCGAGAAAAAAATGAGGCATGAAAACAACCGGGGTCAAAGGGATTCCCACCAACACGAAACCCAAAAAACAAGCGAAATACCGTGCCCATCGAAATGAGTGGAGCAAAATCATCGCAGAGACGCCGATGAAAACAGCTAAGCCGAAGGCAAGAATTATGACTGGAACGTAACTGAGATAGAGTAACGCGGCACCAATTCCCTCCGCTATCGCCAACCCAACAATTCCAAAACTTCCAATAAAAGTAATATAAGCCCCAAGAAGGAAACTCGTCCAAAGAATCTTCATCCAGGGAATCGGAATTGGCTTTTGTCTTTTTGAACTCACCCGAACGTCTAATAACCCGCTACTAAGACATGGTCTTTTTCATCACCAATGTCATTGTATCGATTCAAAAGTCTTTGTCGTAAAAAATCGCTTTTCAAAAACACCTAGAGGAAATACGTTTATGTGATAAAGCGAGCGGAATTAGGTGACGGCTTGCCTTCCTTAAAGCGAGGAAACTCTGTGTAGTTTGTCATTTTGGTGCTCTTATCACACCACTGCCCCCTTTGATTTTTAAGGCGCGCATATTAATATTTAGAGGAAGGTTTAAGGTAGATACTGGTCACGGTCATCACCCGTTTTTGCTGCAGTCTTGCTGCACTCCATAAAATTGAAGTCAGAAAGATGTTTCAACGAGTTATGAAAAGCCCTGTAAATGCCGAAAAAATAACCTAGATGGCGAAGTAGCTCAGCTGGTTAGAGCAGCGGAATCATAATCCGCGTGTCGGGGGTTCGAGTCCCTCCTTCGCTACTTAAGACCTCCGCCAAACTTGTGGTGGAGTGTGAAGCGATATCAACTGATGGGATGCGGAATAAACCCCGCATCCCTATTTTTGTGACATCATTCAGATATTATTTTTTTTGGCAGACATCATGTGATTACAATACGCCGTTTCTTGTCTGCCTTACCGATGCCTGGATTGAATGTGTTGGTAGGATCGAGTTCTTCATAGAATTCTTTCAGGGTTTGCTCGGCTTCGTACATGTGGCCGACGTTGTGTTCGGCGGGATACTTCGCTCCCTTAGTATCGAGCCTTTCCAGCATTTTGGATTTCATGGCTTCAAGGTCTGTGCCCTTCTTAAAGATGTAGTCGTGGTGAAACACGTGGCACATGAAGTGGCCATAGAAGAGCCCCAGGTCAAGATGTTCCGCAATCTCCGGTGGTGGACTTTCGACCCACTCGGGATCGTTACCCAGCAATGCGATGTCTAATGCCAAAACTTCCTCCGTCGTTTTCTGGTGGAGAGTCTGATAGCGGATCGCCGCGCCGGCAGCCGCGAAGCGGTGCAGCAAAGCGGCTTCCTGCTCCTGATCCGTGCACTCGAAGTACGCAACTCCGTCGATCTGTCCCCATTCTTCCGCGAGATACTGGCGTGCTTCCTCAATGCCGTCATCACTCATGCTGAGCATAAGGTAGTACTCAAATCTGTCTCGATATTCGAGCAGACGTTTAGGTAGATGCTGTGGGAACAGTCGGCTCAGAAAGTACAGGAACTGATCTGGGAGATATTTTGGTAGAAAGGGAATCTTATTGAGGTAATATTCGACTGCCGATTTCAAGGCGTACGCCCTGGAGAGGCGTTTCGTACCAAGATGTCTGATCGACAGGAACACGTCCTTACCGTATCGGGCAGCAGTGTCGAAAATCGGGCGATTCATGTACTCGCACATGTCCGGTAGCTCTGCGAAGTTCTTGAGAATATGCTGCCGCAGGGTGACGAAATTCGCCGGGTCGTTTGTTCCTAGGTAAAAGACCTGTTTTCTCGTGGGAAGAGGGTATGAGTCAACTCGCACGGCGAAAGCTGCAACCTTACCTGCACTGCCGCTGACTTCATACAGCCGTGACGGATCGGCGTTGAACCGATTGGGCAAATCTGCATCGAGGTTACGAATACGCTGCTTGTATTCCCGGTCCGAAGCAGACTTATCTTTACCTTCGACATCCTCAGCCGGAATGTCGCCCTGCTCAATTCGTGTGAGAATCTCCTCAGGTGTCTCTCCGAGATTCCTGATACCCAAATGATTGACCAAATTCAGCTTTCCGGCTTTGTCGACCTGAGCGTAGAGAGCCAACTCGGTGTAAGCCGAACCGCGTTTGCAAAGTGCTCCACCAGAGTTATTTGCGATGCCGCCGACGATCGACGCGCCGATCGTCGTGGATCCGATGACGGAATGTGGTGCCCGATTCACCTTCTGCAGTTCCTGAGTCAGTTCATGTAGAGTCGAACCGGGCAACGCGACGACCTGTTTACCTCCGTCAAGCAGGATGATCCTCTTAATTCTAGTGATATTGATAACCACAACTTCACGGTCATAGTCGAAACCGCTGGGGCAGGAGCCCTCCGTAAGGCCGGTCTTTGACGCTTGCATAATGATGGCACAGTTACCATCAACGCATGCCTGCAGCACCTCCCACTGCTCAAGCAGAGTTCCGGGAAATACGATGGCTAACGCACCACCGTAGCCGGATCGGAATCCAGATCGGTAATATGCAGTCCTGCTCTCTTTCGTGAGCACGTTTTTCCGGCCAACGATTTCTTCGAAGGTGGAAATGAGATCCTGACGAGCGGAGTGAGGCGAGCATGTACTGCCGGACTGCTCGGACTTCGCGCTAGCGCTTGAATGTTCCAAATCGTCTTTCACGACTTAAAGCCTGCAAATAAAGTGGTTTTATTACATTTTACGTTGTCACCGTTTTACAGAAGATTGCATCGCTTTGCAAGGGATTACAGCGAGTTACAGCATACGCAGAACGTAATATTTTACGAATAATACAAGATGCCTGAACGACGAGTCTACCCACTCCAATTTTGTTCGTCTAAGTACGTCGGACATAATTAGCCACGGGCAAAAGTGGATTTACCTGATGTAGCCCGAAGTGCGGATCTAACTACCCAACTGCCTACCGGTCCACACTTTGCCACACCGCATATTACCGTTAGTATCTGTTAACTGACATGCTGATTCACTCTCCATCAGTACCGTTAAATCTGCGATCGACCCAGCACACAAACTTCCTCGTTTCGGTTCGTTAATAATCTTAGCCGGAGTTTCAGTCACCGCTCTAAAGATATCCAACTCCTGCATTCCGACGGCACGTAACTTAGACATCACCAAAGGTAGGTCATGAAGAATGTTATTGGTGACGTGCCCTGTTTGCAAATCTGTCGAGATCGTATCAGGAAGGAATCCACATCTCACCGCAGACTCTGCCACATCAAAATCAAAGGAACCGCAACCATGACCTACATCAAACAGTACTCCTCTTACCCGCGCGTCCAGCACACACTCCAACACTCGGCCGTTCTCCACAATGCAATGGGGAGTCTTACGAAAACAATAGGTAACGACATCCCCGGGTCTTAAAAGTGCCAGCTGATCTGCTAACGACCAATCTTCCGGACGTCGCATACCATAGAGAATTGGGAGGCCAGTTTCAGCTGCGACCTTCAGTCCTGCTTTCAGCAAAGATCGTGGATCTAATTCCGGACAGGCGTGATGACTTGTATTGACCGAAACCGCCCACACCGAGTCTCGATGCCTATCAATAGCATCAATACAAGCAGCAACATCAATCCATTCAGAAAGTGAAAAACATCCCTCTTCTGTCGACTCACCTATCGACGACAAATTAATAGCAAGTTTCACATGGAGCGGTGCTACTGTGATTACCTCAGCAACGTACTGATCAATCGTGGCGGCTCCCGCATCGCCCTGGGAACAGGCCACGGTGGTCCCTGACTTGAGAATGCGTACCGGATCCACACCATAGATACTGTGGTGTGATCCAACGTGGCAGTGCAGATCGATGATCCCGGGCAAAACGAATGCACTGTCGGGTAATGCATCACTACTGGTAGCTGCTTCTCTCTTGCTGAGAGCACTAATATGGT
>DEAW01000015.1:5987-6276 GCA_002348315.1 Planctomycetaceae bacterium UBA2972 | reverse complement strand
TGCCCGAGCGGATGCAGAGTATTCTGACTCGCGTTGATACAAACAAAGATAATGCGATTGATGAAAAAGAGTTGCAGGCTTTGGAGGATCGCTTTACACAACGAGCTGGTGCTCAACGGCCTCAAGGTAACGTTCAACAAGGAGATCGTCCGCAGGGGCAACGGCCGCAAGGTAATGCTCAACAGGGAGATCGTCCTCAAGATCAGCGTCCTCCCGGATTCGGCGGACAGGGTGGTCGACCCGGCCAGGGTGGTCAGGCTGGGCAACCCGGCGGTCAACGTCCTCAGGG
>DEAW01000015.1:0-5671 GCA_002348315.1 Planctomycetaceae bacterium UBA2972 | reverse complement strand
AACGTCCTCAGGGACAGCGACCTCAGGGATTTGGTGGTCAGGGCGGGCGTCCCGGCCAGGGTGGTCAACCGGGGCAGGCCGGCGGTCAGCGAGGCTTGCCGCCCTTGCCAATTTTCATGGTTCTCGATCGGGATCGTAATGGTGAAATCTCCAAAGAAGAGATTGCGAATGCTGCGAAAGCGCTGAGTCAACTCGATCGGGATCGTAACGGTAAGTTGACAATTGAGGAACTAATGCCAAGTCAGTTTAATCGTGGTGGACGCCCGGGTCAGGGTGGACAGCCAGGTCAAGGTGGTCAAGGTGGTCAAGGCGATCGAGGCGGATTCGGAGGCCAGGGTGGTCGACCCGGGCAGCCAGGTCAAGGTGGTGCTCCGGCACAATCCGGTGATCGTCCACAACGCCCTCAGCGTCCTCAATAGTTTCGAGTTCAAACGGGTTCAATACAGCGGCATCGTGTGGTTCATGCGGTGCCGTTGTTGTCTGTTATACTGAAACCTTGCAGACTCTGTTTGTCTAGGTTTTTACGTCTATTAAGTGATATTCTGTGTTTCGAATTGCTTGTTTTCTACTTGTCGCTGTGAGCCTTGTGCAGTCTGACATTGTTCTGGCACAGGACGATAATGCGACGCAGGCCAAAGCCAAAACCGAGTATCAGGCGTTGCTCAAAAAGTATGAAGCGAATCGTCAGGACCGACAGTTTGTTCGCCCCTTTCTGGAACTGGCAGAAGCTTACTCGGGAACAGCGTCTGCGCTGGATTCTCTTACCTGGGTATTGAAACGATTTGAATCAGGCTCACACGCTGATCGCGCGATTACACTGCTTATCGCTTCTCATGCGGGCAACCCCGGGATTGAACAGCTTTATCTGCACGTCGGCAACAATCCTTCCTTAAAAGTGGATACGTTTTATCGCAAGGTTATTGCCATCAATAAAACGGCATCCGCCGTGGGACGTGCTCATTTTAGATTGGGAAATTATTTGGTTAGACAGAGCGAAATTGCTCGGGAGATTAGAGCCAACCCGCAAAGTGTTGATAAGTTCAACCTTTTCTATGGTGCAGATCTGACCGAATATTTGCAAAAAGTCGATCTGAAGAAAATTCGGGAAGACGCTTTGGAACAGTTTACTGTGGCAGTCCGGAAATACGGATCGGTACGAAACTACAAGGGTGAGTTGTCAGAGCTTGCGGGGCGTGAAAAATTCAAAATAGAACATCTTAGTGTCGGAGGGACTGCTCCGGAGATTGTTGGCGAGGATATTGCCGGGAAGCCGATGAAGCTGTCTGACTATCGGGGCAAAGTGGTTCTGCTTGATTTTTGGGGTGACTGGTGTGTTGCCTGCCGAATGTTACTTCCATTTAACAGAGCTCTTGTAAAGCAGTTTGATGACCGCCCCTTTGAACTACTCGGCGTCAACAGTGACTCGGATCGAAACTACGCTCGCAAAGTTGTCCAAACACAACAAATCTCGTGGCGTAGTTTTTGGAATGGTGGGAGTCGGTTTGGTGACATCTCTTCAGAATGGGCAGTTGAGAAGTGGCCTGTGTTGTATGTGATCGATGCCAAAGGTGTTGTTCGCATGCGCAGCGCCGGTGGCCATAACAAGGAAGAGATTTACGAGTTAATTAAGAAGTTGGTTGAAGAAGCAGAATCACAGTAATCTAATTGATTCTTTTTAAATCAAGAACTGGAGATTCCCGGATGCGAACTATTCTAATTGCCTTTCTGATTTGTCTGTTCAGCAGTCAAGTGATTTCAGTCACGGCAGCTGAAGCTAAATGGATCTCTCTATTTGATGACCGTTCTATTGAAGGGTGGAGTAACCCATTCGATTGGGGCGCGCTTGCCGTTGAAGAGGGTGAAATCGTATTACGCGGTGATCGCAAATACTTTTTAGTCTCAGATCACGTCTATCGTGATTTTGAATTGGAGGTGGAGTTATTCGTCCCACCGGGTGGTAATAGTGGTATTCAATTTCGCTGCGTATTCATGATGTAAACGGAGAGGTCGTTTTAGCTAATAAATACCGGCTATCTGATATCACCACATCGTCCAGGTGATGAGCAACGTGTTTCTTCGAAGAGCGACATGTGGCTTTTTTTATTTGTTTTGAAGACGGTTACTGCTTAAAGTTTAAATAGTGTTTAATGCTACTTAAACAGAGGTGGTAATATGATGAAAAAATGTTTCTTCGCAGTTTGTCTGGCAATCTTACTGGGAACACAGGGAACGCTTTCAGCAGCAATTCCACGCAATGTCAAACTGGAATTGGATAACCGATTGATTCCGGCCTACCGTACCGGCCATTTGGAAACGGTCGTTTTTTCCGGAGCGGCAATCGCCAATCAAGTGGGAGGGACTCTCTACGATGAAATTGATGAGTATCTTGCCGGGAATAATATTGAATCATTAGGAGTGATCCTCGCTCGCTCTCGCTTTACTCTGTTAACCCAAAACAAAGCCGTCAAGCCAGAGGCGACGACGAAAGAATTACTGCTGACAGTCCCTCATTTCCAACAAGAGGTGCAGCAGGTTATCGATGGAGAACTGCGGCCGGAGATCATGCAGGAAAATGCGGAAGCTCCCAAAACGTTGCAGGCCTTCAATGATACGTTGTGGACAATTCATATCTACAAGAATGATCTTTCCAATTTGGATCGGACAGCTGTTATGGCAGCTCAGACTATGCAGGCGGTACTGCTCGCCGGCAAAGTGAAGCCGATCGATCGAGATAAGTTATCGTTTGATTTTGTGGCTGCTCGCAATCAAATCGTCAGTGAGAACGAAAATCGTCTGAATCATGAAATGGCTTTGCGAGTCGCCCGAGTGCAACTTGCTCAGGAAGTTCTGGATACCTCTGGGGAACGGGACCAGCGACTACTGGCTGCATTTTCGATGGATCAGGATTTAAAGATTATTCGAGACTTTCTGGGACAGCAACGTAAAGGTTTGTTCGGCTCCGTTCCCAGCCCTAATTTGGACTTCATAGAACGAGTGGTGATTACGGCGAAGCAGGCTAATCAGGAATTGTTTGCCACGGCCGATCAATTGTTCACGGGAATCCACTGGTGGATTCGAGGAAGATATGGCAAGGGTGTGGCGGCCAACGGCTTGCTCAAAGGTGCGCATGTAAAGAAAACTCCGGCAGCTGGATTTGCTCTCAATATGCCTCGTAACCGGCCCATTGCGACGAATCCGTTTAGTAAAGATAACTCCGAGTATTCTCCTTATGTGGCGCGACGGCACGAAAACATCTGGTCGTGGGAAAATGGTGGTTTTTCTTTGGCAATCGGAACGGACATCGAGATTGTCGCTGAATCGGATTATTTTTACTGAGGTACCAATCGTGTACATGGCACCGTGAGTGGCTACTTAGCAGAATTTGATGAACCGGATCCCAGTGACGCATATCAAATTGTTGGTTATCAGGAATATGCCAACGCCTTGAATCATCTCGTCCCGCTGGTGCAAAAAGCGAATGCAGAACAGCTGGCTGCTTATGACAAAATTGTTTCCAATATGCCCGAGTTGGCAGTGTATACGAATCTGTCTCGTCGGTTTAATTTCCCCGAAGCACGTAACTCTGCATTGACTCCGTTACTGCGTGGTACGCTGAATTTATATCGCCAGTCATCGCTCAATGAACAGGCTTTGGGTGAAGATAACGAATTCAGGCGTACAGGGATCGGCTGGGTCATCGCACTTGCCCGAATCGAACACGGTGCGATTGAACTGGGGTACCAGAAAAATGTATCTCCGTTCAATCTCGAGAATCTGACTCAGGTGGAACAAGCAGCGTTTCAGGAGTTGTTGTTAGACGGAGCTCGAAGTCACTACTGGACTATGCGCATGGATCCCATGACGCATTTGATTCTGAAAGGTGAAGTGGTGAAAGTCAACGATCGAACCGCGTTAGCCTATGGTCGTCGGGCGGTGATTCTTCAGAATTTGTTGCAGGCGTTGAATCATCTGGCCGGTGCTACGTTGTCTCCGGTTCAAAAAACGGAACTCCAGAGCTGGTTTAATGATATGACTGAAGTTCGTGAAGGCGTGTCGTACATCATGTATGAGACTTATAAACAGGCAATATCCAAACAGGGAATTTACTCGATGGATTTGGAGGGTTGCCCACGACTTGTTGAAGGAATTCGTTCCGACATTAGTCTTGGTAAGGGACGCATTCAGCTCGAAAAGTAGCAATTGTCATTGTCTCCCATCATTTTGTAAGATTCAGTTAGTAGATTTGCCTGCGGCTAACTGGATAAAAGATGATGCTTACGATTTACACTGGGAGATCAGAGAAGGTAGCGTGTGATGGTCGCACTACCGCTCGCCGTGATTTCCTTCAGGTTGGCTCGTTAATGCTGGGAAGCTTGTCGCTGCCTCAACTCTTACAGGCTCGCGACGAGAGTACTCGTTTTGTTAAAGACAAGTCAGTAGTACTACTCTATCTATCCGGTGGTGCCAGCCAGATTGAGACGTTCGATCCCAAGATGACGGCTCCGGCAGAAATTCGCAGCGTTAATGGCGAAGTGGCAACGAGTATACCCGGGATTACTTTCGGTGCTACCTTGGAACGTTTGGCTGCCCGGGCCCGACGTATGAGTGTGATTCGTAGTCACAATCATAAGGTTGGTGCGCACGAACAAGCTCACGTACATGTTTTGACCGGAGGGACAGATCCCTCTGGTAGTGGCAAAGATGGTTTCGGGATGGGAGCGTTAACTGCTCGTCTTCGTGGTGCAAATCATTCCGAATCCGGAATACCCACGAACTGCCTGTTGACCGTGCCGGAAGTGGATGGTCAGTACCGCAAAGAAGTCAGCCGAGTCCGTAAAGGATCACGATCCCTGGAATTAGGTGCGTCTTATGCTCCGTTTGAACCGGGTGGAAACAGCTCTGCGTTGAATAATATGAAGTTGAGTATTCCCTCGACTCGCTTTTCGGATCGCCGGTCATTACTGGCGTCGATAGATTCCTGGAAAAGGGAGGTGGAAGGTCTTCGTCAGGTAGATGGTGTGGATCGGTTTAATCAACAGGCAGTTGATCTGTTGACCGGTGGTGCTGTGGATGCCATCGATGTAACAAAAGAGTCACCGACAGTGTTGGCTAAGTATGACACTAGTGAAATGCAAATTGGATTTAAGAAGTTTCGTCCATCCATGCTGGGGCACAAGATGCTGATGGCTAGGCGGCTGTGTGAAGCAGGAGCTGGTTTTATCACGGTGCACAGTGCCGGTTGGGACATGCATGCCGATGGTAATAATCCCGGGATGCAAACAGGTATGGCGATGTTGGGAACAACGTTAGACCATGCCGTTTCGGCGTTTATGGATGATTTGGCAGAACGAGGACTGACAGACAAAGTGTTGTTAGTGATTACAGGTGACTTTGGCCGGACACCGAGAGTCAATAAAAAAGGTGGTCGGGATCACTGGGCCAGACTGGGTACGTTGGCCTTTGCAGGTGGTGGATTGAAGATGGGTCAGGTGATTGGTCAGTCTGACCGTCAGGCCGGTGAACCGATTACCACACCGTATACAACCAGTCATCTTATGGGCACGGTCATGCAGACATTATTTGACGTGGGCGAGATGAGATTGGTTTCGGGGATCCCACCTCAATTGCGTCGACTGGTCGAGCAGAGCAGTGCGATACCAGAGCTTATGTC
>DEAW01000220.1 GCA_002348315.1 Planctomycetaceae bacterium UBA2972 | reverse complement strand
TTTCCAACCAATCATTATTCAGCGTAGCAAATCCGGCCCCATTACCCTGTACCAGCGAGGGCCGGGCAATGAGTATGTCGTTCGGCTTGACTCGAGTGATCGAGCGTGGGCACAACTTGCTTTTCAATTTACTCACGAGTTTTGTCATATCATTTGTAATTACCGAAACGTGGACAACCCCCAAATGTGGTTTGAAGAGACGATCTGCGAGTGTGCATCGCTTTATTCGCTTAGGCAGATGGGTGTAAATTGGCAAACTCATCCGCCTTATCCCAATTGGAAAAGCTACTCGGCGGCACTCGCCGGTTACGCCAATGATCGAATTGCCGCTCAACAGGGAAAAGACGACACATTACCAGGCTTTTACAAAAAACACTTGGCTGAACTTGAAAAAACATCGACTAATCGTGAGTTAAACAACTTTGTAGCAGTTAAATTGCTGCCATTATTCGAAAAGACGTCGAGTGGCTGGCGAGCGATCCGATATCTCAACATGGGGGATGCCTCAGAGAATCAATCGTTCCAGACATATTTATCGAAGTGGCATCAACGTGTGCCGGAAAAACACAAACCATTTGTACTCAGTATCGCTCGGGCATTTGAGATTGAAATCACAAACCAGCAACCATAGTGTTGGCGTTTTCAACTCTCAGCGCGACGGAATTTGTACTGACTGAATCTACTGCCACCACTAAAATAGACAATTGAGCCAAGGCCTTCAGAGGAATTAGGAAACCAGTAATGGACAGACGTTCGATGATCCGATCGCTCGCCAGTGCAGGACTAACCATGCCTGGCATACTTAGTGAATTACTGTATGCTGAGGACAATCCACTTTCGCCTAAAGACCCGCATTTCACGCCCAAGGCAAAACGCGTCATTTTTCTCTTTATGACCGGCGGGGTGTCTCATGTTGATACCTTTGATCACAAACCCGAGCTGAACGCCCGACACGATCAACAGCGACAGAATCGTCAGTTTTACAAGGGAACGGGCTGGAAGTTCCACCCTCGAGGTTCATCCGGCCTGGAGATCAGCGAGTTGTTTCCTTATCTGGGCGAAATAGCCGATGAGCTGACCGTGATCAATTCGATGAAAAATATCAATGGAGATCATTTCGGAGCGACCATTGGCATTCACACCGGCAGTGCCACTTTTAATCGCCCCAGTTTTGGATCCTGGGTGAGCTATGGACTTGGCACGGTTAATCAGAATTTGCCATCGTTTGTTGTCATGTCAAAAGGTTTGCCCTACGGGGGAGGGCAAAACTGGGGTTCCGATTTCATTCCAGTTTCACATCAGGGAACACGATTAGTTCCCGGCAATGAACCTATTCGAAATATTCAGCCACAGCCAATCACGAAGCGGCAGCAAAAGACAGAATTAGACCTGATCGACTATTTCAACAAGCAGCATCTAAAGGGACGCGAGTCCGATTCCAACCTCAAGTCCCGAATCCGGAGTTTTGAAACGGCTGCCGGCATGCAACTCGAAGCTCCGGACGCGCTCGACCTGTCTGGTGAAACGGCTGACACCCTGAAACTCTATGGCTTAAAACCGGGTGAGACTAACAGCTTTGCCTGGCAATGTCTGGCAGCACGGCGACTGGCTGAACGAGGCGTTCGTTTTATTGAGCTAGTCGACGGAGATACCGCTCTGGATTACAACTGGGACGCTCATGCCAACATCAGCAAATATCCCGAATTGGCACGCAACGTAGACCAGCCCATTGCCGCGTTAATTAAAGATCTAAAGCAACGAGGGATGCTTGATGAAACTCTGGTCGTTTTCACAACCGAATTCGGACGGGGGCCCTGCGTACCATCTGCCGGAACGGATGGACGCGGACACTGGGCCAACGCGTATTCATCATGGATTGCCGGCGGCGGTATTCGAGGTGGCACCGTCTATGGAAAGACTGACGAGTTCGGTCTGCAGGTCGTAGAAAATGAATGTTCCCCTCACGATTTCCACGCAACGCTACTAAACTGTCTGGGCATCGATCACAAACGTTTAACATATCGTCATGCCGGACGCGATTATCGGCTCACGGACGTCCATGGCGACGTTATTACAGACATTCTTTCCTAGCCGAAATACTGGGAATTGGACGCTGCCGATTAGTTCATCTTCGATTGAGGCAATCGAAGAGTCTGTGTTAAAATGACTTATTCCATCCTTTAACTATCTGCTCACCTATTAGGTTTCACAGCGAATTCTATGATCCTAAATCGATTCAGCTTTGGTTTAATCCTCACCGTTGGTTTGTGCTCCATTCTTCAAGCACAAGACGAGAAACCATCTCAGGAGGGGATTGAATTTTTTGAACAGAAAATTCGCCCGGTGCTGGTTCAGCACTGCTATCAGTGCCATGCCGTTGACGCCAAAAACATTCAGGGTGGTCTGGTTTTAGATTCCAAAGCGGGACTACTAAAAGGTGGTGACTCGGGACCATCGGTAGTACCGAAGAATGTCGACGAGAGC
Organism: Planctomycetaceae bacterium UBA2972; assembly: GCA_002348315.1. GTDB lineage: Bacteria > Planctomycetota > Planctomycetia > Pirellulales > Pirellulaceae > UBA721. The sequence goes on along the minus strand of DEAW01000220.1, from coordinate 15,934 downwards.
TTGTTAATCAGCGCATTGAAGTTTGAGTCGTTTGAGATGCCTCCCAAGGGTAAATTATCGGACGAGATCATTGCCGATTTCGTGAAGTGGATTGAAATGGGAGCACCTGATCCTCGTGATGGTAGTACGGTTGCCAAATCAGAAATCGACTTTGAAGAAGGTCGCAAACATTGGTCTTATCAGCCCATTCGGATGCCCGAACGACCGTCGGTCAAAGATGGCAAATGGCCACTGAACAGCATCGACTACTTCACTCTTGCGCAAATGGAAGAGCAAGGCCTATCACCAGTTGCTGCTGCCACTAAGCAGGCATTGATTCGACGCGCCACCTATGATTTAACAGGACTCCCTCCGAAGCCAGCCGACGTGAAGGCATTTCTAGATGACGATTCCCCCGAAGCATTTGCCAAAGTGATCGAACGCTTATTGGAATCGCCACACTATGGAGAACGCTGGGGACGCTACTGGCTCGACGTTGCTCGCTACAGTGAAGATCAGGCACACACCTTTGCCACACGCCCCAACACTGAAGGCTTTCGTTATCGTGACTGGGTAATTTCAGCGTACAACCGCGACATGCCATTCAATCAATTTGTCAAACTGCAGATTGCCGGTGACCTCTATGGACCGACAGGGGATGAACCTTACGAACATTTGGTTGCACTGGGTTATTTTGGACTGGGTGCACAGTATTACAAAAACACAGACAGAGAACGCGCGATCGCTGACGAATTAGACGATCGTATTGATACCTTGACCCGGGGATTCCTGGGCCTAACCGTCTCCTGTGCACGATGTCACGATCATAAATTTGATCCGATCCCAACTCAGGATTACTATTCCATCGCCGGCATCTTTAGCAGTTCACGTCTACACGACGCTCCGCTTTGTACTCCCGAAGAGATCGCCGCATACGACGAAGGTCAAAAACGTCTTAAAGACACTGACAACGCGGTCAAAAAGTATCTGGCCGACCAAAAAGAAACGGCGGCACAATCCAAAGTCGATGACATTGCAAGCTACATGAATGCCGTCTGGCGATTTCAATCCGCCAAAGCTGCTGGCCAGAATCTAAACACAAAAGAATTAGCTCAGTCAGCCGCAGTCAATGAGTATCTGCTTAAACGCTGGATCGATTTTCTTTCAGCGAAAAACAAGGGCAAGATTACCGAACTGGATGCCTGGTACGGGCTTACACCGACTCAAACAGGAGCAGCCGATCTGGACTCGCCTCTGCCTGAAAATGTCACTTCGGTTACAAGTGCATTTCAGGCCAGGATCGTAAATATGCTCAACGTCTCAGATGACGGTGAGGCGATTGTCAATCTAGCTCAACGCGCAGAAGGTCAGGCTCACCAATCTGGTCACCCACGGTTTGTAACTCCGCCGGCAACCAAAGTACGACCGCGAGCGAATATCAAGGTTGACCTGACTGGCTGCAAGGAACTTTATCTGATAGTTACGGAAGCGGGCAATGGAGGCAGTTGCGACCATGCCGACTGGGTAAATGCTCGTTTTGAAAATGCGGCCGGCGACGTCATCAATCTTTCTGACCTAGATCCCAAGTTCTCGGAGGGCTTTGGCGGTCCGACGAAGAACAAAAACTATCAGGGGCGTCCGATCCGGGTTGGCGGCAAAGAGTACAAAAACGGAATCGGAGTCCATGCTCCGTCGAAGCTCATCTATGACATACCCGAAGGCTATACAGTATTCAAAGGCTTTGGCGGTCTGGACAACAGTGGTTCCGACCAGGGTCCCTGCGGCGAACAGGCTAAAGTCCAATTTGCCGTTTATACCGAAGCCCCCAAAGTTCAGCCGGAAGCAGGAGCAACGGACTTACTGACACGAGTGCTTGGTAAGGATGGTCCACTGGCTGTTTCTGACAAGGACCTGGAAGAGTTCCTGGATGGTGACGCCCGGGAGATGCTGGTACGTCTTAGAACAGAAGCTGAGGATGCGAAAAAGACGGCTCCGCCTAAGTACGCTGTCGCTCATGCTTATACGGAAGCAAATCCTCAGGATTTAAGAGTATTCGTTCGGGGAAATCCAGCTAACAAACGCGAGATCGCTCCGCGTCGGTTTCTACAAATCCTGGCCGGCGAGAATCCTGCTGCCTACGCCGATGGCAGCGGTCGCCGTGAACTGGCCGACGACATTACATCCAATGACAATCCATTGACGGCTCGAGTCATGGCAAATCGAGTTTGGCAATATCACTTTGGCCGGGGAATCGTGAACACCCCAAGCAATTTCGGAATTCTGGGGGATCGTCCAACGCACCCGGAATTGCTCGACTATCTTGCCCGGACGTTCATTGACAACAATTGGTCGGTAAAGCATCTCCATCGGGAGATCATGTTATCGGCTACCTATCAACTGAGCACTGCGACGAATGAGAAGAATGCCGAGATTGATGCTGACAATCTCTATGTCTGGAGAATGAAGCAGCGGCGACTGGACATTGAAGCCTGGCGGGACGGACTACTGGATGTGTCGGGTCGTCTGGACAGGTCACTTAAAGGACCATCAACAAATCTGGCGGATGCCAACAATGTACGACGGACGGTTTACGCAAAAATAAGCCGGCACGAACTTGATAGTTTACTTCGTCTGTTTGATTTCCCGGATGCAAATATAACGAGTGCGAAGCGAACGGAAACGACAGTACCGCAACAGCAGTTGTTTGTACTAAACAGTCCGTTCATGATCCAGCAGGCCAAATCCTTTGCTTCACGATTACATAATGAAGCTCCGGATTCAGATCAAACCCGGGTTACTCTGGCGTTTCAACTGGCTTATGGACGTTCACCCTCAGAACCGGAATTGAATCTGGGACTGACATACCTATCGGCGGAGGACACTGAGGAAAATCAGCTCAGTCGCTGGGAACGGTACGCTCAGGTAATTCTGGCAAGTAACGAATTCATGTATTTAGATTAGGTCGCAAGCAGCGACTGAATTTTCAGGAACAACCAAATGAAACCATATCGTTTTGGACTCACGCGACGTGAATACATACAAAAGATGGGAACCGGTCTGGGCGTATTAGGCATGGCTGGGATCATGTCGGGCGATGGCGTCCTTGGTGCCGATTCAGCTCCGGCCATCAGCGACAGACCGTTGGCCCCGAAAGCTCCGCACTTTGCGCCCAAAGCAAAACATATCATTCATCTTTTCATGAACGGTGGTCCTTCTCAGGTTGATACGTTCGACCCGAAACCTGCGTTAGAAAAATATAACGGGCAGCGCCCGGGTTCAGCAGATCTGAAGACTGAACGTAAAACGGGCGGCTTGTTACAGTCTCCGTTTAAGTTTCAGAAATATGGGGAAGCAGGTATCGAAGTTAGTGACTTGTTCCCCAATGTCGGCGGGATGATCGATGACATTTGTGTTATTCGTTCAATGCACACGAACATCCCTAACCACGAACCTTCGTTATTAATGATGAATAGCGGGGAGACGCAACCAACGCGACCTGCTATGGGATCCTGGATGCTTTACGGCCTGGGAACAGAGAATCAAAACCTGCCTGGCTTTGTCGTGCTGTGTCCAGGCAAGCCTGTTGTTGGACCTCAGTTGTGGAGCAACAGTTTTCTGCCCGGGATTTTTCAGGGGACGCACATCAACAATTCCAAGATGGATCCCAAGAATGTCATTCGTCATATCAACAACACTCAGATCGGTCGTGTGTCGCAACGTGAACAACTCGACATCCTGAAACAGATGAATGAATTACATTTGGAGGCACGCGGCGGCAAGTCAAATCCGCTCGAATCCAGAATTGAATCGATGGAAATGGCCTTCCGCATGCAGACCGAGGCACAGGACGTCTTTGATCTTAGTAAAGAGACGCAGGCGACTCGTGATTCCTACGGCAGCGGTCAATTTGCAGATGCCTGTCTGGCCTCACGCCGACTGGTTGAAAGCGGCGTGCGAATGGTTCAGGTATTTTATGGTAATGGCCAGCCCTGGGATGACCATGGTGATATCAAAAACCATGCCCAGAAGGCGAAGATGGTGGATCAACCGATTGCTGCATTGATCAAAGACCTAAAGCAACGGGACCTGCTTAAAGACACCCTGATTATTTGGGGTGGAGAGTTTGGCCGTACGCCCGTGGCAGAAAATGGAAATGGCCGTGATCACAATCATCATGGCTTTACCATGTGGCTCGCCGGAGGTGGAGTGAAGGGTGGAATGACCTATGGCCAGAGTGATGAATTTGGATTTGCGGCCATGGAGAACAAAGTCCATGTCCATGATTTACATGCCACGATTCTGCACCTCATGGGGCTCGATCATGAAAAGCTTACCTATCGCTATAGTGGCCGGGACTTCCGTTTGACCGACGTACATGGTCATGTGGTAAATGACATTTTGGCTTAGATCAGAGTTCATTACGACACACTGGCGCAGTTTACGCACTGTAGCCCGAAGGGCTAAGGATTGTCTAACTGCCTAATTGCCCACCTGCTTATCAGTCTGATTGATTACAATAGAGCTATGCCGTTATCACGACTTTTAGCCACCGGTCTCCTTCTTTGTCTGTCTGTACCGAGTACAGAGGCGGCAGACTATGCATCGATTCAAATTGAGCCGGCATCGATCAACATCAGCGGGCGTAATCGGCAATCTCAACTGCTCGTCACCGGCATCAACCCGGATGGCACTCCGGTCGATCTTACCCATTCAGCCGAATACTCTGTGGCTGACCAACAGGTTGTATCACTTGAAGGCTCGTTGGTATTGGGGCTCTCCGAGGGCGAGACGCAGATACAGATCACCGTTGGAGATCATCAGCAGTCGATTCCCGTACAGGTTCGAGGCTATGCAGATTATCCTGCTATAAACTTTGAAGTGGATATCATTCCATTACTCACCAAACTCAACTGTAACGGTGGCGGTTGCCATGGTCGTCAGGGCGGCCAAAACGGCTTTCAGCTAAGTGTCTTCGGTTTCGATCCGGCCACTGATTACGAGGCGTTAACCAGAGAAGCCCGGGGCCGTCGCGTGTTCCCCGGAGCGATCGAGCAGAGTCTGATTTACACTAAAGGTACGGGGATTGCCGCTCATGGCGGCGGTGAAAGGATGAAACCCGATTCTCAGGATGCCGAGCTTCTGCGTGAATGGCTAAAACAGGGGATGCCCTGGGGCAATAATGACACTCCGGTAGTCGACCGGATTGAAGTCACTCCGAATTTTCGCAGTATGACTCCACGATCTTTACAGCAACTACGCGTCATCGCCACTTATACCGACGGAAGTACCCGTGATGTCACACAGGCGGCTGCTTACAGCACCAACATGGAGGTGATTGCTGACTGCAGTTCCAAAGGCGTGCTGGAAACAGGAAAGCTGGCCGGCGAAGCTGCCATCACGATCAACTACATGGGAAAAGTGACGGTTGCGCGGGTGGTTATCCCACAGCCCGGGGTAGACGCTCCGATTCGTCCGGACTGGTTTACCAGCAGTAATAAAATCGATGACTTGACGTGGAGTAAATGGACACAACTTCGCATTAGCCCCTCACAGCTGTGTGACGACACGACATTCTTACGACGATTGATGATCAAGGCCACCGGCTCGATTCCAACCGCCGAGCAGACTCGGGCATTCCTTGCTGATAATGCTCCGGACAAACGGCAGCGAGCAATAGAAAAGGCATTGATTTCCGAAGAGTATACCAATTACTGGACTCAACGCTGGTCTGACATCATGATGGTCAATTCGGCAACGATCGGTGGCCGCAGTGCTTACACTTTTCACCGCTGGATTCGACAACAAATTCATGAAAACCGTCCATACAACCAATGGGTTTACGACATCATCGTGGCCACGGGTAATACCGGAACGGTCGGTCCAGCGAACTTCTATCGCAGTCAACGCACGGCAGAAGACGCCACCAAAACGATTAGCCAGGCATTTCTGGGAATCCGCATGGACTGTGCGCAATGCCACCACCATCCGTTTGAGAAATGGGGACAGGCTGACTTCTATGGGTTAGCAGGTTTCTTCAACGGGATGAAGCGAGACAAACTGGATGATAATCGCGAATTGGTTTATCACCCGGGTCACAAATCGATCGCGATTCCTGTGATCAATCAACCGGTGGACACTCGACCATTGGCTGGCAAGGCAACGCTCGCTGACAAAACAACAGACCCACGTCCTGAACTGGCGCATTGGGTCACATCGCCGGACAACCCCTTCTTTGCTCGTCTGGTCGCCAATCGAATTTGGAAGCATTTGATGGGCCGTGGCCTGGTCGAACCGGAAGACGACTTTCGGGAAACCAACCCGCCGACGAATCCTGAATTGCTTGACCATCTGGCCGGAATTCTAACTGGTAACAATTTTGACCTACGGAATTTAATGCGTGAGATTCTCAACAGTCACACATTCCAACTCTCAAGCACTCCCACGGATTTAAATCAAACGGATGATCAGGCATATAGCCATTACCTGATTCGCAGGCTTCCTGCCGAAGTCATGCTGGACGCGATCTGTCAGGTGACAGACGTACCCGAGCAGTACGCCGGGCACCCACGTGGAACGCGAGCGATTGAATTATGGGATAATCAACTACCTTCCTACTTCCTCGATACATTCGGACGTAGCCTGCGGGAATCTCCCTGTGAATGCGGAAGCAGCGGTGATCCGACCATGGCGCAAGCCTTACATTTATTGAACGCGCCGGAAATCGAAGCGAAAATCCAGTCTTCTGAAGGCCGTGTCACAACTTTAAACAACAGTTCCTTAAGCACTGCCGAGTTAATTGATGAGATCAGTTTACAAGTACTGGGAAGGCTCCCTAACGCAAGAGAACAACAAATTGGCCGGCAATTACTGGGCAACGGGAACAGACGACAGGGAATTGAGGATTTCCTGTGGGTAATGATGAATTCCTATGACTTCCTGTTTGTAAAGTAGCAGGCTCCGTAAACCGAGATTAATAAAGACGACAACGGTATTATTAAATAGAATAAAGAGAGTCGCATTAGACCCTAACACCTCAGTAGAGGACGTAGCATGATTCAACACAAAACTGCCAATCGACGTGAATTCATTCGCATGGGATCGATCGCCGGTCTTGGAATGGCTGACATCATGAGGATGCAACATCTTTATGGATCGGATGAATCCAGCCGTAGCGACATTAACTGCATTTTCCTGTTTATCCTGGGCGGGATGCCTCATCAGGACATGTGGGACTTAAAACCGGATGCTCCGTCTGAGATCCGTGGCGACTTCCACAAGATCAGCACAAATGTTCCGGGGATCCAGATTTCTGATGTGATTCCGAAGTGTGCCACCGTCATGGATAAAATGGCGATCCTGCGAAGCATGACACACGACGACAGTGATCATGGTCGAGGATTTCACGTGATGATGTCCGGCAAGAAAGCCGGAGCAGGAGACTTCAACGGAAACCAGAACAACAATCAGCACCCATGTATCGGCAGCATGGTATCCCATTTGGGAACCCCGGGAGTTTTACCTCCCTATATCTCTTTGCCTAACTTCCTGAACAGTGGCGGGCCCTCATTTCTGGGGCCGGCACATGGCCCATTCGTCATCGACTCGGATCCAGCAGCTCCTGACTTTTCGGTACGCGATATCGCATTGCCCACCAGCGTCGCTACACGTCGCGGCGAACTACGCCAACTTGCATTACAGCAAATCAATCAACTTGAAGACGACATCGAGAAAGTAGGCAAACAGGTCAAATCCTTTGACACCTTTTATGAAAAAGCTTACGGCCTGATGTCTTCTAAAGAGGCACGAGAAGCATTCGACATCAGCAAGGAACCGGAAGCTTTACGTGAAGCCTATGGGATGACCAGCATCGGGCAGTGTTGCATGCTGGCCCGTCGCATGGTCGAAGCTGGCAGCCGTTTCGTTGCTGTTGAAAATGGTCACTGGGATACCCATCGCAAAAACACCTACAGCCTCAAAGATCTGTTGTGTCCGGCGTTTGACCAGGCTATTCCGGCGTTACTCACTGATCTCGAACAACGGGGCATGCTGGAAAAGACACTGGTGGTGGTTACCACTGAATTCGGCCGAACTCCACGAATCAACCAACTTGCCGGACGAGATCACTGGCCCAACGCGTTTTCCATCGTGATGGCAGGAGGCGGAGTCAAAGGCGGACAAGTGATTGGTGCAACCGACAAGCAAGGTGCCGAAGTAACGGACCGCCCGATCACACCCGAAGATATGGTGGCCACGATCCTCTACGGCCTTGGCATTGACCATAAAAAGATTCTCCACACGCCGCTAGGGCGTCCCGTACCCACGGCAGATGGTGGCGAAGTGGTACGCGAACTATTTGCATAAACTCCGAAGCGTTAGGTAAGAGGCCAGGATATCGGAATTCTATGACTAAGTTCTACTCAGTACTGCTTGCCACATTGCTTTCGGGACTACCGTCAGCGATACTGCTGGCGCAACCTGTACCGGCCAAGACTCCCGACAGTGTCCATCTTTTTCCAGCAGGTGCTCAGCGTGGCACAACCGTTGATGTCTATGTCGGACTGGAACAAAGCCCTCCCAATACCAACTTTGTCATTCGTGGAAATGGAGTGTCCGGCGACAGCATCTTGACTACTGAAGTCTTTGACGCGGGCCAGCCATCACCTCGTCGAGCTCCCACCGAAGTTCCAATCAATTATCCGCGTCAGTGGCAGGCTCAGGTCAAGGTCGCTGCCGATGCACCACTGGGGACCGCCAGCTGGGAAACCTTTTGTGCTTCCGGCGGGAGCAGCGGATCGTTACCGTTCATCGTAGGTGACTTACCTGAATTCATTGAACAGGAGTCCAATTCAACGCTTGAAACGGCGCACCACATTGAATTACCCATCACCGTCAATGGACAAATTCATGGTGAACGAGATCTGGACTACTATCGATTTGAGCTCCAGACCGGCGAGGTCATTTACGGGGATCTGATGGCGCGACGTTTAGGTTCTAAGCTCGAGCCAACAATTGCCATTTTCGATGCCGCCGGTAAACAACAGGCTTTTCAGGAAGACTCAATGGGCGACGACCCGCTGTTTGCATTCAAAGCCGTGGAAGCAGGAACCTACACCATCCAGGTGGGTAATGTCTCATTCCATGGAACTCCAACGCATATCTACCGACTGAATCTGACTCATAAACCTGTCGCTCCGTACGTCTTTCCACTTGGAGCCCCGGCCGGAGTTCCAACTAAATTCAGATTTTTGGCAATGGACGGAGAAGGTGGTGTACTGAGCCTTACCAAAGAGTTAACGCTCGAAGGTCAGGCTGGACAATACACCACCGTTGCCGATGAAAATCTGGCTAATCGCCCTGTGCTCCGCGTGATGCCGCAGGACGCGAATGTCATTACGACGCAAATCCATCGCCAGCAACCTGAGATCGACATTGCCGTTGGCCAGACCGCCAACGGAATCATTTCGCCTTTTTCAACCGACACATTCAAGCTGACAGTCACAGACAAAACACCCTTGGACTTAACCGTTCATGCTTCTTCAAAAGCAAGCTCAGCATCACTGATCGTTCTAACTTTGAAAAACAGCGACGCCAGAGTGGTAATGAAGACCGCATTATCACGAACGAGCAATGCAATTAAGGCTTATCATCACTTCAACAATCCTGAACCTGGCGAATACTCGATTGAAATCCAGTGTTTGGGAGGTATTAAGTCTTCCCACCGACTCGGGGCATATCAACTCGAAGTGAAACCGGCCAGTGCGAATTTTTCATTATCGGCTTTACGTGACTGTATCACGGTGGAGCAAGGGAAAGCAGTCGAAGTCCCTATCACGCTAAATCGTATCGGTGGGTTTAATGGCGAGGTCAAACTCTCCGTTACAGGACTTCCGGAAGGTGTCACCGTCGAAAATTACCTGATCGCTGCAGGAAAGACCGACACAAAACTAAAACTAACATTACCGGAGGATGAACCGAGCACTCGCCACGAATTACAAATCATTGGTGAAGCGGTAGTAAATGGGGAGACGGTTTCACGTACCTTATTGGCAATGCATCGCGGCGTAGACAGTTTCCGGCATGCCGTGGATTCGCCCTACCGTGATTTCATCGGGCTCACGGTTTCCCACAAGCCGGTATTTCGCCTTTATTGTGAAGAAGCCTACCAATACGCTCACCGGGGAACCATCTATCCGTACTTAATGACACTGGAGCGTCTGGACGAATTTCAGGAGCCTGTCACGATTCAGACATGCGATCGTCAAAACCGCGATCTGGATGGCATTCAGTTCCTTACAACCGTAATCGATCCGGATACCTCCGAATTCATGATGCCCATTTTTTTACCTGAAACCATGCACATCAATATCCAAAGTCAGTCCCAGCTTTACACACAGGCTTATGCGACTTTCATTGACTCTCATGGAGAACGTCAACATGTGATGGTCGTCAGTGAAAAGCGAAATATGATTCGCACCATGCCTACCGTGACCAAACTTTACGATGAAAGCGGTAACCTTTCAGGTAAGGCAGGGGATGAGATATCGTTGCAATTGAACATGCAGAGAACGAGCAATATGCTCAACACCATGGCGATTTCAGCCCGTGCAGAGAACAATACACTGGCCGACGCGTTTAAAGGATTACAACTGAAACAGGGACAACGCAAACTGATCGCTCCGATTACCATCCCAACCGGCGTCCCTGCCGGACTCCACACTGTCACTCTCGAAGCCACAGGATCACTGGACAGCAAGCCTGACCACATCGTTGTAACTTCCGTAGACGTATCCATCCTTATTGAAGAATAACCCCATGAAATTCACTGCCCACGTATCCACATTCCTGATACTCATTACTAGTTTCCTGTCCTTCGATGCTATACAGGCAGAAGAACATTCGGCGCTCAAACCCGTACCACGAAGCGGTGGCTGGATGACTCGACACGAACGGTTCAACAAGCGTGTAGCTGAAGGCAACGTCGACCTGGTGTTTATTGGCGATTCCATTACTCAGGGATGGGAGGGTGCCGGCAAGCAAATCTGGCAGGACTTTTACGGCCAACTTAATGCCGTCAATCTTGGCATCAGTGGCGATCGCACTCAACACGTCATCTGGCGGCTCGACAATGGCAACTTTCAGGACATCACTCCTAAAGCTGCTGTGATCATGATCGGCACGAACAATTCCAGAGACAACAGTTCGCAGGAAATTGCTGACGGCATCACAAAGATTGTGTCGCAGATCCAGACAAAGTCACCCAGGACGAAGATCCTGTTACTAGCAGTCTTCCCGCGTGGGGCCAACAAAGAGGACGCCCGCCGCAAAGTCAATGAAGGAGCGAATGCCATCGTTGCCAAACTCGACGACGGTAAGCGAGTTCATTATCTGGATATTGGAAACGCATTCCTGAAAGACGACGGCACCCTTCCGCGAGAAATCATGCCGGACCTTTTACACTTAAGTCCGCAGGGATATAAGATCTGGGCTGAGTCAATTGAAGTAAAGCTTTCAAAGTTAATGAAGTAACCGTTTCGTTACCGACATTATTCAAAACCATGGCAAGCAGACGCAAATTTCTCCAAGTAGGCCTATCGGGACTCGCTGTAAGCAGCATGAGCCAACTTAGCCCTGCGCCGCTAGGGGCCACTAATACTGCCCCGCGATCATTTGGGAAAGCGAAAAACGTCATCGTCATGTTTACCTGGGGTGGCATGAGTCATATTGATACGTTCGATATGAAACCCGAGGCAGGATCGGAAATCCGCGGCCCATTTAGTCGCATTTCGACCTCGATCCCGGGAACGAAGGTTTGCGAATATCTACCAAAGATGTCTCAAATGCTTCATGAGTTGACTGTCGTTCGCAGCGTCCATCACACTGCCGGCGATCACCGCAAGGCTGCTTACTGGAATATTACCGGACACGCCCCTGCCGACATCGGTGGAGGAGTTGCCGCTCCCGTTCTGCCTTCCCGCAAGGACTGGCCAAGCATCGGAGCCCAGGTGGCGATGGCCATGAAGTCCGACCAACGGTACGCCAATCGCCAGTCGCTGTCACGTCTAACGCCGCAAGAATTGGCTGAACAGGCTGACCTTTCCAGGATCAACTGGGATCAACTGAAACGCAAGACAAGTGTCAGCTTAAGTACAGACGTTCTTACACCAGGCCAATATCCCACCGGTCAATTCAATCACCAGGATGGATATACCAACGAAGGCACGGTCGAGTTGATCGGCATGATTAGCTCACGGGCATCATCAAATTGCCCCGTCACTCGTGATGCAGCGGGACTGGCGATTGATTTCTCACCCCATGTATCCGGAGACGTCACGGCTGGAAGCTGGGGAAGTGACACCCATGGTCGCAGTGGCAACCTTTGGTTAATCGGGGACGGCGGCCCCAACGAACCCTCCACTGGTTTTGGATGTCACGCCAACAAGTTCATCACCTTTAACATGGACGAAGTTCGCTCAAAGCATTTCAATGGCCAGCAGGAGCAATTCGTACTTTCCACGCGTGTCGGAATTTGTGGTAATCCCGGAGTGCAACCCAATGCTGCCGGCTCCGGCGGAATTTGGATTGACGGCAAGCCTGCCCGGATCAGTGGGATCCTTCAGCGAGATGACAAATCGCAATTACTGGAAGTTCCGATTACTAAAGACGCAAAGTTTGTCACCATGGCGTGCCTCAATGGTGACAACTCACCTTATTACGATGACATCGTATTCTCCAGGCCTACGTTAACAGCAGTCGAAGGTGAGCTACCCGTATTGGTGGATCCAACCGTTGAGGTTGAATTAGAATCACAACCCGTACATGAGTCTTTGGCAGCCAATCTTCCGCGTTGTATAAGCCTCCCCTATCCATTGGCGGACCGTGGACTACTGAACGGTCAATATGGTGGTTTTCTGGGGCTCGAGTATGATCCGGTATTTGTACATCCAGGAAAAGGTACGAAGTTTAAGGGGCGTTCTCCCGTTGCCGGTACGATTGACCTGTCCCCGAATGGCGTTTCGCGACACCGTCTTGCCGCTCGCTCCGTCTTGCTTGACGACCTCAATCGGCACTTACAGTGGGAAGGCAAAGAAACCGGGCCTTCGCTGACGGAAGCTTCTCAGGATCTTGCATTTAACATGATGTTATCGCCGGAAGTGCAGGGCGCTTTCGAGCTTGGCCGGGAACCTAAACCAGTCCGAAATCTATATGGGGAACATGTTGCAGGACAGAGTGCAATGCTGGCACGTCGTCTAACGGATGCGGGGGTCCCGCTGGTCTTCGTCAACGCAGGCGTTGGTGATCTCAACTCAGGATCAGGTGACCACTGGGATACACACCGAGATAACTTCACGAGGCTGCAGAATGATTTACTCCCCCCCTGGGATCACGCTGCACATGCCCTCATGGCCGATCTTATTGAGAGCGGGCGGATTGAAGACACGATGGTGGTGTTCCTGACGGAGTTCGGACGTACGCCAAGAGTCAACGCAGCAGCAGGGCGAGATCATTTCCCAAGTTGCTACACGGTTGCTTTTGCCGGAGCAGGAGTCCAGCGCGGAAGAGCATACGGCTCTTCCGATGCTACGGCATCTGAACCGGCGGAACTGGCCTGTAGTCCGGCTGATATTCACGCGACAATTTTCCATGCTCTGGGCATTGCGCCCAACTTCATGATCCATGACCAGGACGATCGCCCGCTGATTATGTGTGAAGGGACGCCCCTGGAAATCTTTGCTTAAGCTACAGCAGTCTAATACTGCAGTGGGCTTAGAATGATTCGGACAGTACTAGAACAGTTCCGAAATCACCGAGCCTGAATTCAGTCTCAAAGGGCGATCAAAACGATCTCGAATCTCACTAGACGGGTCAATTCCGAGCACTGAGTAGACGGTGGCACCAATGTCTTCAGGAGAAAGCGGGTGGCTTATGGGGTAACCGCCATGGGGGTCAGACTTTCCAATAACACGTCCACCCTGTACACCCCCTCCGGCGAACAGGCCACTAAAACACGGGCCCCAGTGATCACGTCCCGCCTTGCCGTTTATCTTTGGTGTTCGTCCAAATTCGCCAATTAACATGACGAATGTGTCTTCCAGCATACCTCGTTCTTCAAGGTCAAGAAGCAAGGCTGCCAGGCCTTTATCTAAAGGCGGCAGGAGGCGATCTTTTAGTATAGGGAAGATATTTCCGTGGTTATCCCAATTCTGCGCGTTACCAATATTGACCTGCACAATGGGCACTCCGACTTCAACCAATCGCCGTGCCAAAAGCAGTGACTGGCCGGTTGTATGTCGACCAAAGCGCTCGCGTACTTCGTCCGATTCGTTTTGAATCTCAAAAGCATTGGCCAGTTTACGGCTTGTCAGAATATTGTAGGCTTCCTGCTGTTCGCTCTTCATGCGATTTCCGACAGCAGTGGTCTCAAGTCTTCCCTGTTGTTTGTTAAGATCAGACAACAACGACTGACGATCTGTCACTCGCTGAATATCCAACCCGGCTGCCAGCGTCAGGCTATCGACCTTAAAGCCATCCTTGTTCGGGTCAGCAGTAATTTGCCAGGGATCATGTTTGGCTCCTAACAACCCGGCATACTGGCCAGGCCAAAGCAGAGGAGGTTGTTGCATATAGGTCGGCAGATTGACACCGTTGGGAATCCCATCGTTGCGGGGATTAAAGTAATCATAGGCACCCGAATAATTGGGCCAGTCCGTTCGGGAAGCAATCTTATCGAAAAATGCTCCCGGCTGAAATTGGCCGGTCAACACGTGGTGCGTTGACATTAGATGATTATTGTCTTTGTGGGTGAAGCTTCGAATCACCGAATACTTGTCGGACAACTTCGCTAGTTCCGGCATGTGCTCACACATCTGATAACCGGGAATCTTCGTTTGAATCGGATTGAACTGTCCTCGGACTTCAGCCGGAGCATCTGGTTTCATATCCAGCGTATCGTGGTGGCTCATAGCCCCGGTTGTCCAAACCAGAATCATCTTTTTGCCACTGGTCTGACGTGGTATTCCGGAAGCTGAATCCGCTGCGGCAGCACGTTGCTTCAACAAAGAAGTCAATCCCAGACCTAAGGCCCCGGAGTAACCGACCTGCATCGCTTCGCGTCTTGTCAATCCTTTTCTATGCTGGTGCATCTTCACTCGTTTCATAGCTAACAAACATATCCATCACTACTCATTATATCGACAATTCCCGTCTGCTTCCTATTGCAAACCACCTGAAATCGAAATCAGGAATCGATATACTGGAGGGAACCTACCGCAAATTCACGCATTTTAACTTTGAGGCAACGATGAATCACACTTTCAAGGCGTTTTGCTTAATAACTCTTTCCTTCCTGATTACTGAGACTCTTCTCAGTGAAACGACACTTGAAGGTCCAATCGCTCCCCACCTGAGCGAAGCCCGCCTGGACTTTCAGCAAGTCTTCGCAGGGGAACGCTTCCCAAATGTCGTTGTCACTCCCAAAGGAACCATTGTGGCATCCTGGGGCACCAGTTCACTCAAAACTCGACGCAGTACTGACGGCGGAAAGACATGGAGTGCCATCAACGAAGTTCAAAAGCCCGGATTCCAGAGTGGTGGTCTGACAGTCAACGACAAAACTGGCGAGGTGATCGTATTTACTGAAGCGCATCACCCACCCGCCAAAATCAGTACGTACATCAGCAAAGACGATGGAGCCTCGTTTAGTCCCCTGGAGTCTACCTTTGGTAAAGATAGCCGAGGTAACGGCCCGGACCTGCATATGAATGACAACGGCATCACATTACGCCATGGAAAATTTGCTGGTCGCCTGATTCGTCCCACAAGATGTTATGCCGGCAAAAATGATCGCTCGTTATGGTCCAAGCATTACACCAACGCCATCTACAGCGATGACGGCGGCAAGAACTGGAAAGTGAGCGAACCGTTCCCGGGGTACGGTTTTGGCGAAGCCTGCATCGTC
>DEAW01000253.1:4474-4597 GCA_002348315.1 Planctomycetaceae bacterium UBA2972 | reverse complement strand
GAATACTCTGCATCCGCTCGGGCAGTTCATCTTTCGTTATCTTGCCATCCTGATTGGCATCCAACGCTCGTAGACGATTTACAAATGCCGCTGCCGTACGTTGTTGAGGCTGTTGACCCTGAG
>DEAW01000253.1:465-4146 GCA_002348315.1 Planctomycetaceae bacterium UBA2972 | reverse complement strand
CTGTTGACCCTGAGGGCGAGCTGGTGGCTGAGCAGATGCAGAAACTGTCAACAACAGGCCTGCCAGCAAACCACAAATCATAGTTTGGATTTTCATTATTACTTCTCCAGAGGATTTTCTTACGGATACGAGCTAGATCAATAACCGTCTAAATTATTTCTTTCCAATACAATATAAGTGAGAGTCTGAGCGAATCAGTATTTTGCCATCCACCACTGCCGGACTGGCGTTGAACATCGATTCATCACTGAGTTTGTTTTGGGCGATTTGTTTGAATTCATCACCGGGTTCATAAACTATCGTGCCGTTATAACGACTCACTGCGTATATCTTACCGCCAATGACCATCACAGAGGCATAAAAAGAACGACCACCGCCGGTGTTTATATCCAGTCGATGCTGGTAAACTAACTCACCTGTCCGAGCGTTAATGCAATAAGCAATGCCACGATCGCTCACCCAATACAGCCGCTCTTTGAAATAAACCGGGGATGGGACGTACGACGATGCTGTGCCACGCCAGACTACATGCGGTTTGCTGACATCCTCTGTTACTCTGATCTTCACTGCAATACTTCCTCCGCTGCGTCCTCCCACCGCATAAACAATCCCGTCATTCTCGACCATACTGGGGGACACGTTGTTATCAAGATCCGTTTCAGTAAACCAAAGCAACTTGCCAGTATTTGCATCCAAAGACCAGATTTCCCAGGGCACGGCTACGATTAACTCCGTACGTTCCGCAACCTGAACTAACAAAGGAGTATTAAAAGCATTCTCCAATCCCGCAGCTTCGGCTTTCCAGGCAACCGAACCATCTTGTTTGTTCAGAGCATAAATCGTCTGGCTTTCATCCGATGCATTCACAATGACCGTATCCTTGTGCATGATTAAACTCGGAGCAGAACCCCAGCGGCGTTGGGCTGACTCCGTACCAACACTCACATGCCATTTCTGTTTACCATTCATGTCATAAGCCAACACGCCTGACTTGCCAAAAAACACAAAGACGGACTCGCCATCAGACACCGGCGTACTCGTGGCATAACCATGCTCGGTAATAAACCCCTGATATTGATCCTCTCGCTGCTGATTACGTACGGTTGCTTTCCATAACTGCTTGCCGTTGGCCAAATCAAAGCAAAGCAACTCCCGTACTAACTGCTCCTGGCTCCCGGGTTGCTCCGGATTTCCGTAACCGGCGTAAGCAGTCACGAAGACCTTACCTCCAACCACAATCGGACTCGAAGAACCACGTCCACTTAACTCCGACTTCCAAAGCAGATTGGAATCATCTGACCAGGTTGACGGCACGTTGGATTCAGCGACGACAGCCTTTCCTGACTCACCCCGAAACTGTGTAAAATCGGCAGCTGACAAACCAGTACTGGCCAAGACGAAAAAGGCCATCAGAGTAAGAAACAACAGACGAGACATAGAACGAGTTCCGTTCCTGGGACTAGATGAAGAATTGGATGAGAGAGGCGGAGTTCAAATACTCCACGTCTTCATATTAAACACCAAGTCCCAATCAAAGTCGTCCTGTAAATCCGAGAAATGCGAAGACTTTTTTACTCGGCTATTATCAATGCATTACCGAGCTCGCAGATTCTCGATATCATCAACCCACAGACCGTTTTCATTAATATCCATCGTACCCATGTCCCGGTAGATACTTAGGCGAGCGGTTTCATATTCAGCCCAGGACTCAATCATCTCGTTCTGGTTGTAAAGAATGTTCTCTAATGCACGCGAAATGTTAACACCCCGACCCCCGGCATATTCGCCAGCATCCGGCCGGTCACCGAATTCAATTGCCTGATCCAATTCACGAGCGGCCACCCGCAGGGCTCGCCGACAGATTTCAAAAATCCTCGCTTCGGTAATCGCTTCGTTATACATCGTGCGAATATCAAGTTTCACCTGATCTTCGGCTGCCATATAGTTTCTGCGTGCGCGCTGTAAAGAAACCTGTGCTGCTCGGAAATTATTTCGGGCTCGACGGCGATCCAATGGAGTCACTATCTCAACGCCCGCTCTGAATTGCGCCGAATCCGATGAAAAATCGAATGGCTCATTGCTCGCAGAAAGCGCAGGAGTCCCCACACTTCCTTCAGCAACCAGATTCACATCTGTTAGCAATTTTTCAGCCGCTACTTCATACCGTCGACGCGTATCTACAACGATTCCTCTACGGTTCATCAAATCAAGTCGATTCTGTAACGCCACTTTTGCGGCTTCATTAAAATCAATCTCCAGAGGAACCAAAATACTCTTCTCCAATCGAATGGCGATACTTACACCGGTCAAGGCCCGCACTGTATGCAGAAGCCCCCGACGGAGCTCGCGAACTTTTGGAAGAATCGTACTTGTGTCCTCAACAGTCTCAACCTCTGCCTTGAGCTCAATCGTTGACGCACGCATCTTCACAGCCTGTCGTTTGATTTCAGCAAATTGCTCTTTGTCATTACCGACATTGTGCTTCACTTCCTCAATCTCTTCTTCGCTCATCCGCGAAAATCGTTGCGGGAGGATCTGATCTAACTCGGTGATCTCATCCTCGAAAGCCATCACTTTAGCTTCCAATGTATTCAACACAGATTCGATATCTGCCATCGCCTGAACCAGGACTTGTTGATCTTCATCGATCGTGACTGTTGTGCTTTGATATTCCAGTTCCAACAATTCGTTATCGAGGAACTCAAATTGTCGCAGCAAGGAATCGTCCAGCGAAATTCTTAGATCAGGTGGCAGCCCAAGCTGCATTTTGAAACGATCCATTTCTGTCTTCACTACACGTTCGCGATGAGCCAGATACAGATGCCCACGCTCAAGCGAACTTTGTAGCTCCGTGACATCCAGGGAAGTCGCTCGCCCTGCTTCACCCAAAGCTTCCAGATCCCGAATCAATGATTCCAAACTGCGAATCGTCGTCTTTTGATTCCTCAGACGTTGGATTTCATAAAGTAAGTAATAGAAACCTACAGTCGGACTGCGAGCACCACGAATTAAGAACGCCAATTCCCCACTTCCAGAGCTTCCGGGTAGCGGTAACGCTCGTTCCCCCGTAACCACGGTAACATAGAAGTCCTTACGAAATCTGGCAAAGTCACGAATCCTGTAGAGAACATTGCGTTCCTGTTGAGTGATCTTTTCCAAATTGATGGTGCGTTGCACATTGAAACCCAATGGTTGCACCAATGAATAAGCTAACGTCGTCGCGGTTTGAGAGCCCGAATTGCCCGATAACATCCAAATCGTATTATTCGTCAACTCGGCCATGAACTGAGCACCACTTGGGAACAGTTTACTCACACCCAGATTGGTCGGCCCCACTCCCCAACCGGAACCATCATTAGGCGTATTGTCATAGGTGATGTTTGTGCCGATTTCATTACCGAAGGCAATCGGCCGAACGTCATAGCGATAACGTTCAAACGTCAAAGCCAACGCGGCCAGATACATGTTCTCCATCTGTTCCTGATAGTCACGGCTATTGCGTAAACCAATTTTGACCGCATCTTCAATCGTCAGGCGGGTTTCCGGAATATTGGCAACCTCCCCCGTGTAAACTCCACCACCAAAGGCTTTGGGCCAATTTGGATTCTCAACATGATCGATCTTATGAAGTTGCTCCCAGGTAGGACTACCTTGCATGCCATAAACCTGATCCATATATTC
>DEAW01000253.1:0-129 GCA_002348315.1 Planctomycetaceae bacterium UBA2972 | reverse complement strand
CTGGCGGCAGGATCGTCCGGAGGTAAAGGCGGAGTGTCCAGATCATGGACATCGTAAAATCGACTCATTGGATCCGGAGTAATATCCATCCGTGGCATCCGCCATCGTGGATCCTGAGACTTCTCCTTA
>DEAW01000108.1 GCA_002348315.1 Planctomycetaceae bacterium UBA2972 | reverse complement strand
TGGCTGTGCAATTAACATCACTTCTGAAATGAATGGCCGAGAGATAAAAGGGGGCAAAGCGTCGTTACCTGACAACGGAACTCACGTCGCGATGGTCGCACACTGGCCGGCCCGGTTCTCGAAAGGAATAAATAAAACACAGTTGGTCGACTTTACCGACATTCTACCGACGTTGTGTGATCTAGCCGGAATTTCCCTGCAGTCGGTAGAAACCGACGGATATTCGTTGTTACCCGTCTTTAACGGTGCCGGTACCTCTGGACGTGAATGGGTCTATTGCCACTACATACGAAACGGCTTTCCGAAAAAACCTGCGAGCGAGTCTAAACAACTCGAAGTCATAAAGAAGCAGGATGATTTGATTGGCAAGAAAATGGCCGGGACGTTCGCGCGGACAACACGGTATAAACTATACGGTGATGGTCGTTTCTATGACGTCAAACGGGATGTTTCGGAAATCACGGAATTATTTGAATTGAATAGGCAGCAACAAAGAACTAGAGACGAATTACAAGCGGTGCATGACAGGATGCCAAAGTGGAAGTATTTTGCACCGACGACCGCCCGAAACTAGAAAAGCTATCAACTCCGGGATGCACCATGAAACTATTCTACGTAATCATATTCCTGACAAGTCTTTTGTCGTCGCTGACAAGTTTGCAGGCGAGCAAAATGCCGAATGTAGTAATTGTCATGGCTGATGATCAAACCTGGTTCGATGCAGGCTGTTATGGCAGCAACATTGTTCAGACTCCCAATATCGATCGGTTAGCCTCTGAAGGAATGCGTTTTGACCGTGCGTTCACCGCGACGGCGATGTGTGCTCCGACTAGACAACAGCTCTATACCGGTATCTTTCCTGTGCGTAACGGTGCTTTTCCAAACCACAGTAAGGTCAAACCCGGAACGAGGAGCTTGGTGCACTATTATCAAAAGGCCGGTTATGCGGTTGGCCTATGTGGAAAAAAACACTTTGGGCCAGCAGAAAGTTTTCCGTTTCAATCGGTCAAAAAAAACGAATTGTCAGAATTTGTGAAACAAAGCGAACCATTCTTTTTGGTATATGCCTCAAATTCGCCTCACCTACCCTGGAGTGAAGGAGATGTATCTGCCTATGATCCTGAAGAAATAGACGTCCCCCCTTATCTGCATGACAATATAGAAACCCGTGAGGCGATGAGGAGGTATTATGCAGAGATAACAGACTTTGATCGTGAATTGGGCGAGATCGACGCCCTCATTAAAGAAGCGGGGAAAACAGAGGAAACAATTTTCATCTACACAAGTGAACAAGGGGCCCAATTTCCATTCGGCAAATGGACATGTTACGAGGTTGGTTTGCATGTTGGTTTTGTGATGCGTTGGCCGCAAACGATACGACCCGGCACAACATCGAATGCGATGGTTCAGTATGTCGATGTCCTGCCGACGCTACTTGAGCTTTGCGATTTACCAATTCCGGCTGGGCTGGACGGCAAAAGTTTCGCTGGTGTTACTCGTGGGCATACCGATGTTCACAATCAATTTGTGTTCGGTGTACACACAACCAGAGGTATCATTCTGGGGTCTGAAAGTTACCCGGTTCGATCGATTAGAAACGAACGGTATAAGCTGATTCGGAATCTAAATCATAGTGTGGCTTTCAGTAATGTACTGATCAAAGGAGATGGCAGTACGTATTGGAAGAGCTGGGTGCGAGATGCCGAATCGGACAATGAGGTCGCAACACTCATCAAACGCTACATTAATCGTCCTGCATTTGAGTTTTACGATTTGTTGAAGGATCCTTATGAACTTAATAACCTCGCCGGACAACCAGAGTTCCGTAAACCAATTCGCAAATTGGATTCGGAACTTACCAAATGGATGAAACAGCAAGGGGATTTAGGACATGAAACTGAAATGACAGTGAAACCACACCGTACGATGCAATAGAATAGAGGAATAGAAGCATCCAAATGTTGGTGTGTGAATCTCGAAAAGGAACGCCTTGCGGAATACTAAATATGTCTCACTCGGATAAAAATCCACTCGTCACGCTTCATGATTCAAGGGGACGCATCGTCTTTGCACAACCTCTGATTTTCCATTCGGCAGCTGAAGTTCTCTACAGCCAACCCTGGGAGTGGGTCGGGACTGAGGAAGAGCAAACGCGGATAAGAGATGCGTTTCAAAAAGTATTGTTCGACAGAGAGTCAATCACGATTCGCGCAAAGTTCATTTTTCAAGGTGAGCCGACACTGTATGAATGTCACGCAGTACCGGTGGATACTAATGAAGTTACAGTCATGACAACGTCGATTCCGATTTATGAGGAAGACGAAGATATGGGACTGACTCCACGAGAATTAGAATGCCTCAGGCAACTTATCAGCGGCAGTCAAACATCGGAAATTGCTACCAACATGGGCGTTAAATCCACGACGGTCAATACTTACAAACAGCGTCTGAAGGATAAGATCGGAGTGGATTCACTGGCCGGCCTGATCGCATGGGGATGTAAGCATCTGCGGAGTTAAATCGCCGGGCAGTTAAGACTATCTGTTATTTCCGAGATATCGCACGGCATTTTCTACGACTTTGAG
This sequence comes from Planctomycetaceae bacterium UBA2972, assembly GCA_002348315.1. Classification (GTDB taxonomy): domain Bacteria; phylum Planctomycetota; class Planctomycetia; order Pirellulales; family Pirellulaceae; genus UBA721. The sequence continues at coordinate 914 of DEAW01000108.1, read as the reverse complement.
AGCCGTGGGTTGCTTATAGACTGGAAATGTTTCATGACCGGGACGGAAGTAAAATACCTTTCCCTTGCCAATATTCCAGATCATACCACTGCGGAACCATTCGCCTGTCGGCCAACGCTCTTCAAAGACCACTTCGTCTGGAGCAGGAACATGAAATGGCTCATCATACATTTCAGTACTTGGTAATTGGAATTTCATGGGGATGCCCGCGGCGATTGGGTGGGCCTTATTGACTGTAAACAGCGTGCTTGGCTTGCCATCGTTACGGTAAGCGGGGAAGCAGCAATTCGGCCAGTGGATAACAAGGTTCGTCCGTCCGTCTGGAAACTTTCTAGGATAGAACCTGGGAGTTATAGGGTCGTCACGATCGGGTGCGTAGTAACGTCGAGGTGGTTCGACGAACGTTAGATCAAGTTGTTCGGATGGTAATTGCTTAAATTGGGTTCTTGCATTGGTTAACGTTCGATGTTTCATCGCCTCCACGAACGGTGTTGCCCAATGGGCCGAATGGAGCGCAATGAGAGAGAGCTGACCCTTTTTGATTCGATCAACGATGCTTTGCCCTTGTTCCGGAGTAATCTCGAATTGTCGGATATGTCCCCACCAAATTAGGACGTCGCAAGAATCCAAAACATTGTCGGCAATTCCTTTTCCAGGTGAACTCAAATTGACTGCTCGGACTGCGATACCATCCTGTTTTCCGAGATAGGTCGCAATTTCGTTCCCGAGAAAGTTTTCGTAGGCTTCTTTTTGTGCCGGTTGCTGTTCATCCCAGATCACGACATTAATGGTTTGCTGGGCTGGTAAAGTGTTAGCAAACGCCAGCAAGACAGTTACTAAGCAGAAGAGTCGCGACATGTTGGAGTTCTTTCCTTGAGATACAATCCTAGTTACTTAGCAGGCCCTTGATTGAA
>DEAW01000197.1 GCA_002348315.1 Planctomycetaceae bacterium UBA2972 | reverse complement strand
GTAAGTTGTTTTCCAAAGCCGACTAACTAGCCTTCTCCCGTCCCATCATTCCCATCTCCATCATTCCCATCTGTTGTTCGTTAGGTTGACCACCTCTCCTCCCATCAACATTCAGACACATGTGTTTGAGATCAGCCGGCGACTTTGGCAGAATGGAGGCTTGGCCGAAGCGGAATGTGTAGGCTGTGGATTGTTTTAGGAACATTGGTGATAAGGTGAATTGAATGCGACTGTTAGTTTGCCCGCACTGCCAAACTCAACTAAACTGCCCAGCTGAGGCTGGCGTGGAAATGGTTTGTAGCACTTGTGGCGGAAAGTTTACGACACCAGAAGAAGTAGCTTCGGTAGGATTTGATTTTTCACCACAAAGCCAGCCTCAACTAGGAAACCAAGACCTAATACGAGAACTTAAACGTCAAACAGAGTTGTTAGACAAGGCGAGTGGACAATTGAAAGGCATTTTGTGGTGGACTATCTTTGGTGTCATCTCATGGTTATATCTTGTTTTCAAGGACTTCTAACCCCGCATCTGCCGGAATGTGTTTCCCGCCATCAGCACAACGTCGTGTGATTCAGACAAACGGCCACAGTGAGGCGGCTGCATCATGCGATCCCCTGAATTGCTTTCAGCAGGCGAGTTCGGCATAATTCGTTATTAGGATTCATGTGTTGATAAGGTTAGGATGATGAACAAAGCAGACGCTCTTTTGTTGCTTTATAACTTTTCGGTAATGCTTGGCGGTGTGGCGTTATGGGGATTGTTTCTACGTACGGTCTACCGATGTTTTCGTAAACGGCGAGCGGCTGCGTGTGCCGAAAACAAGAAAGCCGAAGAGGAACGACATCAGGAGTAGCATCGCCAACGTGGTATCCATAAAAAGTTTAAAACTGAGTTTGAAAATCGAAAGCAAACGATAGGTCAAATTGTCTGCCCTCAGTGTCAGTGGACGGGTGAATAGGGCGATGGAATGTCATATCAGGAGTTCTTTGCTTACGAGCTGCATATAAAACATAAAGTTAAAATCGATGAAACGTTGATTCGTGATGCCGACAACCTTAGCGACGAATCCCAGTACAAATGCCCCGTGTGTAAATCAACCAACTGGCAAAAGGTTTAATCACCAACCATCGTTGTTCTGTAACGCTAAACGGCCTTCGTTCTCCAGACACACCGATTCCCTTTAGCCTCTACCAAGGCTTTAACTAAAGCGCTCTTACGTGAGCCCAATGCTCACTGTTTAACTCAGCTCGACTCTGCTTATGAGTTGATTAGCTATCGGACCAGGACGCATCGGTGTGGTTGTAGCATCGACTAGCTACGCGTTGCCTGGATTTCACAGAGACGATTGGCGAGGTCCTTGTGACATGTGTCTGAACACATCACTCCTTCTCGCGACTGAAGCTGAAGCCCACGGGATGTCTCTCCCTCAGCCAGGGTTTATTCCGCATCCCATCAGTTGATATTACTCCACGCTCATTGCTTGATCAGCGGGAGCGAAATGGTAGCCGAGGCGGGACTCGAACCCGCACGTCCTATCGGACACAGGATTTTAAATCCTGAGCGTCTGCCAATTCCGCCACTCGGCCCATTACATTGGCTTATTCAAAAGGCTATCTTACCGTAACTACTAGTTACCTCCAAGATTAGCGCCCATGGTTTTCTCAAACCACGAAGTCTTCACTTTACGACCGGTTCTCGATCCGGTTCACAGCATCCAGGATCGCCTGAATCGTGGACTCCACCGTGTCGGTCGAAGTTCCTCGGCCCCGGAACACCTTTCCTTGATATTCGACTTCGATCAGCACTTCCCCAATCGCATCACGTCCCAGCGTCGCACTGCGAACCTGATAGTCTTTACAAGTAATTTCCAACCCCGTGATCTTTTCAACAGCCCAAAACGCTGCATCAATCGGTCCGTCTCCTTCAGCAACTTCCTCTGTGAATTCCTTACCGTCGCGCGACAATGTCAACTTACAGACAGGTGTTTTACCGGAAGTTGACTTTACATCAAAGGCAACCAGCGACCAGCCATGCTCGGATTCTCCACCACCGTGAATCCGAGCCTGAATTAAGGCATGGATATCTCCGTCGTAGATCTCCTTCTTCTTATCTGCAAGCTTTTTGAACTCTTCAAAAACTTCCTGCAACTGTTCACCGGTTAAGTGATAACCAAGTTCCCGAGCCCGGTCACCCAGAGCAGCGCGTCCCGAGTGCTTACCTAATACCAAATCAGTTTTCGATAGACCTACATCTTCAGGTCGCATGATTTCGTAGGTCGTACGTTCTTTCAACATCCCGTCCTGATGAATACCCGCTTCATGAGCAAACGCATTCTGACCAACAATGGCCTTATTACGCTGCACATTCATACCTGTAATCGACGTTAATAAACGACTCGTCGGCACTAACCGCTGAGTATTGATATTGGTTTCGAGATTGTAGAAATCCTGACGCGTCTTCATCGCCATCACGACTTCTTCTAACGAACAGTTCCCAGCTCGCTCGCCAATTCCGTTGACCGTGCATTCGATTTGTCCGGCACCGTTTTGTACCGCCGCCAGACTGTTAGCCACAGCCAGCCCCAGATCGTTATGGCAATGGATGCTGATCACCGCCCGGTCAATGTTAGGGACGCGGTTAAACAGCATTGAGATCGTCTCGCCCATCTGCTGCGGTGTCGCATAGCCAACGGTATCGGGAATGTTGATCGTAGATGCTCCGGCTGCGATTGCCGCTTCGACAACCTCACAAAGGAAATCATGTTCAGTACGGGCCGCGTCTTCCGGAGAAAACTCGATATCGTCACAGTAATTATGAGCTCGCGTGACTCCTTCCACCGCACGGGAGATAATTTGCTCGCGCGTCATCTTCAACTTAAACTCGCGATGAATGGCACTGGTTGCCAGGAAGACATGAATTCGGCTGCGTTCAGCGTGCTTTAACGCTTCCCAGGCCCGGTCAATGTCTTTATCACTACAGCGTGCCAGTCCACAAAATGTGGTGCCCTTCATCGTACTGCTGATTTCACGTACCGCTTCAAAGTCACCGGGCGAAGCGATGGGGAATCCGGCTTCCATCACGTCGACGCCCAGGTCGATCAGAGCCTGAGCTAATTCCAGCTTCTCAGTCAGATTCATACTGCAGCCGGGAGACTGCTCGCCGTCACGAAGCGTGGTATCAAAAATTGTTATTTTACGAGGTTCACTCATTGGTCTATCTATGTTTCATCAGGATTTATTTGTTCACAAGGGGCAACGAGTTCAGGTGGAATCATCGCTGCCGGACGGGTCCTACAGTTCTGCTGAGCAGATGCCGGTCTTAAACCGACTCGGTAAGCAGGAGTCCTGCTTGCTGGCCGATAGCACCTTCTCCACGATTCATTGTGTTTAATCTGCCTGTTAACATCGGTGGTCTAAACCATTAAAAAACCCGAGGTTATTTTGCCTCGGGTGTATCGTGTGGAACTTGTCTGGTTACTACATACACCCTACGGTTGCACTAATAGTGCAATCAGTAATTCTGGTAATAGTAATCGTCGTGATGACATAAGAATTGTTCCTTGTTTTGTATTATTTGACTCTAATTCAGATTCAAAAATAGTGCAATAACTTCCAGCCGGCAATCCTAGCGATTTAACAAGTCGCTCTCATAACGAGGAGAGGCGATGCGTGTTTCATTATTGTGTGGATTAGGCGCAGGAACCCGTTGCTGAATAGTAGGCGGAGCGTAATTCACTGCTTGCGGCGGCGAGACTTTGGAGAGGTCGATTTGTGGGTAACCGTTGTATTCCGGAAGCGACCAGATTTGATTTGCGTCTCCCATATTATTGTTGATCTGATAGCGTGGTACATCGATTTGGAAGGCCATTTGATTTTCGCCTCCGGGGAATAACTGGATTTGAACCCGGTGAGGTAGCGAGACACCATGGCGAGGATAAAAACTGTGCTCCGAAGCCTTCACGCTGGCGAGCACCTGCCCATTGGCTTGAGTTAGATGCTGTTCCAACACCCAGCCAAAACGATCATCGACGATCATCCGGCGAGTCACTTCACCAGACGGAGTCTGTAGTCGACTGCGAATCTCAAAAGTTCCGTTCTCAAGTTGGAACGGGCCTTCATGAAATCCTGCCGGATCCAGATAGACCAGCCCCATCGCTTCGGTGATCCAGTTTAAGTCGATGGGTAGATAGTGACGCGCAGCGGTCGTGGCGAGTTGATCGTGATGCACATACACCACTGCCGGTTCGGCTTGCTGTTTCACAAACAGCCAAACAAGATCGTCGTTGCTTCCAAAATCGACTTCTGTCGCTGTGAAATCAAACAGACCGGCGGTTAACCTGAATTTCTTTGGTTGCTCGACAATAAACTGCGCCTTCAATGTCGGCGCACCTGCAATGGATATCCTCGCGCCCTGCGATTGGAGCTGTTTGACTAACTGTGTCGAGTTTACCGTCGACATTAATTGCTCGAGACTCGGTTTTCCCTGAAAGGCAACCGGTGGTAGTCCGGAATGCTTTTGTACGTACGACTGCCAGGGGCAACCGGTCAGAAGCAGACTCAGTAAAAGCAGGCAGGTCGTGCCGACAGAATAAGCTCTGTAATGAAGCGATACGTTGGACAGGCTCATTAAGCAGCATCCTTATATAGCATGGATACAATTTGTGCCTGGATCTCTTCGATTTCATCGGCATCCGGAGAGGTGGTTGGAACTTTGTATTCCTGCTCATTTTTGGAACAGCTGACAACCATCAGCTCATTGCCCTGATCATCCTGTTCACTACCTTCTAAACGCATGATGCGTTTACGAATCATCAACAGGGCCAACACGAATGTCATGTCGGGTTGTTCGTTGGATGCCATCAATTGTTCAAAATACTGGAGTACCACTTCATCCGGAGCCAGATTCACTTTGGTACCTTCCTCGTCCGGCATGTCTGATTTCCACCAGGCCAAAGCGTCTTCCGGAGCACCATCCCAGGCAGCTGTGCTAAAGTCCTGCCGAACGATTTCGTGCTCTTCGGTGATCAGTACCGAATAGAAGGGCTCACCAGGTGCCAGGCGTTCACCTGTCTGATGGCAAAGTCGAGTCGCTTTTTTAATGTGAAACTCGAGCATGGAAGACTCTGGATTCCTTTCCAGCAGACGATTCGATTGTGACGTGAATACGGAGCCGGTAGCTACGGTGTATCTACAAATTGTCGTAAGCGTTGGCGAGCGCGACTGAGTGTGGGACCAATGCTGTTTTCAGGAACACCGGTCATGCCACTGATCTCCTGATAACTTCTTCCTTCCAGGTGAAAGAGTCGAACCACTTCACGTTCGTTACCATCGAGTACGCTGAGTAGCTGAGCGACGATTTCCTGATTGGTGAGCAATTGATCGGCGGTAGGTTGTTTGTCGGCGACTGCTTCCGGGTGGTCCAGAGAAAGGCGAAAAGCGAGAACCTGAGACGCCTCACTTTCCTCGCTTTCGGATGATGATCCGGTTTCAGTTGTTCGGGGATGCCGGCGTTG
>DEAW01000101.1 GCA_002348315.1 Planctomycetaceae bacterium UBA2972 | reverse complement strand
CTACAATCAAGAGGAGTTGTTGCCAGTTTGCACAAAAAGCATGTGAGACTGTTAAATCAGGCGTCGTCCTTTTTTCGCTCTTTTATTCGAGACACTTGGGTCACCTCCGCCGAAGCATGCTTTAGCATGCGAAGGCGGACCATGAATTGTCCGATCTACTTTTCGATGCAGTACAAATGCTGAGCTGAGCGGATGAAGAAGTTGCCTTGCGAAACTGCCATCGACGCATAACAGGTTTCCCCGAGATCGTTGGTTGCGATCTCTTCGTATTTGGCTCCGGGACGCAATACTAACGTCTCTCCCTCTGCGGACAGAAGATAAATACGACCATCGGCATAAACAGGTGAAGCCGAATAGGTCCCAGCTAGCCGCTGACGCCAAACGATTTCGCCGGAGGCTGCCTCGAGGCAATGGAGTATGTTATCGCGAGAAATTGAATAAAGGTGTGGTTCTATATATAACAGTGACGAAAGTGCTGCGACACCACTTTTTTGTTCCCAGGCTATGTGAGTATTGGTGACATCACCCTTACCTCCTAATCGAATTGCTCGTAATGTTGGAGCTTCAAAACCGGAAGATGTATATAGCAGGCCGTTTCCGACAACCGGCGATGGCGTAACTCCTTCTCCCTGACTGTAGATCGACCAAATACGATTGCCACTGTCTAAATCGAAGCCCTGAACCCGGTCTCCACCAGCACTGATTACCTGGCTATTATTATCGACAAGAATTGGCGTGACGTGACCCACTCGGGATTTACCGCGTTGGCCTTTCCATCGTACCGTGCCGTCTTCGGCGTCTACTGAAAGGACAACGGCCTTTTCCCAGGGGACTTTCCAGCCGATCTGAGTCTCATCCCGACTACTGCCATCGAACGGCATGATCACCTGACCGTTAGCGACAATGGGCGATGCACCGAGACCGTGGAGGCTAAAGAAATCGATCTCGCTATTCTTCCAAACAATCTTGCCGGAAAAGTCGACGGCGATGATCGTGCCATCATAAAACACAGAATAGACGTGTTTACCGTCAGTCACGGGCGTTGGCGTTGCATACGAGTTTTGTTTTCTCATCGGCCCGGGTTTCTGGCGGTGGACTTCGGTCGTCCAGTTAACGCTGCCGTCTTTACGATTGAGACAGATCACCTGGCATGATACTCCCTCTTCGGTGGAGGCTGTGAGGAATATCTGATCTTCAAAAACAATCGGTGAAGACCAACCCTTTCCCGGAAGACTGGTTTTCCATTTGACGCTCTCGGTCGCAGACCAAGTGACCGGCAGGTTGGTTTCGTTGGAGAGTCCCTGTCCGGTCGGGCCGCGGAATCGCATCCAATTCTCAGCCTGTACTGAATCACAGGCGGCCAAACAGAATAAAGAGCAAAGTGAGATTCCAAGTATCGATTTCATATTATTCCTATCCGGTGTGCACTTTGAAATTCGGACATTCCAGCTAGCGTTTACGCCTGTTATTCGATGATTGTAACCCACGACGCGTTGCAATGAAAACGCGATCTGGAAGTAACTGTTAGCCAATGTTTGAACATGCGCGTCGTTAGTTTACTCGACTATGTCAATTTGATAGCCTAGAGGTTTGCTCGTTTATATGACGGCATTATTCCTTTTTCCTCGAATAGCAAACAGACAGGATACACTCCACATGAAGAGTAGAATCGGATGGCTCGCCACGGCGGCAGTAATCGTTTTGGCCTATCTCAATACTTTAGCTCTTGCACAGACAGCTAAAGAACAACGGCACGTGGTTGTTATTAGTATCGATGGATTCGCTGCTGCTTTGGTCGACGATCCTAAAGTGCCGTTGCCTAATATTCGGCGACTCGCCCGGGAAGGCTGTATGGTTGAAGGGGGAATGACAGTCTCAGACCCTTCGGTGACGTGGCCTAATCACACAACGCTGATAACCGGAATGAAACCAGGTCGTCATGGTGTACTCGCCAACGGCGTATTGGTTCGCGGTGGCATTGACGTGCCTGTGCAGATTGATCCTAATCGTGATCAGAGTGATCTGGTGAAAGTGCCGACCGTGGCGGATGTTGCTCACGCCGCCGGATTAAGGACTGCTGAAATAAACTGGCCGTGTACTCGCAATTCAAAATCATTTGATGATCAGTTTCCGGATGTCCCCGATGCATTGGCCTATACAACACCACGACTGCGGACGGAGTTGATCGAAAAAGGCTTTTTGCAGGATGAAACGCAGGTCACCTTTCGCAAAGCGAGTGTAGTCGGCCTTGACTACGTCTGGACGGAGGCAGCCTGCCATGTCATCCGGGAACGTAAGCCGCACCTGACACTTGTTCATTTATTGAATAACGACGCTACACATCACAGACGTGGAGCTCAAACACAGGATAGCTACACGGCAAATGCTTATGCCGATATGTGTGTAGCAAGAATTCTCAACGCAATTGATGAGGCGGGTATGCGGGAATCCACCACCGTCATCCTTGTTGCCGACCACGGTTTCACTCGGACTCCCAAAGCAATTCGCCCGAATGTTTTGTTACGAGAAAAAGGCCTGCTGACTGTCGAAGCAGGCAAACTAACCGAGGCCAGGGTCCACGTGGTTCCAGAAGGCGGGGTGGGATATCTTTACTGCACAAACCCAGCGACGGCCGCGAAAGATGCTGCCGAAGCCAGGGAAGTATTTATTGGTCAAGAAGGAGTTGCTGATTATCTACTACCGGATCGTTTTGACGAGGTAGGCTTTCCGCATCCTCGGGAATACGGCCAGGTACCCGATGCCATATTGGTCGCTAAAGATGGATACGGTGTCTCTGGTTCGGTGACGGGAGCGACATTGGTGGCAAGCTATCAGGAAGCAAGGACGTCATT
>DEAW01000038.1:135066-136760 GCA_002348315.1 Planctomycetaceae bacterium UBA2972 | reverse complement strand
CTAGCCGGTGAACTCGAAAGTCAGGGGGTCCGCTGCTTAGCGTTGGGCCCCCAACGCATTCGGATGGTGACTCATCTGGATGTTTCCGCCGAGCAAATACAAACGGCTTGTGAAATTATTAAAACAACCGTCGAGCAAGTGCTCGCAGGTTCTCGAACGCTATCCGCAACCGGAGCCCAATACTAAGCCACGATGACAACGATATCCGACTTTTGGCTCAACCTACGCGATAGCGGTCTGCTGGATTCTCAGCAGTGCGCTGATTTGCGTCAACAGTTTGCCCGACTGGTTACTGAGAAGCCGGAGATGGATCAGCCCAAAAGTGTCGCAGCCTGGCTTATTAAATCCGGAAAACTCACCTCCTATCAAGCCAAGGTCCTGCTCAAAGGGCGAAAAGGACCATTCGACTTCGGTCGCTATCGGGTCACCAATCGAATGACTCAAGGAGCCTTGAACGGATGGTTTCAGGCCAATCACATTGATACCGGGCACGCCGTTTTTCTTCACTTTCTAACCGGCGAGCAATTTAAGAATTCTGCCGTTTGGAGTCAGGTTACCGAGCAGGTCAAAGCAGTTGCCACCATTAAAGACTCCAGGATCTGGCGAGTCTTTGATCTGGTGGATCAGGTATCGTTTCGCTACGTCGTTCTGGAAGATCCCGGATACGAACAGGACGGTCTGACAACGTTAGCGGATAAACTCAAGTCCACCTCCAGACTCGATTCAACGACCGCCTGTCATCTGGCCTGGCAAATCGCTGATGGTTTGGCGCATCTACATCAAACCCAACGGATTTACGGTCGCTTGAGGCCTGAGCGAATTTGGGTGAACAACCAGAACCAAATCAAAATCATTCATCATTTTGATGAGATCACGCGACCGTTAAGTCTGCCTGCCGACGAAAGCACGCCCGATTTTGTTGCTGCTGCAGATTACATGGCGCCGGAATGGCAATTACCCGGAAGTCTGCCCACTGCACAGTCTGACATCTACAGTCTGGGAAGCATCCTGTTCCAGATGCTGACCGGTATGGTGCCCTTTCCAGGTGGCTCGATTCAGGAAAAACTGCAACGCCACGCAAACACCCCCATTGATGACTTATCCCCGTTCGGTGTCGAAGACAATGTCAGTCAGTTCTTGAATTATTTGATGGCTAAAAATCCGAACACTCGCTTTCAGTCAGCTCGAGAAGTTGCGGACAAACTGAGACTGCTCGTCCCCGCTGAATTGCAACACCAAACCCAAGCCAGTCGTCATGCGGATTCACTTATCGAATACGAAGCCGCTCTGACCACAGAAAGTGCCATCTTCAATCTAGGGCCGCTCCCTCCTCCTAAATCCGAATCCTTACCTAAGGCAACGACTACAACAAACGTTCGGGGCGCCGTCGCCAGCAAGACCGTACCTTCTGAAAACAAATCGGATGCAAATGGTGAACGAACGGAATCAAAACCGAAGCCAAGACCGTCGTCCGTCTCTCGGCGACACCGTCGGAAACGTAAGTCTCCCTGGGCTAGTCCAATTCTTTGGGGAGGCATGGGAGCGGGAGTGTTGGGCATCATACTCTTTATAGTGTTTCTTAATAATTCCACCATCGACAATGGTGGAGACGAGACGACTCCTGAAAACAATCAGATTACACAGACAAATCCCGACAACGCGAATCCGGAAATCACCAACCCAGACGAAGAAAA
>DEAW01000038.1:132686-134703 GCA_002348315.1 Planctomycetaceae bacterium UBA2972 | reverse complement strand
AAGCTGAAGACGGAGTCATTCTTGTCGACGACGACGGAGAGACTTTATGGCAGTCGCCAACCAGTGGTAAAGCAATCGATCTTGCCTGGACTCCCCCCGGAGCTCAGCTATTCATTACGATTGCATTAGCAGACCTACTCGCCGTGGATTCTGAATTGACCGTACTGACAGCTCTCGGCCCCGAAGTCTCCACGATGATTTCCAGGTTCGAAGCGACAACCGGTGTTTCACTCGATAAAATCGACCGTCTCGTTCTTAGCTGGCTTGATGAGGAACAGGGACAGGGAACTGCACCTACCGTCGTGGTTCACCTTAAGGAAGCTTTAGATCGTGGTGATCGCAGTGGGCTTTTGGGAGATCCGGATGCTGAAGAAACTGAGAACGGATCCGTCTTTCAGGTCGGAGATTATAGTACGCTTATTCCTGAACAAGCGGGTGTACTGGTTTTTGGATCGTCTGAACCAATCCATGCCATTCTTGAGTGGGGAGGAAAACCACCTCTGCTGCGCCGAACCATGTCTCAGTTACAAAAACAGTCCGATGGAGATCGTCATGTCAACATCCTGATGGCTCCCAGTTTTCTGTTTACCACTCTGTTTCGGGACGGAAACTCCTTTTACTTTGGCGCAGCGACGAAAGTGCGAGAGCCACTACAGTGGTTACTGGGAGAAGGACTCGAGGCCATCTTAGTGAGCTTTCATTTTGACAGTGTGTTCTATGTGGAAGCCCGCATGTCAGCCGGATTAACATTGGATAAACGTGAGTTGATTACGCAGATGCGGGATCGTATGAATGAGATCCCGGACAAAATCGAAAACTATATCGTGAATATCAACCCCTCCAAACACTGGCGTGCACTTGCCTTTCGATTCCCCAGTATGATTCGGTTTCTGCATGAACAAACGCGAATTCAAGTGGAAGGCCAAACTCCGGTTCTCAACATCGTCTTGCCACTGGAAGCCGGACCAAATATTCTGATCGCCAGTGAATTGAGTCTGGCTTCGAGCCCCGGAGCAGGCAACGTGGGTGAATCTCCCACCGCAACCACCGTTCCCCAGACGATCGAAGAACTATTAAAATCGTCGATGTCTGTCGACATCCCTCAGCAGGACCTCAATCTGGCCATTGCTGATATCGTGACCGACGTACGTAGTTCCATTACTGGTCTACCCTTTGAATTTGACATCAAAATTGATGGTAATGATCTGATGGATGAGGGAATCACTCGAAACCAGGCCATTCGAGACTTCGTAATGGAAAACCAGCCACTCGAAGAAATACTTACCGGAATCGTCATGAAAGCCAATCCGGTTACCACCGTCCAATCGCCCACAGAAAAAGATCAAAAGCTGGTTTGGCTCATCACAGATGATCCGCTTAAGGCCGGCAACAAGATTATCCTATTGACGACTCGCAAGGCTGCCGAAACTAAACAATACACTCTTCCTGCTGTTTTCGTAGAATAAACAATAACAACTCAGGAAGGAACAAAGGCTAGGCACTCGAAACGTTTAGCTTTGTTGAATGTGGTTTATTGTGAAGAGACAGTCATGGATTCCTTTTCCATACATTGCGTAACTTGCAAATCAAAACTGATCGTAAGCAAGCCTGAATTGCTGGGTCAGATCTTTGCCTGCCCTCAATGTAGCAGTATGGTTCAGATACCTTCAGAACCTCCAACCAAAGCCACTGAGACTGAGGAACAATCGACCGATTTCGAAGCCGTTGGAGATTCTGAACAAAGCGATACCGTGGAGGATTTCGCTTATGCCGGTTCTGAATTGGAAAACGAGTCACCCGCTGAACACGAATCAGCTGACACTGCCATTCCATCCGGGGATTCCAATGCGGACGAAAGCTCCGAGCCAGGCAACGACCATGAATCGGAGGAAAGAGAAACTGTAGGTTTAACCAACTGGAATGACTCTTCAGCTGCCGAGCGGCGGAAAAAACTGCTGGTAGGTTTCAGCTGTGTCTCCGTACTGATCATCATCGGTGTTGTTTGTTTGTTCACACT
>DEAW01000038.1:7765-132364 GCA_002348315.1 Planctomycetaceae bacterium UBA2972 | reverse complement strand
ACTACCTGACGACACTAGCAACCTCGCCTCTCAGAATCAGCAACCTTCGGTCACTTCGCCAGATGCACCAACGAATCCGGACAAAGAAGTCGAATCGGAAACTGCAGAAAACCCAGATATTGTAACGGAGGAACCAGAGCTACCCGGAAAGGAATCCGAAACCGACCCACCTGAAGATTCAGATGCCCCGATGCCTCAGGACGTAGTAGATCCTGACAGTCCTGCTGATCCGCCGGACGACCCAAATCCTCTGCCTATGGAAGAGACGTTACCGATGGCTCCGGAAGGCTTAACTCCAGAAAGCACTTCCGAACCGGGAACAGAGGATGCCGAAAACCTCGATTCGGTCATTGACGACGTAGCCCCTTTCTTAAGCAACAGCCCTTTTGTCATCAACAATGCCGCGCCGGTTGCCAAATTACCAACTCCTAAAGTTGAACGCCAGGCGGCAGCACCGGTCAACCTTGAAGCAGGTTTGGGGTTTACCGTTCCTCAGATTGATGTCCCCAATGAAATACCACTCAATCAGTTTCTCGAATTCCTCGGAACGCTTGGCAATATCCCGTTCACCTTCGATTTTGAATCGCTCGAACTGGCCGGATTAAGTCATCAGGCCGGAGTGAAACTTACCACTGAAGATCAAACGATCGACCAGATACTCAACACAATCCTTACCGACATTGGTCTGACACATCAAATCGAAGACGGACACATTTCCATTTTGGCCACAGTACATGCCGATACGACCATCAAAACTGTCACACTCAAGGCTGGTGAAACCACAATTCCGGACCTACCCGGAGAAGCATTGAGTGAACATATCAATACACTTCTGGCGCCTTCCGAATCCATCATTTCGAAGACCGAAGCGAATGCTGAAGATGATGAGATGACGAACCTTATCATCACCGGAAATGAACGAACGCAAGCCAGGGTTCGTCAGTTACTTCACAGTCTGCAAGACCCGTCAGTGCCACAGAGTACTCACGAATTAACAGCCTGGAATCATTATGAGAAAGAATTCACACTGAGTTTTGGTAATGGTGTTCCATTGTTACAAGTGCTGATCCACTTAAACCGAAATTCCGGCTTGCAATTCCAGGCCAACTGGAAAAACATTTGGCAGGCTGGCTGGACTCCACGTAGCCAAATCAATGTCGCGACTGAGGACGAGTCACTGCAGGAATGTCTCGAGAGAATTCTCACCGACAACGGGCTCTCATATATTGCTCGTGCCAACGGCGTCCTGGAAATTACGACGGCAGAGCACGCCATCGCTTCCAATCAAATTGGCCTTTATGATCTCAGCAAAATGCCTGTCACCAAACGCGATGCCTTAATCAAAACACTTAGCCAATTGGCCAGTGCAGATGAAGAGAACCAGCAAAACGTGGATATTCGGCTCATCGAATCCTTACCTGACGGGCGTTTGGCACTCGCTGCTCCGGCTGCGATCCACCGTCTGGTTGCCGGTCAATTAAAATAGCGGTACGTTAGTTTCGCATCGCCTCAATCGCTGCTGCTCGTTCTTCTGCACCCAACTGCCCATCACCGTTGGAATCAAAGCGACGTAACAATCTGGATTTATCTAATTTATTTTCCCGTTTACGGGGTAGAAACTGGAGACCGTTTCTACGCTGTGGATTTTCAGGGCGTTGCTGGATCATGCCCGGACCAGGACGCTGCTGAGTGTTTCCCCCGGTTTGATCAGGCCGTGTTTGGGGACGCTGCATTTGCGGACGTTGCGTTGCATTACTTGCATTACGCTGAGCCTGAAAACGTTGGATCGCCGCTCGCTCTTCGGGATCTAACTGACCGTTATTATTCACATCAAAGCGTTGTAAAAGCTGGCGGTAACGAGCCAGACGTTGTTGTGGGTTGAGCGGCGTTTGGGGACGCTGAGCATCTAAGCTGCCAGATCCAACAAAGACAATTATGATCACGAGGACGATAAGTTGATTTTTCATAGCTCACCTAAAGTTCAAATTGATCCAAACCTGAATATTAAACAGTTATTGTTAAACGTTTAGATCGACCAAAAGGTTTCGCTGACTGTTAAATTATACCGGTTTCTCACCATAGTTTTATCGAAACCAAGGTCGATAATAAGTGTTAAACGGATATGTTTGGGGCTCAAACAGCAAAGTACTCGTCATGACCATCTCACTTCTACGTCCAGCGGTGTCCTTCGTATTCACGCTAAGCATTTTCAGCTTAGTTCCGGCTCATGGGCAATCTGTATTGGAAGTTGCAGCCGAAGTTGATCGGTTAATCGATACTCAAACTCAACCGTCTGCCGCCGACGTTTGTGACGATGAGACCTACCTACGACGCCTGTTTCTGGATCTCACCGGTAAGACACCATCGCTCGATGACATTCTAGTTTTTAATCATGAAACCCATCCGGAAAAGCGAACTAAAGTTGCGGAACTCCTTTTACAGGATGCGGATTATGGGACGAACTGGGGGAGATTCTGGCGAGACGTCATCTACTATCGACGCAGCAATGACCAGGTTTTGTTGGGATTGCCATCCGCTGAAGAGTATTTCAGCAAGGCCCTAAATGACAACACCTCCTGGGATCAGGTTGCCACCGATTTAATTACTGCCTCTGGCGACGTTCGCGAAGATGGACGCACAGCCTTAATTGGAGCACAACAGGGCCGTCCGGAAGAAACGGTTTCCGAAATCTCACGAATTTTTCTGGGGATTCAAATTCAGTGTGCACAATGTCACGACCATCCAACCGATCGCTGGAAGCAGGAACAATTTCATGAATTGGCAGCCTTCTTCCCCCGTGTTGCCGTTCGCCCCCAAATGGATCCACGCACATTCTTAGTCTATGCCGTCGACCGCATTCGATTCCAACCTCGAAACAACAACAATCGTTTTATCGGAACACTGGAACACCGCATGCCCAACTTTGAAGATCCGGCTACACCCGGTCCGGAAGTTGCTCCAAAATTCTTCATCAACGATCAAAGCTTACCGCTTGGTACTCCTGACAGCGAGCGGCGCAATGCCCTGGCCGACTGGGTAACAGCAGCCGACAATCCCTGGTTTGCCAAAGCCACGGTGAATCGAGTCTGGGCTGAATTAGTAGGAGAAGGGTTCCATGAACCTGTGGACGATATGGGACCGGACCGCGATGCCATTGCACCGGCGGCTTTTGAATATCTGTCCGCCAAATTTACTGAGTCCGGATATAACATGAAGTGGCTCATAGCCACCATCGTTTCGACTCAGCATTATCAATTGGAAAGCCTCGATAGACGATCCTATGACCAGCTACCATTTCAGGCAAATGCCGTCCAACCGCTCCGAGCCGATCAGCTTTTAGACGCGGTAATGAATTCGTTAGAATTTCCGGAATTACCGGATCGCGCTGACCAGCTCATTCGCCGCCAGTTTAATCTGGCCTTCGGTTACGATCCTAACAATTTACGAGAAGAAGTCTCCGGCACCATCCCTCAGGCACTGCTAATGATGAATTCTCAGAGTTTGGCCAGGCAAATCACAGCTCGACCAGGCACGATGCTGGGCAATTTACTTTCCGAAGTCAGTAGTAATCGTCAGGCGGTCCAGGAATTGTACCTCAAGACGTTATCCCGTCGACCCAATCGCAAGGAACTCGCGACTAACCTTCAGTACATCCAGCAGGTTGGTAATCGCTCCGAAGCCTTTGAAGACATTTTATGGGCATTGATCAACACTTCGGAATTCAAAACACGCAATTAACTCGTATCGTATCGACAGGGGCACTTCGGCACAGCGAGGTTTATTCTCATGACGAAAACAATATTAAATCGCCGTCAAATGATCCAGCGTTCGACAGCGGGAGCTATGGCTGTGAGTGCCTGGCAGGCCAATATCGCCTCTCAGGCAGCGACGATGCGAGCGAATGCGACGTCCTGTATTTTACTCTGGATGGGAGGCGGCCCAAGCCATCTGGATACATGGGATCCCAAGCCTGAGTCCGCAAATTCCGGTGATGCCGGGTCCACACAAACGGCTTTAGCAGGAGTCCACATCAGCGATCGATTGCCGGAGACGGCCAAAGTGATGCAGGACATCTGTTTATTGCGAGCAATGCATGGTCCCGAGGGAAGCCACCCACGAGCTTCCTATTGGGCACAAACGGGATACCTACCTTCAGCCAGCATCAAACACCCAACAATCGGCTCCCACGTTTCGCACCACATCGGGAACTTAGATGCTGATCTACCCGCCTTCATACGTATTGGTGGCAATCGCAACCGTATTGGTGCAGGCCTTTTGGGTGTCGATCATGATCCTTTCTCCATTACCACCCCCAACCAACCACCTGCCAATACGATGATTCAAACCACAGAAAGTCGTTTCACTCGACGTATGGGGTTGTTAGGACAACTGGAAGAAGACAGTACACGTCAAAATGCAGAGCACTGGACGCGAGCTAATCGGAAAATCTACGGTAAGGCAGCTCGGATGATTACCAGTCCCTTAATGGAAGCTTTCAATTTAGAGCAGGAATCGGTAGCCAGCCGTGAAGCCTACGGTTCGAGCGACTTCGCTGCAGGTTGTCTGATGGCTCGTCGCCTGATCGAATCGGGCGTCACCTTTGTTGAAGTTGCCTCAAATAACTGGGACACCCATTTTGACAACTACGAACGGACGACGGCTCTTTGCGGTGAAGTGGATCGACCTTATGCGCGATTGCTAACTGATTTAAAAGAGCGAGGACTGCTAGAGACGACTTTAGTAATCTGGATGGGTGAATTTGGCCGTACGCCACGAATCAATGGTCGAGGCGGGCGAGATCATTATCCTCGTGCCTACAGTCTGGCTTTGGCCGGATGCGGAGTTTCCGGAGGGCGGGTTATCGGTGGAACCAATGCCGGCGGCGAAGACATTGTAGACGGTAAGACTTCTGTCCCTGATTTGCTTACCACCATCTATGACAAACTGGGCATCGACGCCTTTCATGAAAACATGAGCAGCGTCGGACGCCCGATTCGTGTCGTGGAAAACGGTGCCTTAATCGACGAAGTCTAAAGGGTTTTGCCGATCGCCTGAGCTACGGTTTGACATCGCTGCAAGGTCTCAGCAAACTGGTTCGGCGTAAGCGACTGGTAACCATCACTCATTGCTTCAGGCGGATTGGGATGCATTTCGATGATTAATCCATCGGCACCTGCCGCGACGGCTGCGACAGCCATATCTGGAACCATATAGGCATGGCCCGTACCATGGCTTGGGTCAATCACAACCGGCAAGTGCGTTTTATGGTGCAAGTAGGTCACGGAGGCCAGGGGAAGTGTGAATCGAGTGTGCGATTCGAACGTTCGGATACCTCGTTCACATAACATGACATTTGGATTGCCTTCGTTGAGAATGTACTCAGCTGCCAACAGAAACTCGTCCATCGTCGCTGAGGCTCCTCGTTTTAACAAAACAGCCTTATCGGTGTTGCCAACCGCTTCCAGCAGCCGATAGTTCTGCATATTGCGAGCACCGATTTGCAAGACATCTGCATACCTGGCGACCAATTCCACATCTTCGGTCGCCAATACCTCCGTCACCACTGCTAATCCCGTTTCTTCACGGGCAGCCGCCAATAATTTCAGTCCTTCTTCTTTCATGCCCTGAAAACTATACGGACTCGTACGCGGCTTGAAAGCTCCGCCTCGCAGTGCGGTGGCACCAGCAGCTTTAACCGCTCGAGCGGACTCCATGAGCTGTTCTTCGGATTCCACGCTACATGGTCCGGCGATCACGCCGACGGAATTCCCACCGACTTTCAGGCTTCCGGTATGAACCACAGTTGGTTCAGGCTTCACTTCTAAACTGGCAACCTTGTAAGGAGCCAGGATCGGCATGACTTCTTCCACACCATTTCCGGATTCCAGTGATTCCTTTGTTTCTTCGCGTTTTTCGCCGATCGCAGCGACCACAGTACGATCCGTACCTTCGATCACATGAGCTTTTAAGCCCAGGGCTTTAATGCGTTCAACGGTTGCCGCGATTTCATCCGCGCTGGCACCATTTTTCATTACGACGATCATGACTTTGGTTCCCTGTATTAACTAATTTTGGAGGAGTAGGGTTTTGAATATCCCAATAAAAAAACCCCGGCAGTTGTTGCCGGGGTTGGAAAGATTCTACTTGATCTCAATGGTTAACAAACCATTAGTACAGTTCTCTCCCAACCCCGCGTTGCCACGGGCCTGTAAAGAAGAATGACCAAAAAAAGGTTTGTTGTTTCATGATTTCTGCGTTCATTGCTGGCTGGAAGGTTTTTTGCATTATACGGATATCATCGTCCATGAACAGCGACGAAACTTGAATTAATTACAGATAATCTTCCCGAATTGGCGAGAAGATATCCAGAGCAGTAACCCCCTCGTTGCCAGCAAAACAGGTGTGTGGCACGTTGCCTGGAATACGCCACATTTCCCCGGGCTGTAAGACACGAGTAACTTCCCCCACGGTAAAGGTAAGTTCACCAGCAATTAGAATCCCGCACTGTTCGTGCTCGTGTTGATGTAATTCAACCACGGCTCCCGGTTCAAACTTCACCAGTGAGAGCATCATTTGCTCACCCGCGGCGGTAAAGATTTCAACCCCCGGAAAGATCTGCTTCCTGATACAGTCCTCAGCAGAAAGAAAATACTCGTTCGTCATAGCTATGAACTCGCTGTGTCATTCTGAAAGGCCGAAAGGCGTTCGGCAATTTGCAAGAGTCTGTTATATTTTGCGAGCCTCTCGCTACGTACTATGGACCCCACCTTGATCTGTTCTCCGGCCGCTGCGGTAGCTAAGTCGGCAAGCGTAGAGTCTTCGGTTTCACCACTTCGAGCTGAAACCACCAAACTAAATCCGGCTTGTCGTCCCAATGCCATCGTCTCGATCGTTTCGCTGAGCGTTCCAATTTGATTTACTTTCACTAGCACGCTATTGGCAGCCCGTAATTCGATTCCTTTACGAACACGTGCAGGATTTGTCGTAAACAGGTCGTCCCCCACCAAAAGGATTCTTGCGCCCAGTCGATCCTGCAATTCCTGCCAGCCTTCCCAGTCATCTTCGGCCAAGCCATCTTCAATCGAAATGATAGGAAACTCATCTACCCAGGACTCCAGCGTGTCAATCATCTCACTGCTTGATAGAACGCGTCCCTGTTCAGCCTGCAGGTGATATCCGCCATCTTTATAAAAGTGAGTCGAGGCAACATCTAAAGTGATGGCAACATCATCACCCGGAATCAACCCGGCCGCTTCAATAGCCTGTGTCACTAAGGCGACTGCATCGCGATTGGAAGTTAGACGAGGGCCAAATCCACCTTCGTCACCCACAAGGTAACCTTCAAAACCACGATCACGAAGTAAAGCTCCCAGGCGATTGTACACTCGCACAATCCATTCAAGGCACGTAGGATAATCCGGCGCACCTACTGGAGCGATTAAGACATCCTGAAAATCAAGATTTCCACCAGCGTGCAGGCCTCCTGAAATCATATTCGTTTCTGGTAAAGGCAAAACCGGGGCAGGAAACATCTGTGGATCAAACCCCAAAGATGCCGCTCCATCCTGAATCACCTGATGAAGATGTTCATACAACGGCACTCCACGCGACGCCGCTGCGACGTGACCTAAAGCCAGCGAAACGGCGATCGTTGCATTGCCACCGAGGGTCGTTTTCTGAGGCGAAGGATCCAGATTTCTTATCGCATCATCACAGGCACGCTGATCTGCGCTGTCCATTGCTATTAATGCCGGAGCGATCTTTTCATTCACATTGGCAACAGCCTGACGCACTCCGAGACCATCATATCGATCGGTATCGCCATCTCGTAATTCCAGCACTTCGAAACTGCCAGTGGAAGCTCCGGAAGGTGCAATGGCGATTCCTTCACTACCATCCTCGGCATGGATTTCCACTTCGACCGTAGGCCGGCCGCGACTATCCAACACTTCTCGTGCGTGAACACGTTTAATCGTTGTCATGTTAATTCCTCAGAAGCTCAATTCTCTGGCGACAGTTCTGCCAACATGCTTTCACGCACGACAGCCAGAGAGTTTTTGTTTTCAGTCAATGCCTGCCACCCAACTCGTCTCACCAACTCTTGTTGTGAAGCATCCGTCAGATATTCCACCGGGCTTTTTCCATCCACGCGGGCCAGCAGACAGCCACCGAGATTAAGGCAGGCACGGCATTCGAGTGCCAACATTTCACTCGTGTCCAGAACGGTCATCATTTGGGTTTTGTAAGCTCCCCAAAAACCGTCGATCAATGCTGCATAGTCGTCAAATCGATTTCCGGAAATGAGCGTTTTAATGTGCAGGTGCGTCAGAAAGAACCCCAGATCAAATGCAGGATCTCCATAATGGCCGACTTCAAAATCCAGCAGCACAACGGCGCGATCATTGACCAAAATGTTCTTAGGACTAAAGTCTCCGTGAACCAGACAGTGTCGGTTTTCCAGATTACTCTGTAGCAATTTGGCGACCGGATCTTCCAACTCAGAGTGAACGCGGGCAACTTGACGGTAGTAGGGATCCAACCGCAGATCATCAAAGAACTCTGTCGATGCAATCCGCTGCCGGACGCTGTCGGCTCCCCAACTTTGACTGTGCAATACTCCTAACAGCCAGCCGCAGCATTCGGCAACCTGCCGATCGACATGACCTGCCAGTAAATCCTGCTTCCAAACACGGGAATCAGAATCGGCAGCAGTCATCGCATAGACATAGTTTTCACGGTCTTCAAACAGGATCTCAGGAACAACCGCTCGCCGCTGGCCGGCCAAAGCAGACGAGGTACCGATCAATTGATTGCAAATCTGAAGCATGTCCATTTCGCGGAGTACACGCTCAACACTGCAGAGCCATTCCTGCTCGACTGCAAGGCGATCACGAGCCTGCTTGATTACCCAATTAGGACGTTGAGCGTCCTCGAATTCAACCAGGATCACTCGATTTGAAACACCGCCTGTGAGCAGGCTAACCTGAACCTCTGATACTTCGGAGATCACCTGCTGCCCAACGAGGTAGTCCGGTGTGGAGTCAACTTCAAGCAGGTACATAGGCTTCGTATGGCAACCTTAAGATCCAGTCTTCCACCAGATTTCAGAGATCTTTTCCGGAGTGTCACCGTAGGCATTTACAAAAGCATCGCTGAACTTCGCTCCGTTACCAACCGACTTAACCAGAGTATTCCAGCGAGCCGAATTGCTCATCAGGAACTGGACATAACTGTAGGACAGTAACGAACCATCTTCACCCCCAAGTTTTCCGGTCACAATATCTGATGATTTAGCCGCTCGGGACGCAGCTGTATTAATCACATCTTTCCAGCCATTGATACGTGCATCGTCTTTTACGATCTTAGCGGCGATCACACGGGAAACTCCGTTTGAGAACCAGGCGGGAACGTCCCCTAAACTGCGTGCATGAATTCCCGCCAAATGTTCGGCAATCAAACCATCGAACGTGTAATCATCACTGCGAGGGATCAACACGGTTCCGTAGGCATCGACAATGTCGAAATTGAAATGCCCTTTCCATTGACGTGGGATCGAGCGTTCTTCGATCATCGTCCCAAATTCACCATAGTCGTAACGCTGGTTAAAGAAATACAGAGTGATCTTACCTTTGAGCAGTGGCGATTCGGTTGGCAACTTCAAAGCAATTTGTACTTTCTTTGCAATCTCTTCTGCCTGCGTTCCGTACGTCTTAAGCTGGGACTCGGTTTGTGTGCCGAGCAAATGGAAATTGGTTGTATCAGCCGTGGCATGATTGATTCCGGGCATTGCCAGATTCCAATTCGACGCTGCTAAGGCTGTACGTTGTGCCGCTAATTCCTCATGCGTACTGTTTTCCGCGATGGCAATCGCAACCACTCGACGGATGTTGGTACTGAAATCCAGACCATCGAAGGTTGCTCCTTCCTTGATCCATGTCGTGATCGTCTCCATCTGAGCATCATCCAGAGGGTCACGCCCGCGTGGCATCCGTTCTCCACCACCGGTACCCAGTAACTTTTTAACCAGAAAACTCTCGTCGGGATTTCCCGGAAGAATAGGAGGCCCATTTTCGCCCCCCCGCATCATGGCACTAAACGACGCCAAATCAAATCGACCGGAGGGTCGATCACCAAACCCGTGGCAACTCGCACAATTCTGCATCAGGATCGGTGCCACATCATTCTTAAAACTCACCGTTTCCGTACCTGTCGACTTCATCGGTTTGACAACTGGCAAATCACCGACACTGGCTTCCGGATTCAAATCAACCAACAGGGCTTTGGGATCATCGGCATCGAATTCCGCGCCTTCGTCAATCCACTTCTTTAGCACTGCCAATTCAACATTTGACACTTTGAGGCCACCTCTGGGCATATCCCCTGACTCGATCACTTCAATGATACGACTGCCGGCAGAATCTTTTGGAAAGATGACGACTCCGGCATCCGGGCCTTTCATCAACGTTTCGAAGGATTCCATACTGAACATTCCCCGTGCCTGACGCACATGGCAATTGCCACATTTGGCCATGAGGATCGGGGTGATATGATTTACGAAACTGACCTTACCTTCCGGGACTTCCATCAGCATGGCGGGTGCGTCGCCGGGATTCACCGGCACAACCGGTTTCGGCATGGGCCTGGCAATCATCGGTTCTTTGAGTTCAGGTAAAACGATCCCTTCAAGTTCGAGCAATGCGTGAGCTTTCTTGAGCATGTTATAGACTTTGGAGTACAGAGCAAGCCGCTGTTGATCCGCTCCCTTCATCTGCTCTTCAAACTCCTTCTGCACCTCTTCAACCAAATCAGCTGAATCATCAATCTTACCCTGTGCAAACCAGTTTCCGGCGCGAACGATTTTTACTCGCAAGGCATTTTCAGCTTTACGCATTGCCGGTGTGATCGTGACCTGTCCCAGTGCAGGGAACGCTGTCAGCATACAGAGCAATACCGTAAACAGAGCAGTCAACTTCGATCTATTCGATAATCGTTGCATCTTCTTAAACTCTCATCTTGCGGCGTAATGATTTGGAATCCCGAGTCACCTTGTGGCCCCCGGTTTCGCTTACTTGATTATTAACATCTACGACTTCAGAATCCAGACGTTTGTAATCACCATATCGGCTTGAAATCGGATCGTCGTGAGTCTCAATCGCATCTTCCACATCTGCTGTCAGCATCTGAATGGCCACGACAATTGTGGCAAACAATAGCAGGATTCCTAGAATCAAGGCAACCGTCTTCCAAATGGCTGCATCCGTTGTGGTTATGGAGCTGGTACGAGTATCCAGTAAACTTCGTGATGTACTTTGAAAGGCCTGACCATCAATCTCGTCGCCCAGACTAATTCGACTACTACCAAAACCGACTATACTGTCAGAAACCACCTGGCTATTACCGACAACAGCCGACAAATCTCCGATTGATTGAAGTGAAGACTGACCGCTGACGATCGCTCCCTGATTCGCAACCGCGACCGCCGCATGCATCGCCAACGCTACGCTTTCGGTGGATTGATTCGCATCTGCTCGTTGAGGCAGGTGGACAACATCGGATTTCGCCGGTGTCAGTTCCACTCCTTGCGAGACGAGCCAGGCCTCCAGATCCTGAGCTGCCAGCTGTGCTGTTTGATAGCGGTGGTCAGGATTCTTCTGCATCATTTTAAAGCAGATGCTACCTAACGCTTCAGGTAAGTCCGGACGATCCATTCGAATATCCGGTGGTAACTTGGATTGATGCTGTGCAATGCGTTGTGCCAGCGTTCCTTCCGGGAAGGGAGGGTGTCCTGTAAGCACGTAATACAGAGTACAACCAAGTCCGTAAATATCTGCCCGGCCGTCAATATTGTGACTATTTAATGCCTGCTCAGGAGCTAAGTAATCGGCAGTACCCAGAACTTTTTCATTGTGTTTATCCGTCAGGCCAGCTAATTCAGACTGATCCTCATCCATCAATGCCAGTCCCATATCCAAAATCTTAATCGAATCCGATTCATCGACTAATAGATTGGCTGGTTTGACATCCCGGTGAACCATGGCAGCATCGTGTGCATGTTGCAGCCCCAATGCCGACTGGTAGATGTACTTGGCGGCCAGCAAATAATCCAGCGGACCATCTTCTTTCACGATCGTCATCAGGTCACGGCCGGGAACGTATTCCATCACGAGGTAGTGTGTCTGCCCCTGATTATCCACATCATACGCACGCACAATGTTGGGGTGGTCGAGCACTGCGGTTGCCTGCGCTTCACGGTGAAATCGTTCCAGATAAGAGGAATCGTCCACTCGGTTTCGAGGGAGCACTTTGATGGCACGCAGGCGACGCATCAGCGTGTGCTCGGCAAGATAAACACTGCTCATCCCGCCGGCTCCAATATGTCCCAGCAGTTTATATTTCCCCAGAAAGAATCCCTTGTATTTGCGGTTGAGCAATTTATCCCGATGCCAGGTTGTGATCAGATTCTCGGACACCAAAAAATCAGCGATCGTATCCGCGCTGGTTGGGATGCTGCCGTCATGGGCTTCCTTACAGGCTTCGAGCCCTCGTTTGAGTTCAGCATCGGTCAGTAAGTTACTGCGACGCACGAGTTCCAGGAATTGTCGAGCGGTAATAGTCATGAATGCTCGCGACAGAAAATATAATCCGAAGGCCCCCATCCCGAGGCGATTCCTCAGTTTATCATGGGAATGGTTGATTCATTCAAAGGAGTCGACATAATTGAGGCGGGAAGGCCATTTTTAGCCGAATTCCCACTACAAAACCGCACTCTCTTGAATGCCCTCTACAATTACAACGCTTGAAATCGTCAAATGTCCTCACGCCATGCCGTTTTATATACACGAAAGTCCTGTCAGCTGTGTGAGGAAGCTCTGGATTTACTCGACATGTATGGGTTTTCCGTGGAGCAGATCGACATTGATGAAACGCCCGATTTGAAGGAGAAATTTGATACTTGCGTTCCGGTTGTAGAAATTGACGGCAAAGTACGTTTTCGCGGAAAAGTAAATGAAGTTCTTCTGCTACGGCTCATCGGAAACTAAGTCATGGCAGGCAAAACTCAATTGGGCGTCTTTGCCAAATTCTGGGAACCTGGGCAGGTCAAAACTCGCCTGGCTCAGGATACCAACGAGTGCTTTGCCGCAGACATCTATCAGGCCTTTATTCAGGCCACGCTCGAGAGCGTAACGGGCTGTGCCGACACCCAGATTCTCGCGATCACTCCCCCAGAAAAACTCACTGAATTTGCACTCGTCATTCCCCCCGACTGGACGCTAATGACACAAGTCGATGGTGATTTGGGGGAACGCATGCAGGCCTTCTTCCAACACGCCGTCGACCATCGATTTGAGAAAACCGTATTGATCGGGACCGATAGCCCAACCTTGCCCCGAACAATCATCCAGCAGGCGTTCGATATTCTGGATGAGGTCGATTGTGTTTTAGGACCCGCGATCGACGGCGGATATTATCTGGTTGGTTGCAAAACCGAAATCCCACCGATTTTTGAAGACATCTGCTGGTCGACCGAACAGGTGCTGCAGCAAACCAGAGAGGCCTTGGGTGAAGCAAGGATCTCTTACGAGTTGTTACCACCATGGCTGGATGTTGATACCATCGATGATCTTAATCACCTACGCGACTCGCTGCAGGATGCCGGTTCATGGCTGTGCCAGCGAATCAATGACCTGAGACTGGAGCATTTGTCATGAGCCCGGAGCCTACAGTCATCATCGGTGGTGGAGTGATCGGTTTATCCATTGCCTATGAACTTGCCTGTCGTGGACATCAAGTTCAGGTTTTGGAGCGAGGCAGCCAGTTTGGCCGGGAAGCCTCCTGGGCAGGCGCGGGGATTTTACCTCCTGCAAATCCTGATTCAGCACTCGACCCCAGTGACTATCTGCGAGGCCTGAGTCACCAGTTGCATCCTGATTGGGCCGCCCGACTGAAAAGTGAAACGGGCATCGACACCGGATTCCGTCGCTGCGGAGGAATCTATCTTGCCCGGAAATCCGGAGAAGCAGCATCACTGACTGGCTATATGCATTTGCTGGCCGAGCAGGGACACGAGACCATCCATTTAGATCAGGACAAACTCCTTGCACTGGAACCAGCCCTTGATCCCGAACAGTTTCATACTGCGTACCTACTGCCTGACGAATTCACATTGCGCAACCCACGCCATGTCAAAGCACTCGTAAAGGCTTGTGAACAACGCGACGTGCAATTAATGACTGACTGTGAAATACAGGATTTTGAATCGTCAGGCGAAACCATTACGGGACTTAGAACTTCGCGGGGACGCATCACAGGTAAACAATATTGCATCGCTGCCGGCGCTTGGTCCTCTCAATTATTAAGGAAAATTTCAGCCATCCCGACGGGAATTGTGCCCATCCGTGGACAGATGATCCTATTTGAAGGTCCGAAAAACCTAATCCACCGCATTCTCAATGAAGGCTCACGCTACCTGGTGCCTCGTTCCGATGGAAGAATACTAGCCGGATCGTGCGAAGAAGAAGTTGGATTCCAAAAAGGAACAACGCGTGAGATGCTTGAACAACTAACGGATTTTGCCTATTCCATCGTACCGGCCCTAAAAGAACTTGAAGTGACACTCAGCTGGTCGGGACTACGACCTGGAAGTTTTGACGGAGTTCCCTACTTGGGCAAAGTACCAAATGTCGACAACCTGGTTATGGCATCCGGACATTTCCGCAGCGGCCTTCATCTTTCAACAGGTACAGCCGTCCTGATGGCAGATTTGCTCGAACACAAAACATCAGAATTTGATTGGGAACACTTTAGTCTCATTCGATAAGAAAGAGGCAGCTAGTATTTATGGCAGTAGATAGACCAGCAACGATTTTGATTATTGGAGCAGGCCCCATTGGCCTGGAAACGGCACTGTACGCTCGTTACCTGGGCTATGACGTCATCGTCTGTGAAGCCGGTGACGTTTGCCAGCAAGTGCAACGCTGGAAACATGTTCGCATGTTTTCACCATTTGAATTGAATTGTTCACCACTGGGAAAGGCTGCGATTGGAAGTCATGATCCTCAGCACTCATTTCCTAAAGACGACGAGATCATTACTGCCAGACAGTGGATGAGTGACTATCTCATTCCACTTGCGCAAACCGATTTGATCCGCAAGCACATCCAAACTAATTGCCGTGTTATCAGTGTTTCCAGAACGTGGGTCCACAAATCTGATTTGGATTCAGAGCAACGTCAAGAAGACGCGTTTCGAGTGCTTATTCAGCGAGAGGAAATACAGCAAGTCATAACTGCCGACGTGGTGATCGACACTTCCGGTGTACTCACCAATCCCAACCCGATTGGTGCCGGTGGATCAAATGCCTGCGGTGAACAACAAGTCGAGCAGCAGATCGATCGAGTCATTCCGACCATAGATGCAGCGGAAGCCCTGACCGGCAAGCGAGTGGCTGTTGTCGGCGCCGGACATTCAGCCGCGACAACTCTGATTGCGTTAGCAGAAAACGCTGTGGCGGTCACCTGGATCACAAGAAACGCCTCGGAAATTGCCGGAGGCGAAATCCCGGATGACCCGTTGACTGAACGCAAACGCATTTCACAACGTCTGACTGAATTAGTCCTCGCTGGAAAAATTCACTGTCTTCCAAACGTCGCGATTCACGCCATCACGACAACTGACGATAGTGCGATGCAGATCGAATATTTTCAGCAGACCGATAGTGAGGATGAACTGGAAATTCAACAGGCCATGTTCGAGCATGTATTCGGTTTTACCGGATATCGGCCAGACACCTCCATGTATCGGGAATTACAAGTTCATCAGTGCTATGCCACCGAAGGACCGATCAAACTAGCGGCAAACTTGCTCAACGAAAATGCATCCGATTGCCTGGAAATTGGAAGCGGCTCCAACTCGCTGCTGCTCAATCCGGAACCTGATTTTTATATACTGGGAATGAAGAGCTACGGTCGTCAGCCCGGGTTCTTGTTTCACACTGGATTACAACAAGTCGTCCAGTTATTTCAGATTCTTGGCGATAGGGAATCCCTGAACGTTTACCAGACTTTTCAGAATTAAGATGGTCTTTGGTTGCGTGCTGCAAAGAAAAATCGCATGGAATTCACGCCAGCACAAATCTCATTATCCCATTTAGATGAACTCTGGTTCCAAGTCACGGGAACACGTTGTAATCTCACCTGCCATCACTGCTTCATCTCGTGTAGTCCACATAATAAGAGCTTTGATTTTCTGAGTCGGCAGGAAATCCAGCAATACCTTCAAGAGAGTGTGGAACTTGGAGTGAAAGGATATTACTTCACCGGAGGCGAGCCTTTTCTGCATCCTGACATGGTGGATATACTCTGTGACACATTGCAATTTGGCCCGGCAACTGTGCTTACCAACGGAACTGTCCTCAAAGAGCAGTGGCTAAATCGCCTTAGTAAAGCTCAACAGCAATGCCGGTATAGTTTAGAATTCCGAGTTTCTATCGATGGATTTGATGCCCCAACCAACGATCCCATTCGAGGGGACGGCACATTTGATCGGGCGATTCGGGGAGTCGAACTACTGGTGCAATCAGGATTCCTACCGATTATCACAGCAACTCGCACCTGGCCTGACAGTGAAGACCAGAAAGTACTCGGCGAATTCACAACCATGCTCCACAAGCGAGGCTATCAACACCCTCGAATCAAACTGCTTCCTTCGCTGAAACTCGGTGCCGAACAGGCACGGACAGAAGCTTATTCCGAGCATGAACGCGTTTCGGATACGATGCTGAACACGCTGGACCAACAGCAATTTGTCTGTGAACACGCTCGTATTGTGACTGACCGCGGAGTACACGTTTGCCCGATTCTCATCGAGTCTCCGGATTCGGTACTTGGGCAGGATTTAAAGAACGCTACCGAACAGCCCTTCGATCTGAACCATGGTGCGTGTTTTACCTGTTATCAGTACGGTGCCATTTGCTCCAATGTCTCGCTTAACACAACACCCGAACGAGGCTCTGAATGACCGTACGACTCGCCTTATTGGGAGGCATCTATAATAACTACCTGGCTTTGGAGGCGGCATTACGGCAGGCTTCGGAGTTAGGTGCCGAGTCCTATTATTGTCTGGGAGACATCGGTGCTTTTGGACCCCATCCCGATCGTAGCTTTCCTTTACTACATCAATATGACGTCCAGTGCATTCAGGGAAACTATGACGACAGTATTGGTAATGAACTGGATGATTGCCAATGTGGCTACACCGATGCGCGTGATAATTATTTCGCTCAGAAAAGCTACGACTATACGTTGGCCAACACCAGCGATGAAAACAAACGCTTTTTGAAATCGCTTCCCAACGAACTCATTCTGGAAATCGAATCGCACCGACTACTACTGTGTCATGGCAGTCCCCGTCGCACCAATGAGTTTCTATGGGAGTCAACGACACCAACCCATTTTCTGGAGTGGTTTTTTCGTGAACGCCAAGTTGATTTCATTGCCGGCACACACACCGGTATAAAATGGCATCAGCAAACAAAGCTGGGACGGTTTGTAAATATCGGAGTACTTGGAAGACCTGAAAATGACGGTCAGACAAATGTATGGTTTACGATGGTAGAAGTATCACGCGATGAAATCAGAACCAGTTTTCACCCCGTTCAATATGACCATACCCGACTGAGCCGGGAGATGCATCAGGAAGGATTACCTGATGAGTTTATAGAGACGATCGAAACTGGCTGGTGGACGACCTGTTTAGAGATCCTACCTCAAAAAGAGAGAAAGGCAGGGCAGTTCTAGCAATAATAAACGACACCCTCCACCCACTCCCCAAAAAACAACAAACCGAACTAACTAACCACTTGCCCACCGAAGCCTTAGCAAAGGCCGGGGCTAACTGTCTAATTGCCTAACTGCCTAATTGTCTAACTGCTCACATGCCCAACCGTCTAAATGCTTCCGTTCTGTCTTCTATGATTGGAATTGCCGTTGTCACGGCAATTTCGGTTGCCTATACAGGCATGCCGTTGTGGATTGATGAGCTCCATACTTCGTGGAGTATTTTCGGTGATTGGGGTTCGGTTGCTGAGCGAGCATCGGCAGGGAACCAATCCCCGTTCTACTTCTATTTACTCAAGGCGTTTGTCGGAATTTTCGGACATAGTGAAACTACACTCCGCCTCTTTTCGGTCGGCTGTAGCTGTGGCGCCGTGCTGTTATTGAGTTGGTTATGCCAGCGGCACAAACTTCCATTCTGGGCTGCGGCGATTACTACACTGACATTTGCGGCGGGGCACTTACAGCTTTTGTTTGCGGTGGAAGCCCGGTCCTACAGCTTACTGACGTTATTGGTATTGTGTTTATTTTGTGTACAAACTCTACGCAATAACCGGATAGACCAGAACTTCCCCTGGAAGCTGGAGGGATTGTGGTTATTCATTGCGGCACTCTGTGTCTACACGCATTATATTGCGATTCCAGCGGTGGCCAGTTTAGCAATCAGTGTTCTTTTCATAAGTGAACATGAATTCAAAATGCGTCGGAATCTGTGCATCGTGCGACTTTGCGGTCTTGGTTTGATTGCATGTACGCAATTCAGTACGCTCCAGAATATCTATCATCATCGCAACCAGTGGGCCATCTTCATCCACGCTGAAAAAGCGACAGTGGATTCATTGCTGACAACCTTACCGGTACTGAGTACGATTCTTTTGCCCGGATTGTTTTGTCTGGTTAAGCAAGTGCGTAAGACGGAGCATCAGGCCATCGTTCGATCTGCCTTGGTACTGGCTATTTTGCCTTTGGGGATGGCATGGCTGACCACTCGACTCGACTGGCTCAATTGGTTTTACCCTCGCTACCTTGTGGCGAGCCTGCCAGCATTGAGTATTTTCTGCGGTTTCAGTCTGCATGCTCTCTGGCGACAAGCCAAACTGCCCGAGAGCGTCATGATCCTGCTGACTCTTCTTCATCTAATCGCCTTTTTTAGTTTTGACTCGGATGTCATTTCCAAAACCACAAACCAGCAAGTGACACTTAAACAGGAGCGTTGGGATCTGGTTGTCCAGACGCTTAACTCTACAGCGACCGCTCCCGGCACAGTTCTGTTAACTGGCGGGTTAGTGGAGGATCGACGATTACCGCTGCAAGCGGATGCGCCGCACACGGCCAACATGACCACTTCGGAATACTGTGGTTTTCCATTGAAAGGCATGTACGCTCTTTCAGAATCACTGACTATCGAGCCGATGAATTCGAGTGACGATGGTTTCGAACAATTACTTGCGAGGATTTCCGAATTACCGGAAGGCTGGCTCATCGCTCGCGGCAAGCGTCGAAACGCTGCCATTCAGGCCCTGCTTGAACAACGTCTGGGAGAAAATGGGTTTCAAGATCATGAGATCCCGGGACGGGTCAACTTATATTTCTGGTCTGACAAGTAAACTTCCCGCGAATACTGTCCGGACTATCTCACTAACGCAGTTGTTAGATTTAGCGGATAGGCAATAATGAGTACTTGGACGTTACTCGCCATTCCTTCAACAGAGCATTTCCGGAGTCTGTAAACACTGTGACCATTGATCGTACAACTGAGTTAAAAGAAATCATGCAGCAACGCGTGATGATTCTCGATGGCGCCATGGGCACGACAGTCTTTTCGCTGGGATTTGACGAGCAAACGATCCGTGGTGAAAAGTTTGCAGATCACCACAAGGACGTCAAAAACTTTGTGGACTTAATCTCCATTACTCATCCGGACACGTTGACAGACATTCATCGCAAATTCCTTGCTGCTGGTGCCGACATCGTCGAGACCAATACCTTCGGTGCCACTCCGATTGGCATGGCCGAGTTTGATTTACCGCACCTGGTGCATGACATCAATGTCGCTGCCGTACAGGCGGCACGAAGGGCCTGCGATGAATTCACCAACGACAATCCAGACAAGCCACGATTTGTTGCCGGTTCGATCGGTCCGACGACCAAGACCTGTTCGATTTCTCCGAAGGTGGAAGATCCCGGTTATCGTGAAGTCACCTTTAACGAGCATGTGGATTCCTATTACGCTCAGATCGCTGCGTTGATTGAGGGCGGTGTCGATATCCTGTTTCCTGAGACAACTTTCGACACACTTAATCTGAAAGCCTGCTTATTTGCCATCAAGAAGTATTTTTCCGACCACCAAGTCAATTTGCCGGTGATGGCATCGGTTACCATCACCGACGAGGCTGGCCGAACTCTGACGGGCCAGACGATCGAAGCTTTTTGGAACAGTATCTCGCACTTTGATTTACTAAGTGTGGGTATCAACTGTGCATTAGGCGCAGAAAAAATGCGGCCTTATGTGGAAGAGTTATCGCGGATCGCTCCGGTTCATATTAGCTGTCATCCGAATGCGGGATTGCCCAACGAATTTGGTGGGTTTGATCAAACACCGGACGAGATGGCGACGCATTTACAAGACTTCCTTTCCAATCAATGGGTCAACATTTTAGGTGGCTGTTGCGGGACGACTCCTGATTACATTGCCGCAATTGCTCAGGCTGCCGACAATATGCCTCCGAGAATGGTCAGCCGTGTCGATCCCTTAATGCGATTAAGCGGTCAGGAAGCATTAACACTGCGAGACGACTCGAACTTCCTGATGATTGGTGAACGTACCAATGTCACCGGTTCACGTCGTTTCGCACGACTCATCCGCAATGACGAATATGAAGAAGCCGTTGAGGTCGCTCGGCAACAGGTACTCGGCGGCGCTGCCGTGATCGATATCAACATGGACGATGCTTTGCTCGATGGTGAAGCTGCCATGACCCGGTATCTCAACTTGATTGCTGCCGAGCCGGATATTGCTAAAGTCCCCATCATGCTCGACAGCTCTAAATGGTCTGTCATTGAAGCAGGTCTGCGATGCGTGCAGGGGAAAGCCATTGTCAATTCCATCAGTCTCAAGGATGGGGAAGAGGAATTTCTCCGCCGAGCGAGACTCATTCGGCAATACGGTGCGGCCACAGTCGTCATGGCATTTGACGAAGAGGGACAAGCGGTTGAGACGGACGAGAAGGTGCGGATCTGCAAAAGGGCGTTTGAATTACTGACCCGGAATGTTGGCTTCCCGCCCGACGATATTATCTTTGACCCGAACATACTGACCGTGGCAACGGGTATCAGCGAACACGACAACTATGCTGTGAACTTCATCGAAGCCACTCGTCAGATTAAACAAGAGTGCCCCGGCGCCAGGGTTTCGGGCGGCGTGAGTAACATTTCCTTCTCCTTCCGCGGTAACGATGTCGTCCGCGAAGCCATGCATTCCGCCTTTTTATTTCATGCGATCAAAGCCGGTCTGGACATGGGAATTGTCAATGCCGGGCAACTTGAAATCTATGAAGAAATCCCAGCTGATTTACTTGAGCATGTCGAGGACGTTCTCTTAAATCGTCGCGAAGATGCAACCGATCGGTTATTAGCCTTTGCCGAAACAGTGAAAGGCCAGGGCGGTAAAAAGGTTGAAGAGGACCTGGCCTGGCGCGATGCGCCCGTGGAACAACGGTTAAGCCACTCTATGGTGAAGGGCATCGATAAATTTATTGAAGACGACGTCGAAGAATTCAGGCAAACTACGGACCGGGCACTTCAGGTGATTGAAGGTCCGTTAATGGATGGAATGTCGATTGTCGGAGATTTGTTTGGTGCGGGAAAAATGTTCCTGCCTCAAGTGGTTAAATCCGCGCGAGTCATGAAGAGGGCCGTGAATTACCTGTTGCCGTTTATGGAAGAGGAAAAGCGAGCAGCGGGACTGGACGAGAACAGTTCTCGCGGAAAAATCCTCATGGCTACCGTCAAAGGTGATGTCCACGACATTGGTAAAAATATTGTGGGCGTGGTACTGGGATGCAACAATTTCGAAATCATTGATCTCGGTGTCATGGTTCCCAGTGAAACGATTCTTGAAGTCGCTCAGCAGCAAAACGTTGATATTATTGGACTTTCAGGGCTGATCACTCCGAGTCTGGATGAAATGGTACATGTCGCCAAAGAAATGACGCGTCTGGGAATGGACGTGCCACTGCTTATCGGTGGCGCAACGACCAGCGCCAAACACACAGCTGTCAAAATTGCACCGCAATATGAAAATCCGATCGTGCATGTTCTCGATGCATCGCGTAGTGTCGGCGTCGTCGAATCTCTGCTGAGCGACCGGAAAGATAGCTTTGCCGAGGAGAACCAAGCCAAACAGGCAGAATTGGTGGAAGCTTTTGAAGG
This sequence comes from Planctomycetaceae bacterium UBA2972, assembly GCA_002348315.1. Classification (GTDB taxonomy): domain Bacteria; phylum Planctomycetota; class Planctomycetia; order Pirellulales; family Pirellulaceae; genus UBA721. The sequence goes on along the minus strand of DEAW01000038.1, from coordinate 110,102 downwards.
ACGGAAAGTAAATCTGGTTAGCTACGACGAGGCACTCAAAAATCGATTCACCACGGATTGGAACAGTGTCGATATACGGCAACCGGAATTCATCGGCTCCCGTGTCATTGAACAACAATCTCTGGGGGAACTCGTTGACTACATCGACTGGACCCCCTTCTTCATGACCTGGGAATTGCGAGGGAAATACCCACGCATTTTTGACCATCCGAAGCTTGGTGAGCCCGCCAAAGAGTTATTCGACAATGCTCAACAACTACTCACACGAATCGTCGATGAAAAGTTATTTCAGGCCAAAGCAACGTATGGGTTCTGGCCAGCCAACTCAGTCGGCGATGACATTCTGCTGTATCAGGATGACAGCCGTTCGACCGAATTGAACCGCTTGCACGCCTTGCGACAACAAAACCCCCGCAAAGGGCAGGACTTCTTTCGGTCACTGGCCGATTACATCGCACCGGTGGATTCGGGCAGAGCGGATTACATCGGAGCCTTTGCCGTAACAACCGGATTTGGCAGCGCCGAATTGGCGGCAGAATTTGATGCTCAGGCAGACGATTACAACTCAATCATGGTCAAAGCACTTGCGGATCGGTTAGCCGAAGCGTTTGCAGAATACCTGCATCAGCAAGTACGACAACAATGGACTTATGAAGCCCCCGGCGTGTTTAGCAATACCGAGCTGATTGCGGAAAGTTACCGGGGAATTCGACCCGCTCCAGGGTATCCGGCTCAGCCTGATCATACTGAGAAAAAGACGATCTGGAGTCTGCTCGACGTTCAGGCCAATACGGGCATGCAGCTTACTGACAGCTACGCCATGATACCTGCGGCAAGTGTCAGCGGACTCTATTTTGCTCACCCGGAATCCCGCTATTTTGCGGTGGATCGTATCACCAAAGATCAGATCGAAAGCTATGCTCAGCGAAAAGGCATGAGTGTCGAAGAAACCGAACGTTGGCTGGCACCTATTCTGGGATACTAGACGGGAATTGCCACAAACGAATGGCACTCTGAGATTGCGGTCTCCGCGCCTAGCTTGTTATCATCTTCCAAATCACTAGAATATTAGCAGTGGCAGGAGCCAGGAGCCTCTGACGCTCATCAACACTTAAAAAACAAAAGTTTCTGCGGGAGCAGGATTAGTCATGACGCAAATCGAATCAGCCCGACGCGGCGAGATCACTCCGGAAATGGAATTCGTAGCAAACCGAGAGCAATTGACTCCGGAGTTTATTCGTGATGAGGTGGCCGCCGGTCGTATGGTAATCCCGGCCAACACTGAACACCTCAAGGGTGCGCTGGAACCAATGGGTATTGGGATTGCCGCCAAGTGTAAGATCAACGCTAACATCGGAAACTCGGCGGTTACAAGTGATATCGACGGGGAACTGGAAAAGCTGCATACAGCAGTCCACTTCGGTGCCGACACGGTCATGGATTTATCGACCGGCAAAGATATCGACTCGATTCGCAAAAAGATCATCGACAATTCTCCCGTACCGATTGGAACGGTACCGATTTATCAGATGCTTGAAGAGCTTGGTGGGAAAATTGAAGATATGCGAGCTCAGCATTTTCTGGATATGGTCGAACATCAGGCTCAGCAGGGTGTGGATTACATGACCGTGCATTGTGGTTTGTTGCTTGAGCACCTACACCTAACCACTCAACGTGTGACTGGGATTGTGAGTCGTGGTGGTTCGTTGATTGCCAAGTGGATGATGTCGCATCGCAAGCAGAACCCGCTGTACGAAGCTTTTGATGATCTCTGTGACATCATGCGAGCCTATGACGTGACCTGGAGTCTGGGGGATGGCCTGCGTCCTGGAAGCATTGCCGATGCCAGTGACGATGCCCAGTTTGCCGAACTCGAAGTACTTGGAGAGTTGGTGGAACGAGGTTGGGAACGAGGTACCCAGGTGATGGTGGAAGGTCCGGGGCATGTTCCCATGGACCAAATTGACATGAACATTAAGAAACAAATCGAAGTCTGCAAGGGTGCACCGTTCTATGTGCTCGGACCACTCGTTACAGATATCGCTCCGGGGTACGACCACATCACCAGTGGCATTGGTGCTGCTCTGGCAGGCTGGTCAGGTGCTGCCATGTTGTGTTACGTGACCCCCAAGGAACACCTTGGACTACCGAACAACGAAGATGTAAAGCAGGGGGTTATTGCCTATAAGATTGCGGCTCACGCCGCTGATATTGCTCGGCATCGCCCTGGTGCCACCGAACGAGACGATGCTCTCAGTAAAGCGCGTTTCGAATTCGATTGGAATGAGCAATTCCGATTGTCACTTGATCCGGAAACTGCTCAACGCATGCATGACGAAACACTTCCTCAAGCCACTTTCAAGAGTGCTCACTTCTGTAGCATGTGCGGGCCTAAGTACTGCAGCATGAAGATCACAGAGGATATCCGTCAGATGGCTGCTGAAGAAGGGCTGGAAGGCATGAATCTGGTAGAGATTGAACAGAGCTAACATCTACGTCTTTCTGTTTATTCTCATTTCCAAAATCGGAGTGTCTGTAGCAGCCACTTCCAGCAGGCGGGTATAGCCGGCTGTAATTTCCTGTTCTCTGGAAGCAACGAAATCAGCGTCCAGTCGGCGTTTATCGAAATCACCTTCCACCGTCACCGGTGGAAACTCCGCATGTACGATGTATTGTGCAAAGGTCGGATTACAATGCAGGTGGCGTTCGGAGGCGATGTGCAGGACTTCGGGATCAACCAATCCCAGTATGTAGCGAAGATATAGATCGCTTTCCACGATGTGGTCCACCTCGTGACCACACACTTCGCATAGATATCCTTCGTCGCATTTGGCCATTACAAACCCAGCACGTCGTACATGTTGTAAAGACCTGGTTGCTGTTGAGCGACGAACTTCGCTGCAGTCAGGGCACCTGATGCATAGCAGTCTCGATTGGAGGCTTTGACGGTCAATTCGATAGTCTCGCCTAACACTCCGAATACGATCGTATGCTCTCCGGGATTGTCTCCCGTACGAATCGCGTGATAGGCAAGTTCGTTACGAGGTCGAACGCCTACCTGACCTTCACGTCCATGGACTTCATTGGTGATCCCCATTGCATTGGAAATCAGATTGCCAAATCGCAAGGCCGTGCCACTCGGTGAATCCTCTTTAAACCGATGGTGACGCTCAAGAATTTCGACATCCGTTCCACCGGGATAATCTTTGAGCACTTCGGCAGCTGTCGTCGCCAGTTTCATTGTTAGATTCACCATCGTGCTCATACTGGGAGCCCAAACAACCGGAATTTCAGTTGCTGCTTGCTGGATGAGCGCTTTTTGATCGTCACTGAGTCCCGTCGTCGCAACCACCAATGGAGTCTTACGTTCCAGACACGTTCGAGTAATCGCTTCAGCACCTGCCGGAACCGAAAAGTCGATTACAGCCTGAGTATCGTCTCCCCATTCCGGGCTGAGCGACAATCCCAGCTCGCCCACACCGGCCACAACGCCGGCATCTTCACCTACTCTCGGGTGTGCCGCTGATTCAATCGCCGCTGTCAGCGTGACTTGTTCATCCTGGCTACCTAATGCAATCAATCGCTGTCCCATACGGCCAGCTGCACCGTGAATTGCAATTCCAATCATGCTCTCTTCCTTTTTTGAATCCAGACTCGATGTGTTGATGCCTCGCGTTTGAATCGCTTAGCCGTAGAGATTAATCGCCCTGATGATTTCATCCAGACTATTGGGAACGGCGACAGCTCGATTTGCATAGCTTGCACGACTGACACCGCGGACACCCAAAACTTCATTAAATTTATCCTGATCGGTGGTATGGTATGCCACCGTCGCCGTCGGGTCCTTCAGCTGATGGCCGGTTAAGATACAGACGACACGATCACTGGGAGCGATCACTCCCTGTTCCCTTAACATTTTCGCTCCAGCCACACTAGCAGCGCTGGCGGGCTCACAACCAATTCCACCGGAGCCAACTTTCGCTTTGGCATCGAGTATCTGTTGATCGGTGGCTTTTCGCACAACACCGTCACAGAAATCGAGTGCCCGGAGGCATTTGTCGAAATTCACCGGACGGTTGATTTCTATCGCACTGGCAATGGTAGACGCCTTTTTATTGGCGGCATCGAGTTCCTCGTAATAACTCTGCAATACCGAGCGGTCAATATTTCCTTCGTTCCAGCGAACGCCCCGGTTCTCAAACAACTCGTAAAGCGTGTCTGCTCCGGCTGCATTAATAATCGCCAATCGAGGAACTCGGTCGATGAGCCCTAATTCTTTGAGCTCCATAAAGGCCTTGCCAAAAGAACTTGAATTCCCCAGATTCCCCCCCGGAACGACGATCCAGTCCGGTATTTCCCAACCCAACGCTTCCAAAACCCGAAACATGATCGACTTTTGCCCTTCCAGCCGGAAGGGGTTGATACTGTTGACCAGATAAATGCCTAACTCTTTCGAGACTTCCTGCACACGCTGCATCGCATCATCGAAATCTCCTGTGATTTGCACCGTTAAGGCTCCATATTCAAGAGCCTGAGAAAGTTTACCGTAGGCGATTTTACCTGAACCGATGAAGATGACCGCTTTCATGAGCTGGCTAACGGCGCAGTACATTGCCAGCGACGCGGAGGTATTCCCCGTGGAAGCACAAGCCGCTCGTTTGGCTCCGATGCTGTGAGCGTGTGTGAAGGCCGCAGACATGCCATTGTCTTTAAAGCTACCGGATGGATTCATACCTTCGTACTGAAGATACAAATTGCCTTTGTCGATGCCCACAAAGTCCGAGACAAAATCAGCTTGCTGTAAAAGGGTTTGTCCTTCTCCCACCGTCACCACATGCTCGGGGACAGCAAACGGAAGCAATTCATGGAATCGCCAGATCCCACTAAAACTCAAACGCTCAGACCTTTTCGCCCACTTACTTTGGTAATAAGACCACTCGGTCGGCGTGCCAGCTGCATTCCAGTCATATTTGACATCCAGCAAGCTTCCACATTCGGTACAAGCTGTTAATACCTGTTCAATTCCAAATTGTTGTGAACAATTGGGATTAATACATTGTTGAATTGCCGCGTCTCTAAAAATCACGAATGGTGCCTGTTATTTCGAAGTAGCTCATTGCTGCATGGAACAAAAATACCTTGTGAACTGATCTATTGATGATTGAGTGAAATCACACCAAACCACCGGAAATCCAGTCTAAAACAGGTTGAATCAATCATCAACCACAATTGAGCGTTAACTGCGGAGCCTGTAGTTCTATTAGCAAATCTAATTATACCACCTTTGTGTATTTGACAGCACAATGACACATTCCTACAATTTTCTTTTTGAAAGAGGCCTGAATTGTATGGTCTCGATATTTCATGGAAACCTTACATTTGGTTACACCTCAGCAATCCTGGTCCCAGTAATAACAAAGTCATGGCAAAACTCAAAAACGCAATGAAAAAACGTGAATCAAAGCCGTTCAAGGACTTGTTGACGGCGTTACGGGCTCGATTGCGGGGGGATGTAAGTGGTTTAGCAGATGCCGCCTTGAATCAGAATGCTGCCAGCGGCAGTAGTTCGGCTTCGTCAAATCACATGGCTGATATGGGATCGGATCAGTATGAACAGGATTTTTCATTGTCCCTGATGGCCAATGAAGAAGAGGTACTCGAGCAAATCGATGCAGCCTTAGTTCGCATCGCTGAAGGATGCTATGGTGCCTGTGAGGAGTGTGAAGGTAAGATTCCGAAGATGAGACTCAACGCGATTCCATACACCGCTCATTGCGTCAAATGTGCTGACAAAATTCAGCGAGGTGTTTAAGGCGAACAGGATGGAATCTCAAGTCGAGTCGCATTCCACAGGCACTGATCTTACGACGGACACCCAATCCACTCCCACACTGGCAGGACGCCTGGCGCTTTTTCTGACGATCAGTGTCACGGGGCTCATCGCAGATTTGTGGTCCAAGTCGTACATGTTCACCGAACTCGGTCTTCCCGATGCCACCATCGGCGTGGACTGGTGGGTGATTGAGGGGTTCTTTGGATTCCAAACGGCCGTCAACCAAGGTGCTTTGTTTGGCATGGGGCAGGGTGGTAGCAGTGTCTTTGCTTTGTTCTCCATCATTGCGTTTGTTGCCATCATCGTTTGGTTTACCAAAGGAAAGGCCTGGCAAAGTCTGTTTCTGACAATCTGCCTAGGGTGTATCACTGGCGGAGTCTTCGGGAATTTCTACGACCGAATGGGCTGGTGGCATGGAGCCGACATCCATCCCGACTACGCTTATGGAGTCCGTGACTTTATTTTGTTCACGTATCAGGAATGGGTCTGGCCAAATTTCAACATTGCCGACTGTCTGCTCGTTTGCGGAGCGATGTTGCTGTTGATTTATTCGTTCAAAAGCGAAGAGGCTCAAGACACGTCTTCGGCCCAACCTGCCGAATAGCTACTCTGCCGTTTACTGAATCAGAGTCAGAGTTTCCTGCAGGACATGGCCATTGGTACCGATACCTTCGCCACCATGAATTGTGGCCGTCCCATTCCAGTCGGTAAACGTACCTCCGGATTCGACCATGATCGGCAGGATTGCTGCTGCATCCCAGACATTCATAATTGCATCGACCATTAGTTCAGCGCGTCCGGTCGCCACTAACAGGTAACCGTAAGCATCACCCCAGGTGCGTGTGATATAAGTTGCCTTTTCCAAAGCCAAATACTGTGACGTTCGATCGACTTCATAAAACGTACTGACCTGGGAGGTTACAAAGCAGCTTTCGTCCAGACTCGTTGTCGACGACACCTGCGGCGTGGCCAACGCGTCATCCCCTTTCAGGTAAGACGCACCGGATCCAACTTCAGCAAAAATCAACTCGCCCAGCGCAGGAATATAAATCACTCCGATACTACTTTCACCGTCGCGTTCAATACCTACCAGCGTCGCGTAAAGTGGTACACCACAAATAAAGGACTTCGTCCCATCAATGGGATCCACAATCCATCGGTACTCCGACGAGCCTTCCACGTTGTCGAATTCTTCACCAACAAGACTATCGTCTGGAAAACTTGCCTGAATGCGTTCTCGCAGCAACAGTTCAGCATCTTTATCCGCTGCCGTCACTGGTGAGCGATCATTTTTCTTTTCCACCTGCAGGCCAGCATGGCAGAATCGTTGTAACGTCTGCTGTCCGGCTTCCACGGCAAACCGCACGGCGGCCAACAGACGCGGTGAATACTGTTCTGACACTCCCGACAATAACTCGTCGAGGCGTTCCATAGAGAGTGTACTCATAGGTCGTTATTCTGACTCAGATTCCAACAATTCCTTGACAACATTATCAAGCGTCTTGAGTCCCAGGTCGCGGTCCACTTCGTAAAATCCAGCCTTGTAGTGCACAATACGCCCTTTCTGATCCAGCACGATGAACAACGGTAATTTGGCACCGGCACCGCGGGGATCTCCGATCTTTTCGATGTAGCCTTTGATATCAGCCACGATGGGAAAGCTAAGATTCATAAAGGAGGCAAACTTGCGAGCGTTCACTCGCACTCGTGAGCGTTCTGCGGGGTCTTCTAATAACGGATTGGAGACGACACCCAAAACATGGACGTCCTGCCCTTTGTATTTTCGATAGAGAAAATCCAGGTATCCGACCTGGCCATAGGGTTGCTCCAACGGGCTGGATTTATATTCCCAAAAGTGCAACACGGTGACTCCACCTGTCAACGACTCATCGGAATAGCTGTTTCCCCGATACAATTCAAAACCGGGCTCTTCAACGACCTTGCCAATAGCACGTGTCATCAGCGTAGCGACACCTCCACTACGCCCCTTTTGAGTCCTCAAGTCTGCCTGGGCCAATCGGGCAACAGCACTCAAGGGAGTCTCCTCTGAGACAGAAACAAGTCGCTCAATATCTTCCCGAAATACCTCGAGTTGCTCGTCATTCCAAACAATTTCTTTTTCCAGGCGTTCGATATCCACCTTCGTTCGAAATTTGTTGAAGACATCAAATGACAGGATCATCTTCGACCGCTGCTCGTCACTCAGTTTCTGGACATTTTTAAGATCATATTCCAAATCAAACCGATCCCCCCGGCCAATCGTGACGTTTTCGCGGAGGCGGATAATGGTCCCGTCATCGTTTACCCAAAACGTCCGTTTGACTCCAAAGTTTGTAAAGCCCAACACTCGCCAGGTTGGTTGACCATCGATCGTTTGACGTTCGGTAACTCGATAGGTCACAGGTCCTTGTTTCCAAATCGATTCCTGATTGAGTTTTTGTCCATCGGCAAGCTGAGGTAAAGCGATGGCAACAAAGGCTTTTAATTCATCATTGATATACAGTACCTGTGGATTGTTCCGGGAAGCGGTTGCCGCCTGGACATTCATCCCATTACCATCGAGCCATTGAGAAGATCCATAGGTGTGTGGCCAGGGGACACTACCGCGACCGTCTTCGATGACGATCCAGTGCAGCGTACCACCGTTTTCAGAAGCATCACGGACTGCCGCCAGTGTGAAATTCTTCGTCGTGGTTACCGGATCCCCTTTTTCTCCGATCATGGTGCCGGAGTAGGTTAATAATTCTGCACCAAGTAGCAAGGTTGAACCTGTTGATCCCATCACTGCCATGATGACCATAGCCCTAATGAACTTTAAGAGGCGGAAGCGAGGAGTAGATGCCATCCAATTAGCTTTCATAAAAGTAAAACAAATAATTGGCCGCTCAAATCAGACACGTGTTAGTAAAAAACGTTCGATATTTGACCTGACCCAAAGTCATTTCAGGCGATAAGTTGATTTTATCCCCATAAAATGTCCGATGCGAGTATGCAGGCGGTCGGAAAGCCGAGTATTCACTTATGATTTACTCGAAAATCCTCGGAATTCACGCTAAGTGAACCCGTTGCAGAGACTGGTTATCCGGTTATACTTACTTTTTCCGCTTATGTAAAAGCTGTCCAGTTATACGTAATCATTTATTAGAGGAATGCAACTCATGGCTCGAGTTTGCGAAATTTGCAGTAAGCAGGCACAAATCGGTAATTCGGTTGAGACCCGCGGTAAAGCTAAATATTTAGGTGGTGTAGGTACCAAGATCACCGGGATCACTCGCCGTAAATTTAAGCCCAACCTTCAACGTATCCGCGTCGCGCAACCAGATGGCACCAATAAACGCATGCGTGTATGCACTCAGTGCATTCGCAGCGGAGCAATTCGTAAGGCAGTCGCCGTTAAACCATTTGAGGTTTAACCCATCGGAAAACCAAAGCAGCTTTGCTCTTCGGTCTTCCCCGTAAAAACGAACTCCCGAAACACCAATTGGTCCGCCAGCGGCGCACCATGCCGGATCCAGCAAACCTGGACCGGAGGTTTGTTTCGGGATTTTTTTGTTTCCCCCCCCAACAGGACCCTAAGATGTCTCTTACCCGTCAGGATGTAGAAAAAGTCGCTCTATTGGCGCGACTCAAATTTGACGACGAAGGTCTCGACAAGATGACCAGCCACATGGTTCAGATCGTCGAGTATGTCGACAAACTGTCCGAGCTTAATACGGATGACGTTGAACCTATGGCACATGCATTGGATGTTTTTAATGCGTTAGCAGAAGACGAGCCTCGAGCCAGTCTCCCTCGCGAAGAAGCACTCCGCAATGCTCCCAAAAACGATGACGAATACTTCCGTGTACCCGCCGTCTTAGGGGAGTAAGCGTCAGCACACCGAGACAGCACTTTGCGTGTATCGGACTATTTCGACAGAGATTACCTTATGTCCATTATTCAAAAGACAGCCACTGAACAACTAGCACTGCTCCAGGCAGGCGAATTAACCAGTGTCGAATTGACTCAGGCCTATCTGGATCGCATCGAACAGGTAGACGGTTCCATTGGTGCTTTTCTACGTGTCGAATCAGATTCGGCACTGCAACAAGCAGCGACGATCGATGCCAAACGCAGCGCCGGCGACTCACTCGGCAAACTAGCGGGACTTCCAGTCGCCATCAAAGACATCCTCTGCACTAAAGATACGCCAACCACCTGTGGTTCGAGAATGCTCGAACATTTCCAGCCTCCTTATAATGCAACCGCCGTCGAAAAGTTACTTTCGGCTGATGCGGTGATTCTGGGGCGAACCAATATGGACGAGTTCGCTATGGGGAGTTCCACCGAGAATTCGGCTTACCAAACAACTCAAAACCCCTGGGATATCACTCGTATTCCGGGCGGCAGCAGTGGCGGAGCGGCAGCCTGTGTCGCTGCCGACATGGCTCCCTTGTCACTCGGTACAGATACCGGTGGATCGATTCGACAGCCTGCTGCATTGTGTGGTTGTGTCGGCTTAAAACCGACCTACGGCCGCGTCAGCCGTTACGGCTTAATCGCCTTTGCCAGCAGCCTTGACCAAATTGGCCCTCTGGCACGAACGGTAGACGATACTGCATTACTACTGGAAGTACTGGCTGGATACGATCCGCTGGACTCCACCTCCGTCAATCGTGAAACTCCTGCTTACAGCCAAACCGTCCACCAACCGCTCGAAGGGCTGACACTCGGTGTAGTTGAGCAACATTTCTCCGAAGGCATTGATGCAGAAGTCGCAACTTCCGTGCAGCAAGCCATTCAGGTTTATCAATCGCTTGGTGCAACCATTAAGTCGATTGAAATGCCTCATGCTGATTACGGAATCGCGACGTATTACATCATCGCTCCCTGTGAAGCTTCCAGTAATCTCGCACGCTACGACGGCGCTCACTACGGATATCGAACCGATCAGGCAGAAGTTCTCGCCGAATTGGCCGAGGACGGCAGTGATGAAGGACCTCTTGTGCGAATGTATCGTAAGACACGCAGTGAAGGGTTTGGCTCGGAAGTACAACGCCGCATTATGCTCGGCACGTATGCACTGAGTGAAGGATACTATGAGGCTTTTTATCTCAAAGCGTTAAAGGTTCGACGCCTGATTCGTCAGGATTATGACAGAGCCTTTGAGCAAGTCGACTTAATCATTGGGCCGGTCACTGCGAATCCCGCGTTTGCAAAAGGGGAAAAGACCAGTGACCCGATGGCCATGTATCTGGAAGACCTGTACACGGTCACGGCCAATCTGGCTGGCGTGGCGGGCATTTCGCTACCCTGTGGCTTTACCTCGGCCGGACTCCCGGTTGGTCTGCAACTTCAATCCGCTCCATTTGAAGAAGAAAAACTTCTCCGGGCAGCCCAAATGTACCAATCAGCTACTGACTTTCACAGCAGGAGGCCTGAGCTGTCATGAGTGAACTGCCTTACGAAATCGTCATTGGTTTGGAAGTCCATGTCCAGTTAAAAACCAATACCAAATTGTTTTGCCGGTGCAGCACCGCCTTTGGAAGTCCTCCGAACACTCAAACCTGTCCGGTCTGTCTGGGTATGCCTGGATCCTTGCCTGTGATGAACAAGAAGGCATACTTTCTGGGTATGAAAACGGCGTTAGCACTCCATTGCGGAATTCCAAAATTCACTAAATGGGATCGCAAAAACTATTTTTACCCGGATCTGCCTAAAGGCTATCAAACCAGTCAGTTTGATCTTCCGATGAGTGAGGAAGGGTACTTGGATATCAAGTCCACCAAAGATGAGTTTGAGCCTCGTCGAGTTCGTATCATCCGTGCACACCTGGAAGAAGACGCCGGTAAAAGTATCCATGATGAGGCGGCAGGCAAAGCCGATAGTCGAATCGACTTAAATCGCACGGGAACGCCTTTATTGGAAATCGTCAGTTACCCGGATATGCGAAGTGCTGCTGAAGCGAAGGCTTACATGCAGGAACTGCGTCTGCTGCTGACATACCTGGATGTTTCCGACTGCAACATGCAGGAAGGTTCACTACGCTGTGATGCCAACGTCAATCTACACATCACAACCGATGACGGTGTGATTGCCACTCCGATCGTCGAAATCAAAAACATGAACAGCTTCCGCAGTGTGGAACGCGGCATTAATTACGAAGCCAAACGGCAGTACGACGTGTGGCAGGAAACCGGTAAAGTACTCGGAGAGTTACCGAAACAAACGCGAGGCTGGGATGATTCCGCTCAGGTAACTCGTTCGCAACGCGAAAAAGAAGAATCTGCCGATTACCGATATTTCCCCTGTCCTGACCTGATTCCTGTGGTCGTCACCGACGAACAAATCGATGAAGTCCGTCATGAAATCGGTGACCTACCGGCGGCCCTGAGAGATCGGCTCGAAAGCGAGTATGACCTGACCACCTATACGGCAGATGTCATCGTTAATCAGGGGCTGGGATTTGTCGAATACTATCTGGAATTAGCTGCGGCTTCCGGAGATAACAAACTGGCCGGCAATTGGGTCCAGGGTGAGGTCTTACGAATCCTCAACGATCTGGAAATAGGCATTTCCGACTTCGGGGTGAGCGCAGCTGCTCTGGCTGAGCTACTTAAACTGATACAAGCTGGTGACCTCGACAGTTCCAAAGCCAAAGATGTCTTTACGGTCATGCTCGAGTCCGGCAAGTCGGCTGCCGCCGTGGTCGAGGATCTGGGTATCGAGAAAGTTGACGAGAGTGCTCTGGAAGATTTGTGCCGCTTGTTGGTAGAACGCAATCAACGGATTGTGGATGATGTCAAAAACGGGAATGAAAAGGCAGTCGGTGCCCTGATTGGACAGGCAAAAAAAGAAAACCCAAATGTCAATCCGGGGCAGGTTCGTCAAATCTGTCTCGATATCATTAATAGTCTGTAATTCCCGGCTTCACGCGACAAGGTTTGACGATGGATTCCGAAAGCTCTCAGCCTGACATTGGACAATTGGCCGAGTGGGATCGCCACTATGTCTGGCATGCCTTCACGCAAATGCAGGACTACGACCCGCTGGTCATCCAATCCGCTCGGGGATGCGTGCTGACGGACATACACGGCAACGAATTGATCGACGCAGTCAGCAGTGTTTGGTGCAATGTCCACGGGCATGCACACCCTCTGATCAATGCCGCCATCAGCGAACAGCTCAATCAGGTCGCGCACGTTACGTCGCTTGGCATGTCCAATCCAACGTCAATTCGTCTTGCTCAAAGATTAGCCGAAGTCACACCGGAAGGCCTGGAACACACTTTCTTCTCCGGTGATGGCGCCAGCAGCGTAGAAGTAGCTTTGAAGATGGCCTTTCAATACTGGCATCAACGCAAAGATCCTAAGCCTGCTAAAAACACCTACATTGCACTCGGCTCGGCTTACCACGGAGATACACTGGGAAGTGTTAGTGTCGGAGGCGTGGCAAGATTTCACGAGATGTTCGAACCGCTCCTGTTCAATGTCATTCGAGTGGAAAACCCGAATACCTACCGGTTACCCGATGGAATCTCACAAGAGCAGGCCACCCCATACTATCTGGCAAAACTCGAAGAGACTCTGAAACAACATCACGAGCAGGTAGCGGCCATGGTCATTGAACCGCTCATCCAGGGTGCTGCCGGACTGATTATGCAACCGGAGGGTTACTTGCGTGGCGTCCGGGAATTGACTCAAAAATATGATGTCCTTTTAATCGCAGATGAAGTTGCCGTTGGATTTGGTCGCACCGGCACCATGTTTGCCTGTGAACAGGAATCCGTGAGTCCCGATATCATGTGCTTAGCCAAAGGAATCACCGGTGGTTATCTGGCGATGTCCGCCACCATCGCCACGACTGAAATCTGGCAAGAATTTCTGGGGGATCCCGTCAAAACGTTTTATCACGGTCACACCTACGCCGGGAATCCACTCGCCGCCGCTGCTGCATTAGCATCTCTGGATTTATTCGAGCTGGAGCAAACACTGGCTAATGTCCGCCAACGCGAAGCAGAACTCAAGCAATTGCTTACCAGTCGCTTATCGGATCATCCCTTAGTTGGAGACATTCGCCAACGAGGGTTAGTCGCAGGAATCGAATTGGTCAGCAACAAGCAGACACGTCAGCCACTGGACCCAGCTTTGGGAATAGGCGGCAAAGTCTGTCTGGCTGCTCGGGAGAAGGGCGTTTGGCTAAGACCGCTACGTGATACTCTCGTGATTATGCCACCGCTATCGATCAATCAGCAGCAACTGACACAAATTGTGGAAGCCATCGCATACGGTCTCGACCAAGTCTAAGCTCAGGCAACTACTGCCGCACGGATTTGGTACCGTGAGGCGAAGCGGAAATATAGAGACCTTCCGGAAGAGGCCGTCCGGCACAGGCATATCCCATCCCAAAGAGCGTCGTTTTGATGCGGCGAAAATCATCAAAGCTATCGGGATAAACCCACACCGTGACGGTTGTCGTTTCCGGTACGGTTCGCTTAATGTATTGCAAAAATTGAGAACCGTCTGCCAACGCAGTGGTCACAGATTCGCCCATCGCATTTTCAACCGGAATCAATTCGAGTTTTAGCATCTCGATCTTTTGCTGTAAGCGAGGGCCGCTGCGAGTCTTCACGACATCGTTGGTATACCCAAGTTCATATCGCAGGCGATATCCGGAAACCGGGCCGATCGTTTCAATAATCCGCGGATGCTGGTGTAGTTTATGCACTTTACTTTGTGCATCTCTTTGCATCCGGTCAACCAATTCATCAAAGGGGACGTAGGAAACTCTGCCATGATTCAATCGAAAATGCATTTCCTTTCCGAACACGGTTTTTGCCATCGGTGTCGGCATATGTTCGATCACATGCACATCCGGTTTCATTTGCTGTAATACCTGCCGACTACGAATCAACTGACCAAGCTCCTGCGACATCGCTTCATACTGTGAAGTCAATTCCAGACTCGATTGACTTTCATCTGATAACGTCTCTTTTTGGGTCTGCAATTCACTCTCGGACAGTGTGATCGCTCGTAGAATTCGATCTCGCTCACTTTTTCGGTACTTCAGCTCGAGAGTCTGACGTTCTACGGTGTCGTCCAGTTCGATCACGCTGTCTTCGACTCTCTCTGCGATCACTTCAGCATCTCGCAGTTGCTCTTGAGATACTTGAGCAACTTCTGGAACCACTACCGGTTCCACCAGAGCATCCCGAGCGCGCATCATAACGACGATCACTAAAATGATCAGAATTCCGACCAGATTGGCAACGATATCCTGAAACGAATCCAGACCTCCAATACCAATTTCTTTAGTTTGCCGTTTACTCATCAATCCGTATGCCGCCAGACGTTAATCCCACTGCCAAACAGGGTGTACTGCAATTCCTTAAACCGCTTTTCACCACCTGGCCGAACTTCCGCTTTAATCTCGGGCTTCCAATGCCCACCAGCGATTGCTATTCCCCACTGTTGGATATGTCCATGTACTGCGTCCACAAACGTGTCGATACTACCTGCCAGTTGGCTGTCGAGTTCAACAGGGATGGGTTTACCACGTTCTCCAACCGCAGGTATCAAGGTCAACCGATTTGCTTCCACAATGACTTTCACCGGACGAGTAATTGCAGGACCTTGCCGTCTCGCGTCCAATGCCCATCCCTGCTGGCGTCCTGCCATGCCGACGCCTCCGGGTGGAGGCGTCAGACTATCTCCGCCGGACGGCCCGCCAATTCCATTACCGTTCTCGGAATCAGCCTGACCGTTGCGACGTTGCACATCAGACTGCTTGTCACCCAAACCTCCTTCCCCTGGTTGGGCTGGCTGAGAACCGAAGTTTCCTGAACCCTGTTGACCGTCACCAATGCCGTCTCCCGACTGGGTATTGGTATTAAAAGTAGTTTCTGAATCCTCCGCTAAACTGGGTTGTTGATGATTGGGAAAGCGACTGGGCATGGCTTGCGCCAACGCTCGTTGACGGTCCTTTGCCAAGGCGATCGTCTTTTTCAATTGACCGGACAAAGCAGGTTGTGGGTTAGGAAATGCGAGTGGTAGATCATTACTTACCAGCTCGTAACCGTACTCATCCTTCCAGTCTGCCATCGCCAGACGCGCTTTACCAAATGCCAGCACGCCTTCAGACCGGACGATCAGCAAAGGGTAGGGTGCCCGTTTCTCGTCTTCTGTATGCCGCGCATAGAATTCACGAATCGTCCGCAAGCAGGCGTTGAGTGGGTTTCCGACGCCAGGCGGGCCATCTAAATCCGCATGAGAAACCAAAATGCCTTCCGGCTGAATCACAACACCTGCCGCAGTACATTCGAGATAGACCGGCATGCGATGCGTTCCCTGTGCTCCCTGATAGGGAATGATGGCATAGGAATTTTGAGTTTTCTGAGCCGCAACACGAGCTTGTTCCAGTTCAGTTTTGGCCGCGAAGATTTCCTGCTGCAACCGAGCAATTTCGTCCTCCAGATCAACTTGACTCTCATTCGAATCCGTCCGTGCCTGTACCAGGTTCTTAGCTTGATTCAAGACAGTCTGCCAACGCCCTTCCAGATCGCGAATATGAGACTCCAATTGAGCTAACTTCAGACGATTCTCTTGAATCTCGTTTTGATATTCGACACGTTTGGATTCAAGCACTTCGCGCCGCCACTGGTATTTTTCAATCTCGAGCTTCCGTTGTTTGTTTAATTCCTGTGCCTGTTCGTAATCAGCCTGTAAGGCCTGCGTATCTTGCGCAGCATCCACTCGAGCCTGCTGAACGCCAACAACCAGCACAGCGATTAATGCTCCCATAGTACAAATCAAGACCGCCAGAAATGGGAACATGGATGGAGCAAGCCCCTGGCGACGACGCTTGCGTTTGGACGTCATGCGGCTTTCCCTCGCGAATCAGAATCCCCTGTTAAATCCAGTGGTTTGGATTCTCCAGTCATGCGAGTCGAAAGTAACTGAATGGCCGCTGATAAACTGATCACGGCATCCTCAAACTGTCGTGTTTCCTGTAGATGACTCAGGTTGGCATTCAATGCTTGCTCCAAAGAGATTACCTCACCGGTCGCTTCGACGACACGCCCCATCAGCTGTGTTTGCTGATTCATTTTGTCCTGATTCGCGGCCAACAATTGCGCATTTTTCTCAATGACTTGTTGCCAGCGATTCCACTGGTTCTGCTGAATACCAGTCTGTTTGTCCAGGGCCGAGATTAATGCAACCGACATCGCCTCACCCATAGACTCGCCCTGCTTCGTCGTCCATTGCTGCCATTGCTTTTGAATTTTAGCGATGGCATTATTCCATTGCTCCGATTGAATTTCCACTAGCTCTTCCATCACAGCACTAAAGTCGCCGGTTTGAGTAGCAGCCAGGGAAGAGTCATTACTCATGAACCGACTTCGTAACTCATCTTCTACACGTTGATCCACGTCCATTAATAACTGGGATTCAAGTTGATCCGACATAAACTGGCAAAACATGAGAACAATCGAAAGTGTTAAGGCGACCGCCGTGGTGTCAAAGGCCACATAAAGTCCTCCGAACAATCCCTGCATGGCTGCGTTCAGGTCATCGCCTAACTGCTGTCCGGCCAGATCTCCCAATGCCTGAGTGATCCCCATCACGGTTCCCAGAAATCCCAACATGGGAGTGGCCCAGATGATAATGCGTACTAAAGATGCTCCTTCGTACTGGCGATCTGCATCTCGTTCTGATGCGTATTTCATCTCATCACCAAGCGCCGCAGACGAAACACCACTTTGGATTTTTTCCAGCAGATTCATCAGCCTCGCTCCCAGATAGCTACTGGAGACTCGTGCTGACCAGGATTCTGTATGAGCCAACAATTCCGCTGCCTGCTCACGGTCCTGTTGTTTCCACTGAGATTCACGCTCGGGAAATTCAACCGTACTTAGTACGATTTGCTGTCCCAGCAGATTGACTCCGCGCAGGATAAGTGCCGAAAGAGCGATGAAGAACATGACCGTTGTCGCAATCGCGATCGGGTGCCCTAGAAAATATCGGTGGAGCAGTTCGTTGTTGAGTGGTCCATGAAGAAGCTCGTAAAACGTAATGCTCAGAACTGTTCCCCATAATAGAGGCCAGCCGAGATTCCAGATTATATTGACAACTGAATTTGATTTTGGCCGAGACAAAATTGATGCTCCGAATTGACGCGTCTTTATGCGATCAAGCGGCGCGCACATCGCACCTCTGCATAAGACAGGCTACCATCGTCAAATTCGGCATAATCGTTACAGTTTATACACTCTTTTTTGCAATTTTGAGACGCTCATAGCGGCGGTATACTTTTTAGCCCGAGTACGTTGCAAAGCAGTGAGGTGTTTCCCATAAATCGACCTCAATAATTGGAAATCCATGATCCACGCCGACCTGGAAGATTAGTTTAGCAATATTCTCGGCCGTCGGATTTTCCTCTAGTAGATAGAGAGGCTAATTCTGAGCTTGAAAATATTCAACCACAGGGTCGTTTTTATGAAGTAACATGCGGTGATCCAGATGATCGTCGATCCATCCGGGGACAGCCGTTTTAACATCTTTGAAATCAACCACCATACCGCGATCATCGAGCTCTTCAGTCCCGATTTTGATTACAGCCCGTCCGTTATGCCCATGTAAATGCCGGCATTTACCCTCTTAATTCAAGAGGCGGTGGCCATAACAAAAGTCAATTTCACGGGAGACGTAGAATATTTCAGAAACCTGATGCATGGAGAACTTAGTGATTAACAAGGCCGTATGATTTTGATCGATTTATGGTGATTCCATACGCCTTCCTTTTAATGAATCGGTGTAAACCCCTCAGTGAATTAACCTTCTTGAGGGATTGTCGACAGGAAGATTCCCGGAGCAATTGCTTGAAGAATTACCCTACATGCCTAGAATGAATAGAAAGGAGACATGGAAATCTGATTTCAGATTTTCAAATTCGTTTTCTAAGGAGAGAAAATGACCAAATGGCAGCGAAACTGGGTAATCTGTATCGGTTGTATCGGCTTGATGATTGCAGGGCTGATCGGTAGCCAGCAGAACATAACTCAGGCTCAAAATAATATCGGTGGCCCTCGAATTCCAGTGCAACCAAATGCAAATCCCGTTCAGAGAAACGACTATCTGCTGATGTCAACGTTGGAAACTGAAGAAGGGCAGCAAATAACAGTAATCGATGCAAAAACCAAGGCTATTTGCGTCTATTTGATCCAACGGGGTTCAGGGAAAATCAGACTTCTGAGCGTTAGAAACGCACGCTGGGATTTCCAAATTGACGAATTCAATTCGGAATCTCCCACGCCCAAGGAAATCCAAAAACTAATTAATTAACATGGCCTTCGCTGGCAAATGCGTTCATTTTGCCACGTTTCCGTGTGAACAAAATGTAAAGCCTGACTAGTCAGAATACCGAACAGGAATACAGGTAAAAATATGCGCACAAGGGTGAGTCCGGGCCTCATGGAGGGGGAACGACAACACCTTGCTTAAACTATTGGTGTTTTATCATGGCAGAGTTAAATCTCGACCAAGCGGCTGAATTACTTGGCTTTACTCCTCAACAACTCAAGGATATGGCTGGGACAGGTGATATCCATGCGACTAAGTCGGGCGACACATATACGTTCAGCCAGAGCGAAGTGGAACGATTCGCGGATATGAACGGCATCACTCTCGGTAGTGGTGAAAATCAGGAATACGGACTGGCTGATGATGACGCTGATTCCGTCTTAGTCGATGAAGCACCAGTCTCCGCAGCAGCCGGAGGAAGTGGCAACATTATAGGTGCCGAAGGTGGTGCTAGTCCTCATGACAGCGATTTAAAACTTTCTGATTCGCTGGAATTGGAATTAGACGACGGTGACGAACTCTCACTTGACCTGGGTGAAGGCGACGTCGATCAAGATGATAAAACTCAATTCGCCGTAAGTGGTGACTTCAATTTTGATGATGCCGACGAATTCTCACTCGACCTGGACGACCAGGGAGAAATCGAAGCGGATGACAAGACGCACTTTGCCGTCGGTGAAGATGCCTTAAATGTGAATGCCGAGGATGAGCTGAGCCTCGACCTGGGTGGTGGCTCAGAGGACGATACCCAGTTTGCTATCGGTGACAGTGACGGATTTAAGGTCGGAGAAGACGACCTCGTACTCGGTGGTGATGACAACCTCATGGGTGCCGGAACTGGTAGTAGCGATGTGGGTTTGGCGTCTGATAGTGGCGTAAATATTGGCAGTCCGCAGGACAGCGGCATCTCTCTCGAAGGTGCCGTCGATCTGGCAGGCGACAGTTCACTTTCCCTGGAATTACCCGATGCCGGCGATGTTCAGGCCGACGAAGAATTTATGTTAGGTGGCACGCCGGACAATGATATGTCCGACAGCGGATCACAGGTTATCGCGATTTCCGATTCGGCAGCCTTTGGTGACGATGCCGCCACTATGGTTGCTCCGGATGCCGCCGTCGATCCATTTGCTCAACCGCCAGCAGATCCATTTGCCCAGGCACCCGCTGATCCTTTCGCCGCAGCCGGACAGGTTGCCGCGGATCCGTTCGCCGCTGCACCAGCCGGGGCCGATCCATTCGGTGCTCCGATGGGATTCGAAGAGCCAGCCGCTGAACCAGTCATGGAAAGCGACATGTTAGCAGCCGATGCAGCAATGGCTGCTCCTAAAATGCAGGAAGCCACCTATGGCTTCTTTAATGTGATGAGTCTGTTTATGATTTTCATCGCACAATTCGCCGGCTTGCTCTTAATGGTCGATGTCGTAAGAAACATCTGGGGACAACAGCCCGAAACGCCCGATGGACTCTCCGGTATGGTCGTGGGTATCTTCGAGCAGTACAAGACGGGCGAAACCTTCAAAGCTCAGCCCTGGTTGTGGCCAAGTGTTTTCTTTGGTGTCTTCTTCGTGGTCATTATTGTCGGCTGGATTCTCGATCGCGGAAAACGCAAATAATGCAGGCTTGCCCTTGGGCTGACTGCAGTTTACTAAAGTCAACCGACCTAAATGCAATCGATTTAGATTTCCTATGCGAGTCATTGCGTGATCTCGAATCGGAGTCCCATTAAAATAACGAGCTTCCGTTGTATGCATTTCAAGCTTTCAGGACGGGCGTTTTTTAATAGCCAGAAGCTAGTTGTACCTACCGACTGTTCCCCCTGCCGCTATAATGAAGTCTTGTTGGCCGAAAGACTGTTGGAGGTCTAAATCAACCTTCATCCATGGCCAATTCGACGTTCATTAAACCTTGTTGATGAACCCTGCCGTATTCATTCCTACCTATATTTTCATCATGGCGCAGCCAAAGCTAGTTTCTCCGGATCAACCACCACCCTTGCGATTTTTTCTTAGAGCTTACGAGTTCTTTGCTTCGCTAAAATTGGCGGTCGTTCTCATCTTTGCAATGGCATTTGCTCTTGGGTATGCCACGTTTGTGGAAGCCGCTTACGGCACACCTGTCGTTCAGTATTTTGTCTATCAGACCTGGTGGTTTAACGGACTCAACATTCTGCTTGGTGTCAATATTTTTTGTGCCGCTGCTATTCGCTATCCCTGGCAACGCCACCAAACCGGCTTTGTCATCACGCACATTGGCCTGTTGGTTTTACTGGGCGGAGCCGCCATTGGTCGACAGTCCGGAGTGGATGCCCAGATTCCGGTATTTGAAAGCCGCATGGAACGCTACGCCTTTGACCGAACGAATTTGTTCTTTGACGTCAAAATCGAAGAAGATCATGACGAAGATGCAGCTCATGACCACAATGAGTTTGTGCAAACAGTGGGGCGTGTTCCGTTCCCGGCCGGCCCTTTCAATTGGGATGATTACGAAACACAATTTGCTTACAACCTGCAGGACGGCGTAACCTATGACAACAGTATTGAAGCGTTACTAAAAAACGGTCTGCGTTGGACAAGCGGCCATATTTTCAAACTTGCCAGTCGCGCCACGCCGGGAACCGTTTTACATCAGGGAACCATCAAAGGCCTTGAAAAAGAACTAAAAATTGAAGTCCTTGATTTCCAAGCCAATTCCACGATGTCGTCTGAACCGCGATTAGAGATGGTCGTTAGTGGAATTCCGGAAAAATATCTCGATGAGGAAACCGGCCGCGAAGAAGAACGTCCAGGCACTTTCCCGGAAGGAGTCGGCAACGCCTTTAGCGTTTCCATCACACCGGTGCCTGATACGCTGCTCGACCTCTATGGCGACATATACCCCTACGGTTTCAGCCAACCGCAACAGGCCGGTGGTGGAAAAGTCATGCTTTGGATTGCTCCAGACGCCGTCTACCAAAAGGCCTTTCTAGAGTCCGCACCTCAGGGAGAATTGGGAGCTCGGGGGCAAGTCGCAATCACCGTCGACGGGAAGGTTCACCATATCAAACTTTCGGAATACAGCGCCGGTGATACTGTCACACTGGAAGACTCTGAATATTCGATCGAAATCAAAGGGATCTGGAATGATATCGTCGAAGGCAATCCTGAGACTGCTGGCACAGCCTACGGTTATTCCGAGAAGATTTCAGAGGACGCTAACATCCCAGCAGTTCACTTGCAGGTTTTGGATACCGAGGGGCAGACCCATGGACGCGAAATTTTGCTGTTTGCCAATAAACCATATCACAATGTGTACGATTACGATCAACAAATCTATGGCACGTACTGGTTTGACTTTTCCACAAAGGAAATCCAGCCATTCGGCCCTCAAGCCAGCAATGAAGAAGTCTATTCCCGTATCGAGTTCTTACAGGGTGCAGACCAAAAACTGTATTATCGATATTGGAATCGCCGCACCAATCAGCTGGTCGTGGCCCGGGAAGTGAACCAACAGGGATCTCCTAAAACCGCAGAAGACGGTTTTCAAATGCCACAATTCAAAAACCCGCTGCAATTCTTTGTGGCCGATTATGTGTCTGCAGACAAACCACGAAAAGCGAGCAAGGCCTTACCATTCAATCGAGATCTACAAATCGTACAACGTGAAGTACGTGCCAAAGTTAAAGTCACCTGGGGCGAGATCGAACGCGAACAATGGATCCTTGCTTTTGTTGGCGCACCGGGGGAGCGACAAACTCCGGAACAACAAATCCGCATACACGACCCGGTCGAAGGACATTCGTTAGTACTCACGATGCCTACCGAGTCGATCGACATCGGTTTTCGAATTCGACTGAAGGACTTTGAACGCAAGCTTGACCCGGGTACCAGTCAGGCATCGCATTACTCAAGTTGGGTGGATTTCGTCGACCTGAAAACGACTCAGGAAATCTGGAGTGTCAGGGCCGACGGTGGACGTGCTGATACGATTGGTGTTCCCCAGCGTGCTAAGCCAGCTGAAGCCGCCGCTCCAATCACCAATCAGTTTGTCAGTGGCTATGCATTCGACCAAAACACTGTCTACTGGCTCGACCGTAATGCCCGAGCCATCAAGGCCACCGATCTTCAAAGCCAAAGTACTCGCACCGTGATTGACATGGAGTATATACGAGGACTCACTGGAAAAGAGGCCTCCAATGCCTTCCTAAATAATCCTCGTGGACTGACACTGGCCGGCGGTCGCTTGTTCTGGATTGACGAATTAGGTGGAACTTCGGTGATACAAAGCGTATCGACCAACCGTGAGGAACTGAAACGTGTTGTCCATTCCCCTGGAAACGTCATTCAGATTCTGATCGACCGTACGACGAATCACCTGTATTGGCTTAACGAATCGGCCGGGCAAATCAGCCGAGCCAATACAGAAGGCACAGGAATGGAGATTGGGATCATCAAAGACCTGAAACGGCCGACCAGCTTTGCAATCCAGGCAAAAAACCGATTGCTGTATTGGGCTGAACGTGACGATTCAACCTCCGGCGCAGTTTCCAAAGGTCGCATCGTACAGTCAGCGATTCCAAAGACGGCTAAAGATACCGTCACTCCCCGTACAATCATTTCGCTGCCCGTTGATACCTATGCCGTCTCACTAGTCTTTAACGAAGATGCGGATCGCCTCGCCTACATTGCTGCCGAGAAACCTCGACAGGGTTATATCGGGCATCATTCAAGCACGATTCATCAAACGCATCAACTCAATACTTGCACGCCTTCCGGAAACGACAATCAAACAATTAAGGTGGGCGGGATAGATTTAGCCAACGACCTCTCCGTTCATGATGGCAATTACTACTGGACACAATCGGCGTCTTATGAGCACGATGTTTTTATCACCATGAATGCTCCGGTCGAATTTGATAGCCCGACCACTGGACATAGCTATCGCCTTTTTCAGGAAAGTTTTAACGGACCCTTCAAACCGGGAGATCCAACTTTCGACCGGGTTATCGCTCCGGATTCCGAACAACAGGATCTCTATTTGTCCGTTTTAACTGTCAACCGAGACCCCGGGCGTGCGATTCGCAACATGGGATGTTTGATTGTTTGTCTGGGAATCGCCATCATGTTCTATATGAAAGCCTACTTCTTTAAACCCCGAAAGAAGAAAGTCGCTCCTGTTTCGGAGCCAAATTCCAATACCGACTCTTCTGAAAATTCATAACCCCCTGATGACAACTATGCATTATTCAAAACTACAATCCGGATTCCTTAGCAGTCTCCTTGCGATGCTTCTCTGTCTTGGCAATCTTCAGGCAGATGAAATCACTCTGGATGAATTTCGGGAAATCCCGGTCTTCCATCAGGGTCGGATAAAGCCCTTCGACTCCTACGCTAAAGAGATGCTTGAACAGGTTTGCAACACCACCAAAGGCTACATCAAACTCGATATGCAGCTTTATTTCCCGCAAGGCTATGAAGAAAACAAAGACATCGCCCACCTTTTTCCCGAAACGGAAGTAAAGTGGACGGCAACGGAAATTGTCCTCAGCTGGATGACCGAACCGGAACGCTGGGAGAAGGTCCCCTTTATCTATGCCGCTCATAATGATGTACGGGAAATCATTGGCGTGCAGGTCGCTGACCTTACATTTAAATATGTCTCTCCGGCAGAATTAAAGGAATCTGAGTCACTGAAAAACTGGTTGGCCGATCAGAGCAACGCTGACTCTTCTGAGTTCAAACTCATTGAAAAGGTCCTCGGAAGGCTCGATACCTACCGCGGAGTTTCCCTGCAGGCCAACGCTCCTTTAACCGGCGAAATTCGCATTGCCGAGCCCGGAGATCGAAAAAATTTCTGCACGATCGTACGCAACATTGTCGACCTGCTCAATGAAGTAAAGCAGGGTGAACAGCAAAGTCTCTTTGATCGCCTCAACGGTCATGCACAGCGATTTGGAGGGCAAGCAGCCGAGCAGCCGGGAGGCACGTCTCCGGGGCAACTACTCGCACGAAGTATCAATCAATCATTGGCTTATTCGGAATTGATGCAGATCAAATCTGCCAAGATCCTGGGATTCCCATTGCCGGATCAGGAATATATTAAGGAAATCACGACCCCGGAAAAAATGGCGGTCGCCGAAATCGCAAGTGATGTCCGAGCCTATTGCTATTACACCAACGAATTGGTTTCTAACTTCACCAATTTACTCGAACAATTGCGAAATTCACCGCTGGGTCTATCCAAAGCTCAACTTGATGAATTTCAGGTCGAGTTTCGGGAGATGAGTACCAAAGCCCATGAACTGTATTTGCTCTCGCTGCAGTTACAGGAAGTGCTGTATGCCAATCGACACACCATGCTGGTAATCCCTTCGGCCAATCCCTATACGCTTGCCAAAAACCGGGATGAAGGCCGTAATTCGCAGCCCTGGCTAAGCCTGCAGGCTGTACTGCATGATGCTCTGCCATCGGAAGATGCCACGATGAAAATCGGACTCCTAGCCTCCTTTGATGAATCCGAAATCCAACAAGTACGTCGAATCTGGAAAGAAGTTTCAGACGCCTACACCTCTCGAAACAGTGATGCCTTTGATACTGTCGAAGCTAAATTACTCGAAGCTTTACAAGATCTTGGCGAGTCAGCCACGACAGCCCGGGACGCTGCTATCAGCAACACGTTGAGCTCGACCAATACCGACCCGGATGTCATGCAGTACACGGCCTATCCGACCGGTGCAGCATTCAACAAAGTAAAGGCTGAAATCAAGTACAACGACAGTAAACCGTTTCAATACACGGCCGTCTTTAGTTTCCTGGCATTAATTGCATTTGCATTGTCGTTCGGCGCAGATTCGGTGAAACGGATCGCCTTTTACAGTGGCATCACGACACTCATCATCGGCTTGCTCTGGACCGTCTATGGATTTTATCTGCGAGTTACGATTACTGGTTGGGCACCGGTGACCAATATGTACGAGACCATTATTTTCGTTCCGTTTATTGTGTCCCTGCTGGCGGCCTGGTTCCTGCTTACACCGATCACGCTTAACGGTATCAAAGACTCCTGGCGAATGACTGCGGCTCCCTTCCTGAAAGACATTCCATTTTTCAATGAAGCCCGCAACCTAACAGACAAACAAACGGGACGATTTGCCGAGGCAATCTGGACGAAAGCCGGCTACATCAACACTGTTTTACGAGCGGCTCTGATTTGCCTGCTCTTTTACTATCTGACACAGAAGCCTTATGGAGACGGGGGGCGTTCCTACTTCGAATTGCTACCTTCTGACTGGCTAAGTATCAACCGTGTCGGCGTCTGGGCAGTCGGAATCATTTGCCTGCTATTAACACTTTGGATCATTCCCCGATTCATTCTGGCTTCGCTGATCAGTCCGGTATTAATTATTCAGGATTATTTCCATCGTCGGTCGGACGAGTCCAGTGCCCGCATGGCCTTTAATGAAATGCACAAACGCCGCTTCTTTGGAATTGGCGGAACGTTTATGACCGGAATCGGAGGGCTTGTGCTATTGCTCAGTAACAGCCTGCCCGCAGACGCTCAAATCGTTAGTGAAAACTTTTCACCGTTGCAGCCTGTACTACGATCAAATTTTTGGCTCACTATCCACGTATTGACAATTGTTGCCAGCTACGGGGCAGGCGGTCTGGCTCTGGGACTAGGCAATATTGCACTAGGATACTACATCTTCGGAAAATATCGCCCACCTGCCGGTGGAGCCGCGACGGGGAGATACCGACCACCGGAACAGTGCTCGTCGCTGGCTCAGTACTGTTATCGTTCTATTCAGGTTGCCGTGTTATTACTGGCCGTAGGCACTATCCTCGGTGGGCTTTGGGCTGACGTCTCATGGGGACGGTTCTGGGGTTGGGACCCTAAAGAAGTCTGGGCATTAATATCACTTCTGATTTACCTTGCCTTCCTGCACGCCCGATTTGCCGGCTGGCTTAACAACTTTGGCATGGTGGCTGGCACGATCGCCGGTTTCTCCATGATTATGATGAGCTGGGTCGGAGTAAACTTTGGGTTACCGCTGCTCTCCGATACCGGTTCGGTAGGACTACACTCCTACGGAGCAGGGGAAAACGCGAGTCGTGCTATCGGCAGTGTGGCGTTGGTTGTCGTGATCAACTGGGCTTTTCTGGGTTTGGCCTGGGGACGCTATAAAGCTGGCATTGCCGGAATCGGCAAACGAATAGCGACAGCTGACCAGACGCCGGACGTCAACCTGGATGATGCAGCGACAAGTGAGCAAGACAACTAAGTTCAGGCTCTGCTTGCCCTGAGATTGTGGTTTTTGCTATTCTTTGGCATCGCATATGAGGTACGTATTGTACCAGTCATTCCCGATTGCCCAATATGAAGAACAAGAGTCGACGCATCCTTAACCGCCTGCTATTTACAGCAGGTATCCTCCTTCCCTCTTTTATCATTGGGGGAACGCTGATGCTGCGTCACACGCAATTAGGCCAGGCCTGGCTGCGAGGGCAGTGGATCGAGCAACTCAGTGCAGCCACGCACAGTAATATTGACATCGGCCATGTCCACTTTCTTCACCCCGGCAAAACCACGCTAGAGGATGTACGGGTTACCGACAAGGAATCCGGTCGACTGATCTGTCGAGCTAACCACATCGAAGTGGAGCAGGGAGACGAGGAAACCAGACTCAACATCCATACAATACAAATTTCCGACACCAGTCCGGTCGGGTGGATTAACTGGTGGAATGAGCATGTGCTTGCCATCAAGCAAACGCAACAGTTTAAAATTAAGATCGGACTCACATTACTAAACGACTTGCCGGTTGAAGAACTCAACTCCATAGCGGCTCTCATCCAACTCGATGCAAGCTCGTCTCAAATGACGGTGAATTGGGGCAGCCAGCCGACCCCACTCGCAGTACAAATCTCTCGAACGCACCAGCACCCTGTCGCCACGACGATCTTACTGCAAACCAATGGCAATTCATTACCACTGCAAGTCGTAACCGACGCCTTGCCAACAACTGTCGATCTTGGAAGACATGCTACCTTCAACGGACAATTAATCAGCAAGTATGCTCCTGGACAATTCACATCCGAAGTCGATTTCGCAGCAGAAGGAAAGATCGAGAACATCGATCTCAGCAGCATCTTCCCAACGTCTGATGGCAAATCCATCACGGGAACAGCCAGCCTGGACATAAAGCGAGCCGTCTGCAACAACAATCAATGGAAACGGCTGTCGGCTGTCATGACCGGCCATGCAGGAATGATCGCCAGAAACTGGCTGCCCGAACTTGCTTCTAAACTTCAGCTGAGATGGATGGGCGATATCAAAGAGGAGCACATTCCCTACGAGTCGTTGCACTGTGAATTCAGCTGGGACCCAACAGGTTTCACCTTAAAAGGTGAATCGGATGGTGCTCACATTGGCGCTATTCTAAGACACAAAAATGGCCCCATCCTGGGAGATCGACCGGATGCGGTTATCCGTTCAGCAACGCTACAGGATGCTCTGAATCGCTAAGGAGATTCAACGGACTGCGACTCAACGTGGGCCTCATCTTCGGCTTTGGTTTGTTCCACCAGGTGGTCTGCGAAAATTGTATCGATAAACAGCTGGCAGACGTGATAGAGCACCATCGGTATGACCAATACTTTTAGTTCCATACAAATCAACAGCCCCACCATCAACGTCTTCTGGCTTCCAGCAAATCCCACCGCAATATAGTCTTCCCGCGGCAATTGCAAAGCTTTACCAGTCCACAGGCCTACCCAGAACACGCTGCTATGCACAACAAGTACACTGACAACGGTGACCAGTACGAGCATCAGGCCTTTGTTCGTACCTGCTGCGATCAACTCCGGAGCCACTTTGATCGCTCCCATGAAGACCATCGAAAGGATTCCACATTGGGCAGCGATGCTAAAGTACTTTTTATGATCGGTCGACCACGTTGCCGTAGGTTTGTGAACTCGGGTAATCTGCGCCAGTGCCATCGGCAGCACAACTAACGTCCCCAACTTAACCACCATCGCGTTGATCGAAATTGCTTCGGCTCCCTCGCTGCTGCCAAAGTAAAACAACAGCCACAAGGGCGCGATCAGAAAACATAACAAATTAGTAAGCAGGGTCACTAAGATCGAAACGCTGTCGTTTCCTCCCGCTTTGCGTGTCCAGACGGAAGCGGAAGCCAGGGTACAGGGGGTCACAGCAGCAACCAACAGGCCTTTGGAAACCTGAGCGTCTGTTATTGCGAGAGACACGGCATAGGCAACCAGTGGCAGCAGGCCATAGTTCATCACAATCGACAATAGAGCGCCGGCTGGCCGACGTAGTCCGGAGCTAATGGCTTTCAGGCTCAAAGGCAGAGCCATCAGATACAATACGACAAACACGATCGTACTGCGTAACAACTTCATCTCAGGAATGGGTGTCAGGGAATCGTGGAAAACGAGCCCCACGCTGAAGACTATCACCAAAGAAATGAGAAACCAGCGTTTTTTTAATCGTTCGACGACACCCGTCATGTAAATGGTCCGATGCTAATACTAGATGGTTAACTATCCCAAGCGTTCATTTCTAACGCACCTATCCGTTTTTTACCACTCGAGTTAAACTGAACTAGTGGTAAGAACCCAACAAATACCTCATTGAGAATACACAAGCTATGTTACGTTACTGGACAGCAGGAGAATCACACGGCAAAACGCTTTTAGCGCTTGTTGACGGCTTTCCTGCGGGTATCGAATTGGACCTCGAGGCAATCAATTACGACCTGAAAATGCGTCAGGGAGGATATGGACGTGGCGGCCGTCAAAAGATCGAAACCGATCAGGTTGAAGTTCTGACAGGCATCTGGAAAAACGTCACGATGGGGTCACCTGTAACACTGCAGGTCATAAACAAAGATTACAAACTGGAACGCATGCAGGATCTGGAACGTCCCAGACCAGGGCATGGAGACTTAACCGGTGCCGTTAAGTATCTTGGGTCGATCAGAAATATCCTCGAACGCGCTAGTGCACGTGAAACGGCTGTCCGTGTCGCAGCAGGCGGGCTGGCAAAACAGATTCTCAAACCATTTGGAATCGAGTGTATCGGATATGTTTCCGAATTAGGTGGAATTTCGATTGATCCCAAAGAAGGTGATATCGAGCAACTCCGGTCGTATCGGGAGCAGAGCGATGTTTACTCGCTCAACCCGGACCAGGACGCTGAAATCTGTGCTTTGATTGATCAGGCCGGTAGCGACGGTGATACGCTCGGCGGAGTCCTGGAAGTACGTATCGAAGGACTGCCATTTGGTCTGGGCACACATGCTCAATGGGATCGTAAACTGGACGGAAAAATTGCTCAGGCTGTCATGGCTGTTCAGGCGATTAAAGGAGTCGAAATCGGATTAGGATTTGAAGCGGCTCGACGACCTGGCTCCCAGGTACATGATCCAATCACTTACGACGAAATCAAAAAAGATTCACCGACACTCGGTTATGAACGTCCTACCAATAACGCCGGTGGACTGGAAGCCGGGATGACCAATGGCCAGCCGTTGGTGGTCCGAGCCGCCAAGAAACCGATCAGCACGCTGCGAAAGGCACTTGAAAGCATCAATCTGGAGTCGAAAGAGAAGGAAGTTGCGAATTACGAACGCTCTGACGTTTGTGCCGTCTCAGCAGCCGCCATCATTATTGAAAATGTCGTTGCATTCGAAGTGGCAACTGCCTTTTGCGACAAGTTTGGCAATGATAGCCTGATGGAAATGAAAGCACGATACGATCTCTTTCAAGAGCTGGCACAACAACGATAATCACACTTCATTTACCGCATTTTCAAGGGTGAAATTAATATCCTAATGTTCCAAGGCGGTTCTTGTCGAAACCTGTTATTCGGACTATATTCAGTTGTTTGACCAATAAGCTGTGGCGTTCACTGTATCGAACACCCCATAAATCGGTCCTCAACTAAAACAAATCAATACATTGGAAAAGAACGATGAAAGAAGGCATTCATCCTGATTACGTCGAAACAAGTGTTAGCTGTGGTTGTGGCAATTCCTTCACCACGCGTAGTACTCGTAGCGAGTTGAAAATCGACATTTGCTCACAATGCCACCCGTTCTACACCGGTAAACTGAAATTTGTTGATACCGCCGGACGAATTGAGAAATTCAAAACCAAGTTTGCTGCTGGTTCCTACGGAAAGAAAAAATAGCAACTGCTTAATGTGGCCGATGCAGTGTCAACTGATGTGTCACTGAGAAGACAACGAACGCAGTGATCGGCCTTGCTGATCACTGCGTTTGTCATTTAGTCTTTAGAGACTCGCCTTTTAATCCAATACACCGCCTCTCAGGGCATTAACCCTATTAATCACCAAGGATCGCTTGCCCATGCGGGAAATGCTCGAAGAAAAACTGGCTCGGTTTCTGGAACTCGAGGGCATGATGATCGACCCTGAGGTCTTAGGAAATTCCAGTAAGCTTGCAGCAGTCGCTCGGGAACATGGCGGGCTGGCAAAACTAGTCAACTTATATCGCAATTTCAAAAACGTTGTTGAAGAACTTGCTGAGCTAAAAGAAATGGCGGCCAGCGAAGATCCTGAAGAACGCGAACTGGCCGAAATGGAAATCCCACCGGTCACAGCACGCCGTGAGGAGTATTGGGCTGAACTGCTGGATATGACCATCGGAGGAGATGACGCCACCCGAACACGATGTGTTATGGAAATCCGCGCGGGAACAGGTGGAGACGAAGCCGCTCTGTTTGCTCGGGATCTGTATGAAATGTACAAGCGTCACAGTGAAACAAAAGGGTGGAAAGTTGAAATCATGGAAGCCAGCCCGACCGAACTCGGCGGCTTCAAAGAGATCACGCTGACGTTTGAAGGAGATGGAGTCTTTCGAGAATTGGGATACGAAAGTGGAGGGCACCGCGTCCAGCGAGTTCCGGATACTGAAACCAAGGGCCGAGTCCATACTTCGGCGGCCACCGTGGCTGTCCTACCCGAGCCGGAAGATGTAGAAATCGATATCAAGCCTGATGATTACCGGAAAGATATTTTCCATGCCAGCGGACCCGGCGGGCAGCACGTAAATAAAACAGCTTCTGCGGTACGACTGACCCACTATGAAACCGGTATTGTCGTGTCGATGCAGGACGAAAAGAGTCAACACAAGAATCTGGCCAAAGCGTTACGAATCCTTCAGGCTCGAGTTTATGAACTCTTTCGACAGCAAGAACATGAAAAGCGTGCCAGTGAGCGGCAGTCTTTGATTGGCTCCGGTGACCGAAGCCAACGAATACGTACTTATAATTTCCCGGAAAATCGAGTGACAGATCACCGAATTAATGCAACGTTGTACAAGCTTGATCAGATTCTGGCTGGGAACCTGCAGTTGTTGTCTGACCAGCTGATCGATCACGACCGCAATCAGTTACGTGAATCCATGGGTTCGCTCGACGATTAACCCCATTTTCATTGCTCGTGCGAATCGGATGCGCACAGTTGCTTATGTCTCAAGACCAGCCTTCCAAAGCCGACAATGATGTTTGGACGATCGGCAAACTGATCAATTGGACCCATCAGTATCTGACTGATAGTGGCTCTACGAGTGCTCGTTTGGACACCGAAGTACTCTTAGCCGAAGTCCTTGGTTGCCAACGAATCATGCTTTACACGCGTTTCGATGAAGATCCCGGCGATGCGGTAAGGACAAATTTCCGTGAGCTGGTTAAACAGCGAGCTGCCGGTTGTCCTGTGGCCTATCTGGTCGGCCATAAAGAATTCTTTTCGCTCAAATTCCAGGTAACAACAGACACCTTAATCCCCCGTCCAGACACCGAAGAGGCCGTGCAGGTCGTACTGGATCTGGTCAAAGGTGAGCAGGTTCAACCTAACAGGATCGCTGACATTGGAACGGGTAGCGGCGTTCTGGCGATCACGCTGGCAACTGAATTGCCAGAGACACAATTTCTCGCCACAGATATCTCTGCTGCTGCCTTACAGGTGGCCACAAGCAATGCGCAGGCCCATGCGGTAGCTGACCGTGTGCAATTTAGAGCAGGGGATCTATGTGAACCTCTGCAAGGCGAAATGGTTGATCTTCTCGTCAGTAATCCACCCTATGTGTCGACAGCAGAATTAGAGCAATCCAGTTGTGAAGTGAAAGATTACGAGCCTCATCAGGCATTGGTTTCCGGCCCGACCGGCATGGAGATCTACGAACGATTAGTGCCCGAAGCAATCACATGCTTGACACCAGCTGGCTGGCTCGTCTTAGAAACGAGTCCGATGCTTGCTGACAGCCTAAAAACACTATTAACACAACATGCATTCAAAAACGTGACGGTTCGACAGGATCTCGCCGGGCATCCTCGTATTGTTTACGGGCAACGTTAGCCGTCAGACTCAGCATGATAGGCTTCCATTGCCTGGGCAGATTGCATGAGATTTTCCCATAAGCGATCCCGAACCTCATCCATCATCGGGTCACAATCTGCATCTCTCGGCAGTTTTTCAGCCGGAACTTCGACTGCATCCAATACGTCAATCACCAACTTAAAACGGCGCGGCATCGTGATCTGATCCGTCAGATCTTCTTCCAGGCGTTCGAGCGTCTCGATGATTCTCTCACGAGTCACTTTCCCAGTCGTTCCGGCCAGGTAATCGATCGGATAATAACAAAGCTGTTGGACAAGATTTAAGTCAAAGAGATCCTGTCTGCGTCCGGCAGCTTCTTCCTCATTCAGGATTCCCTTGGCGAGATCCGGGACAATGATCGGTCGCAATGATTTAACTCGGGGAATGTAATTACCGTCCTGAACAGCACCTTTCCATTTCATCTCCTGTTGGCTAAGTATATGAACAATCAAGGCCTCGATTCGCTCATAATACTCCCCCGATTGTGGTGCTCCTAAGTACGTTGATTCACGCTCGGCCAATAAACCTTGCGCAACGTTGGCAATACGCTCGAGTAAAGGCAACTGCGTTTGCAGTTCCCAGTTCAGGTGGGATTCGAGCAGCTGTAGCGAATGGTTACAGCACTCTTCAAAATCGCCAATGAAGTGATAACGAAAGGTAACCGGATGCACCATAACCTTCCCTGAATTCTTGTTGTCAGCAAGCTTTTTTCGTTTGCGAGCAGCGGTCCGAGCGATAAAACCTGTTCCGTCCAGAAATGGGTGCATAAAATCATTGCTGCGTGAAATCGAACCTTCGGGATAAATCACCAACATCCGCTCGCCATCAACAAGTGTCTTGATAGAAAAACTGATAGCTTCTTTGTCCATCCCTTCACGGTTAATGCTAAAGGCACCTAAGTGCTTAATCATCCAACCGCTAAATGCATCCTGATTGTACAAATGCCAACTGGCCATCAGATAGGCGTAGCTATTGACCACATACAAAAGCTCGCCAATCGCCATCGGGTCTGCATTTCGACAATGATTCCCGGCTATCAGGACACTATGGCCATTATCAAGCGATTGTTGGATACGATGTTGGTTTCTGACCTCATACTTAAAAATGTTTTCCGAGCCTTTGAGCCAGATACGGTAAAGGCGTAAGCCTGCCACAACCCACAGTAAAAAACTACGACGCGGTGGGCGAACAAACTTATACGGCTTTTCAATAATTAGTTCTTGCATAGTAATTCAGCCGCTTTCAATCGACTGGATTCAGACGATCTGATTAGGGCGTGTATCCACGGGGGTGACGATGATGCCAATCCCAGGCTGTCGAGAGGATTGTAGTGATATCTGAATGAACCGGTTGCCACCCTAACTCTGATTTGGCAAGTTGATTATTCGCGATCAAACAGGGAGGATCTCCAGGGCGTCGGGGGACAATATCTGCGGGTATCGGATGACCAGTCACCCTTCGTGCCTGCTCTACGATTTCCTGTACCGACGTACCAATGCCGGAACCTAAATTCACCTGAAGCAATTCACCAGGTTGCAGTCGCTCTAAGGCACGTACATGTGCACTGGCCAAATCAAGCACGTGCACATAGTCCCGCACACACGTTCCATCAGGGGTTGAATAATCGTCCCCAAAGATCGAGATCCTGTCTCGTTGCCCCAGAGCGACCTGCAGGACAATTGGGATGAGGTGAGTTTCAGGCTCGTGGTCTTCGCCCAGCAACCCATCGAGGGAGGCTCCAGCCGCATTGAAATATCGCAACGCCGTGAATCCCAATCCGTGTTGCTCCTGAGCATTTACAAGCATTTGTTCCACCTCCCATTTCGATTGTCCATAAGGATTGATGGGGGCAGCCGGGTTGTCTTCACTGATTGGCATTTGGGAAGGTTCACCATAGATCGCAGTCGTACTGGATACCACCAACCGTTTCACATTGGCCTCGAGCATCGCCTGCAACAGACTGCGCGAGCCTTCCACATTATTCTGTCGGTATAACTCAGGGTGTTCCACCGATTCGCCCACTAAGCCAAAGGCTGCAAAATGGACGACGGCCTGAATTTCATTTTCCCGTAGAGATCGGACGAGCAGGGGTGTGTTAGCCAAATCACCGATGACAAGCTTCCCGCCTGCAGACGCTCGGTCAAATGCTTCCTGATGTCCACGCGACAAATTATCATACCCGGTCACCTGATGGCCGGACTCGATCAACTGTCGACATGTATGACTTCCAATGTAGCCAGCCGCGCCTGTGACAAGAATATTCATAGTGATGGGAATATCGGGAAAGGAATGTTGGTTTGAGAGCTATTTTTAGTGTCGACAAAATCTTAAGACAGTTTCCAGACCAAAGAGCGACGCCTGATCAACCGTGGAAATTATAACGTCTCAACCCTCATAACCGATATAAACAAAAGGCGAGCGTCATCTTGAACTGTGGTGTACAACGTAAGGATAGAGAGTGTGGTCCGGAGTTGCCGAGTTCAGTAATAGCATGCCTATCCTTCGTAACAAACTCAAACGCAAACTCAAACCAGTTCGCCGGAAAGTTAATCGTGACTTATACGGCGAGTTTGAGGATTACCTGCGCCATGAATGTCACCTGGCGGAAAACAGCATCAAGGCGTATCACAATGACCTGCTGCGATTTAAGGACTGGCTCAAGACCACACCGCTCAAATCATTGACGATCCGGGACCTGGGGAATTACGTTTCCAAACTCAAGAAGAACAGATTGGCCGCCAGCAGTATTGCTCGCAATATCGTCTCGCTAAAGATCTTTTTTCGCTATCTTCAGTTAGAAAATATCATCTCCGACAACGTCGCTGAATTACTCGGTAGCCAGCGACTTTGGCAACGGATTCCACATGTTCTCACTGTAGGCATGGTCGAAAAACTACTTGCAGCTCCCGGACGTCAGGACACGTATCCAATCCGCGATCGGGCGTTATTGGAATTGCTCTATGCAACCGGATGTCGTGCTTCAGAAGTCGTGGGACTAACGATTAATAATCTGCATTTGGATACCGGTTACTGTCGTTATCAGGGGAAGGGCGGTAAGCAGCGTTTGGTACCATTGGTGCCTCGAGCCACCAAAGCCCTGACTGAGTACTTAACGACCGAACGTCCCATGCTTGCTGAATGTTCAGCGGAATACTCGCCTGATCGTGTATTGCTGAGCCGTCGAGGCCGTCCATTACGACGTGAGGCAATCTGGGAATTAGTCAAAAAATATGCTGCCCGTATCGGAGCTTCCCGGGAAATCAGTCCCCACTCGCTGCGTCACAGTTTCGCCACACACATGCTTGCCGGTGGTGCAGATTTGCGTCAGGTTCAGGAACTGCTGGGGCATGCGAGTATCGCCACCACACAAATCTACACGCATGTCGACCAAAGCCGGCTGAAGCAGGTTCACGAGCAATTTCACCCCCGCGCATAAAAAAACCACTCGCAAGGTTCAACCTCAGCGGGTGGTCTAAGTGAATTACTGTGGCGGATTACTCAGGGGCTTCGGGAGTATTAAATCGAATCTTTTCGATTAATTTCACCACATCGCCCTGAGTCGTCTTCGTACCGGAAACGGCTGTCACGGCACCGATTACGAATTCGTAACGAAGATCGTAATCGAACCCAATCTCAATTTCTGCCGTCTCACGTGCTCCCGGCCCTCCATCGGTACCAACCAATTTTTGGATTTCCTGATTCAATGCCTGAAAGGATGTAGGCTGTGATTCGTTCAACTGGATTCCGGTGAGCGTTCCGTCAGCATCTGCGGAAAGATAGAGTTTCATCGGAGGAAATTCCATCTGTTCCGGTGGAGCAGCCTGAGGAGCAGCAGCCGGCATACGAATATTAAAATCACCTTCCATGGAGACGATTTTGAAGGTCATGATAAAGAAGACGAGCAGCTGAAACACGATGTCAATCATCGGCGTCATTTGCAGTTCGATCTTTTCACCAGCTTTATCGGCGTTTCTGATTTTCATCGTGATTAGCCTCCTGCCGGTACCGGGGAAATATACTTAAATCCGCTGTTCACGTTCTCTTCCGCTCGCAACGCAAAACTTTCAAAACCTGCTTCCTGACAGATTTGAATGAGTTCCTGCACCATACCGCCTTTGGCATTTTTATGGGCTCGGATCACAATCGTCGTCAGAGCTGGTTCATCACCGCTGTACTGGATTTCACGATACTGTAGATCAAGCGTAGTACGAAGGCCTTTGTAGTGTTCCTGCTTGGTCCCCATCACCGCCGTTCCATCTTCTGCCAAATGAATAATTCGGTAGTTTTCAAGGACGGATTCAGGTGGTTTGGCAAGCTCACTATCAGGCAATTGAACTTTATCGTTCGATTCACTCTGAGTGAAATTAATTAACACCATAAAGAATGCAATCAACTGAAACGTCATGTCGATCATCGGTGTTAAATCACCTTCGAGGATGCTTGAATCGTGTTTCTTAGCAAGTCTCATGGATTACTTCTTCTGTCCAACACCCTGGAATCGACTCATTAGGTTTTCACTCAAAATGCCAACTTCCAGCATCAAACGAGCGACTCGGTTTCTCATAATGTTGTAGGCTGCAATCGCGGGAATCGCGATCGCCAAACCAATCAGTGTGGTAAACAACGCGGTAGAAATACCATTTGCCAATTCAGAGGCTTCCGGAGTCGAACCACCTGTCGCAATGGTTTGGAACGAAGCGATCATCCCGTGCACCGTACCAAACAACCCAACCATGGGAGAGAGCGTACCGATTAAAGCCATATAGCTGAGACGATGCTCGAGCTTCATGTTTTCTTCTTCGCCAATTTCCTGCATCGCTTCCAAAGCCTGCTCGTATCCGGACGACAACTTCGCCAGGCCTGCTGAGAGGACGGCTCCGAGTACAGATTCATGCTCTTTGGCCATTTCATAGGCGTCCTGGTACTGTTTGTTGTTGAGCATTTCCTCAAAGTCATCAACCAGTTCAACCGGACAAACTTTACTGCGAGCTGAAGTAATGACATTCATAACAAACAAAGCAACCAGAGTGAATGAAATTGCCAGAAAGACAATCATGTACCCCGGTCCAAGAGCCTCATAGACCCAAGACAGCATCGAAGTTTTCTCTCCGCCGCCACCTTGATTTCCGCCATCGTTTTCTGCTGGGGCTTCGGCGTTGTTTTCAGCGGCAGGAGCGGCACCATCGCCACCACCTTCGGCCGGCAAATCCTGAGCAACGATCTGTTCTGTGAAATCCAGATCGACCGCCGCTCCGACACCAAGCAGCAACGCAAAAGCGGCGAGCCCAATGAGCATCCACTTCGGTCGTATGTGTTTAACAATTTGATTCATTTTTTTCTCCGATCTATGAATCTGATACACCCTTCGATGTTGTCTGTGCAATCAATGTACCTATCGACCGGTACGTTGATCAAATCTTATTGTAAATACCAGTGGTCCTAATGTTCAGACTGGTCTGATGTTATTGATTACGTAATTTCTGTTCCCAGAATGTTCCCGTGTACTTCTCTCGCAACAGCGATTTAGTGCTTGCCGCTCGATCTGCCTTACTCTCGGCTTCCCATAACTGAGTCAAATGATAAAGAGATTCGGCATGCGCATCCGCATTTTGATTGAAAATCAAATGCGTATGTAGAAATGCCAGGATGGCATCTTTATTTTGATTACTGGCCCGATAGCAGACTCCCTGGGCATTGTAAGCCTGAGCGAACAGAGTCTTTTGAGTTTTGGGATCATTGTCAGCAATGATCTTTTCAACCACCGCAATGCCTTCGGCTGCTTTGCCTGTCTCGCCCAGACAGCGAGCGCGACCAGCCTGTGCTTCGGCCTGCAGCGCCTGCTGTTCAGGTGTTGTTGCCTGTTGCTGCAATACTGCTTCAAACTTAGTCAGTGCATCGGCATATTGCCCCTGACCCACGGTAGCATTTGCCAGTCTCAGTGTGCCGAAGTTTATCAAATCTCCCCAGGGTGATTCCGTCAATTTCTGATAGTATTCAGCAGCTGTCTGGAACTGACCCACCGAATAGGCCAAATCAGCAAACAATTCCACCGCTTCATAGTGATGAAAGCTCTCTGCATAATCTGTAATGAACCCAATCAATAAAGTCCCGGCTGCATTTTTATCTCCTTCACCTGCCAGAGCACTTTTGGCATCGATCGAAGCGAGCATAAAAGCAATTTCTTCCTTGACCCATTTGTCCTTAATCTCCGCCAGATTGAATCCAGCCAATCCCGTCCTTGCCTCATTAAACTGTCCGCGACGGTAAGCGGCTGTGGCCTGGAGCAGGTCTGCCGGGGCATTGGCAAACTGAATTCGCAAAATCTCGTTCGCCTGCAGGATACGAGGCGTACCGTTTACTCGAATGACAACTTCCGTCTTGCTGATTTTATCAATCGGCCCGCGAATAGATTCTGTCGGATTACTCTTCAGGTAGGCCTGATCGTTCACCTGCCCAATGGCTGGTTGAATCAAAAACAAAAGTGCCAGGGCGGTTCCCAGCAACTGTGTCTGAATTCGTTTCATCATGCTTCTATTTCTTTCACTAAGCTTTTGAAAAGCTTCTATGACCTGGCTGGTCGTTAAAGTTTTTTCACCCAAAAGTATAAAATCAACCCAAAGGCTGCAAAGATCCCGGCCAGTGATGCCATCAACAGCAAATTACTGGAAGAGGCTTCATCTTTCTTAGCTGGAGCAACCGTTGGTTCCAATCCTGGAATTTCAGTATTTTCCACTGCCAGTGGCATGTCTCCTGCTCCGTCCAAACCTTTCTCTGGTTTCCCAAGTTCTTTCTGAATTGTCCTCAGCAGACTATCAAACCGAGCTGTGAATTCGGTACCTCCGAGTTCCGGGGAGATCTTGTATGTGTTTAGGATTTCTAATTCAGCGTAACCAATCAACTTTTTGCGTTCGTCACCTTGTTTGAGTCGCCCCACACCAAGACGAGCCATGGCAATACCCAACCGAGTTTCATAGTACTCTTTGGTAAATTGCTCCTTGCCCTGAGTAAGCGTACTCAGCTTACGCCAGCCCCAAACCAGATTCTCGCCGTCGTCCATCGGATAGGATCCGCCGATCGCATAGAGAAACTGTTGTTCGGCATTGTCTCCGCCCTGCGTTCCAATGGCGTTATAGGTTTTAGCCGCTTCGATTTGCACCGACACATTGGAGGGAGTCTCGAGCAGGATCGTTGCCAATTCCCGGGAAGCCTCTTTGTGCTGACCTAGTTTTTTCATGACCTGTGCCATGTTCATGCGAATTTGAGCGAGATAGGCTTTGCCAGTTGTTTCATCTTCATTGACCCAGGCTAAATCACCTTTTCCCTGTTCAGCGATCTTTTGAAACAATGCCACGGACTTGTTGTAGTAATCCTGGGATTTCGGCGTGACCGTTCCATTGGCCTCGAAGCTTGTCCCCAGGCCCTGCATCGTGGAGGCAGCCCAGTAACGAATACTGAATTCCGTACCCGTGGCACCAACTTCATTCAGGAACGTCTCAAAACCTGCAGCCAACACATTCTTCTTCTCTACCGTTTCCGCTGCATTCAACTGGTCTTCCAGGTCCCGGGCAAGTGTGAAATAAATGCTGACCAACCGTTTCTTACCTTCAGGTGTCTCTCCGACCACTGAATTGAGCAACTGCATGACAGCCTTGGCTTTTTCAATGTTGGCGACACCATTCTCTCCCCCCAGCGTCGACATATAGCCTGCTAAAGCAGTACGGAAGGCAGGTTCCATGGTACTGGGCTTGCTAGCCACAGGATCCTTCTTTTGAATCAGACTTAACAATCCATAGTTTTCATTCTCAAGATGCTGAACTGCCAACTCCGGTTTATCAGCTTCGATGTAATACTGACTGAGAGAGAGTAATGCGGCAACATTGGAGTTACTAATTTTCAAGCCGGTTCCGGCCATTAAGCGAGCTCCGGCTGCCTCTAGCATTTCCCCCGCTGAGGATTTTAAGGTTGGCAGATTTTGCTCCAACTCGGCAATCCGGGGCGAACTCGGAGCTTCTCGTCGTAACGAAGTGGCCTCCCGGGAATCACGACGATACTGAAACCAAAGCGTTCTTCCAATTCGCAGTTCAGATTCGAGTCTTTCCGGAGCTTCTTCCGGAATCTGATTGGTGTATTGCTTGGCTTTATCAATCTGACCGGCTTCGATCATGTAGGGGACGAGTCGACGGCGAGCGTCATTGGCTTCTTCGCTTTGTTCCCAATTCTGAATCGTATACTCGGCAATATCAATCAATCCGTTAACCTCAAACGCTCGCTGATCCTCTAATGCTTCGTTGTACAGCAGTTGGTAGCAATTCAGCACAATTTTGGCACAGGGCAGGGCACCGGATTCACCGGGGTATTTGCGAGCAAGGTATTCGCCCAGGACAATCGCTTCATAATAATTACCACGGCTGTAGTTGATGAACGTGAGGTAATAATAAACTTCCTGAAGAGCTGCGATCGGTGTCTCGGCATCGGTAAACGCCAAAGCTAATTCGTAATTCGCAACGGCAGCATTTTGCGTATCGCCGTAATTCTGTCTGGCTTCATTCAGCTGAGCGACCAACACCTGCTTGTTCGCTTCGTCCTGTTCATTCGCGATCGTGTCCGGCAGCGTCTTGATCGTAAATTCCATCGCCTGAGCTGATTCCATGAGTTCTTTACCCTTGGCCAATGCTTCGGCGAAATTCTGAGGAGGATTATCCTCTTCTTCAACCGCTCCGGGCAGGTTTGGTAAAGAAGCCAGCAAGTCCCGCGCGTCCTGTTTGTGCTTGCCCGGATAACGCAGTATATTTTGTGCGAGCGTTCGTGCTTTGACGTAGGCTTTGCGGGCTTCCACATCATTCGGCTTTTCCGAATTGATGGTGTCCGCTTTCACTCGGTAGGTTCTGGCAAGCTCCAACTGAAAAGCATGCCATTCTTCATTGGTTAATTCATTCGGACGGATACCTTCGTTCCATTCAACTCCCATCGAAATCGCATCTTCAGTCTTCTCCACTGCGACGAGTGTTTTCATATATAAAGGCATGGCCAGGTTGACGATATTGCGAAAGGCCGGAGTCTCACGTTGGTCAATAACATCCTGAAGGTAACTCAATGCCTGCTTCGTATCACCGATGGCCAGATAACAACGCCCCTGAGAAACCAGGGCAACAATACCTACGCCTTTACGTCGAAACCGCGAGGCAATGGAGTCATACTCGGTGATCGCTTCTTCATAGTTTGATTTGTATTCCGGCGCGTCGGAGGGATAAGTTTGAGCAATTTCTTCTAGTAGTTTGCTGGTCGTGACTACCAACTGAAGATACTCGCCATAGAGAGCATCCCGCCTCTCAATCTGGACCTTTTCGGTTTTAGGATCCAACACCTTCGGAATCGATTCCAACTCAGCTTTTAACTGATCTCGACCGGACACATAGATGTCACGGGCTTTGGTCAGCAGGTCACGAGTCCGGGTAATAAACTCGGCTTTACGAGGCGCGTTCTCTTCTTTAGTACCCTCGAATTCCACCAGTTTTGCTCGTTGGAAAAGCAGATTGCCCAACTCATTATTCGATTGGATTTTGAGATCTGAGTCCTCCGTACCAGCTGAAAAACGCTCCAGCAATGTCTGCGCTTCGGCAAACTTTTTCTCACGCTCGGCACCATTGGCAATGGCACGGGCACCACTGAGAATCACCATCGCTCGTTCCAAATCAATTTTGGAACGAAATTCGGGTGAGAGCATCTCTTTGCCAACCTGAACATCGAGATAGTACTCGGCCAGCTCATAATATCTTTGATTACGTAACTCTTGCAAAAATGCACTCGCCGGCTCTTCTGCCTTTAGCGAAGTGCAAGCGTGAGCAACTACGGCGAGCATCATGAAAAGCAGATAGCTCAGTCGCTTAATCATAGTTTGGAAAATCCTGGTTGCACTGAATACAGAGTGTCGGAGATTTGTCGAAAAACAAAATCTGAATCGACTTTTTACTCTATTCCTGTTAGTCGAAAAGCCTGGATGGCCAGCGTTTTCCGAACAGCAGTTCCCCACCACAGTTCTTTAACATTAGCCATGCTACTAGCCTATTAATATCGGGCGGCTGATTCAAGTATCAAATCACTATAGTATGAATCTCTATCGCTCCTAAAAGTACTCAAATCCCCTTAAATACGTCCAAGCTATTTACCCATTCCCCCTGAACTAACAATGAACCGGACGGCCCCCACCAAAAAGACACTTTGGGGAATCACCTGTAAATCCAAATCTGCAACCCGGCAGATACAACATTCCAGACAGCAACAGCAAGAATTTTCATGACAGCCAACATCACAAGATTCAATCTCTTGTAACCTGCTACTCATTTCCTCGAATTCAAGCATACTGCTAGAATAGAATTACTCATCCCCTCTATCAATAAATCGTGGTTTATGGTCCGTTTTCGATCTTCTAAAGAAATCGCTGAACAGGAGCAACGTAAGGCACCGCCGAATTACTTTTCTCGGCGAGTTCAGTACAAGCTGCTGTTGATGGTTGCTGTATTGATGGGCGTGGTAATTACCATCGAAAGAGTGAGTGACCCCAGCCTGTTTAGCTTTTTTGGATCCTCAGACCCCGCGGGCAAACCTCCAATCAATTCAACCGATGCTACTGATAATGACCAGTCACCGGCCAAACCCCGGCTCACCAGTTATGGTGTCCTGGATAAGGCAACCTTTTCGCAAACCGAATTGGATGTTCACGAAACTTATTTGGATCTGTGGAGTGTCATTTTTAAGCGACTTACTTACAACCAAAAGAAGCTAGTCCTCGATACACTCCGTAAAGGTCGCCTCGAAATCATGCTGGACGACGAACATAAAACGACGTGGTGGGATCTTTATCAGGAAATCGATGAGTTGTTTCAAAAGTATCTCCAGCAAGTCTTACTTTCACTCAACGCCTCTGAAAATGCCTTGACCGATTCGCAAAAGGCCCGGGGGCTCGCCGTCGTGGCAACAATACGTCAGCAGTGGAACGAACGCTACCGCAAAGCCTTCCTGGAAGTACTAGAACTCGATGCTGATACGGGCAAGTATGATTCCGAGTATCGTTTCACCCAATTGATCATTGACCAACTGGCGCTGTCGATGATCAAGGATCATTCACTCTTTTCAAACGATGACGACATCGCCTGGTTTCGTATGCTCGAACGATTACAAGCATTTGATTACTCAGAGATTAAAGCGAGTACAACAGCCCGAGTGAGCGCTTTGGAATTGGGTTCACAGCAGGCTCAATTTCGTGGGCGTCTGGTCACGATCCGCGGCGAAGTGCGCAAAGCTTATCGAGTACAAGCACAACCTAATGAACTAAAAATTGACCATTACAACGTCATCGTGAT
Organism: Planctomycetaceae bacterium UBA2972; assembly: GCA_002348315.1. Lineage (GTDB taxonomy): Bacteria > Planctomycetota > Planctomycetia > Pirellulales > Pirellulaceae > UBA721. The sequence continues at coordinate 65,175 of DEAW01000038.1, read as the reverse complement.
CAAGCCTGTCGGTGGGACTCTGGTACCGTTTGTCGTATACAGTCTGGAGACTCCGGAAAACTTCCCGGACTTACCCGACAAAAACATCGATGCAACCACGTTGGATCTAGGAGACGTGGTGGAAGTCACTGGTTATTTTTTCAAGTCATGGGCGCATCAGGGTGGAGACGGTAAAATGCATTCCTCGCCCTTACTTCTTGCTCGAAATTTCGACTGGTTTAAGGGACAGCGTTTGGAAGCTGCGGAAGAAAATCCTTCGCTTGCCGATTCCATACCGACCTGGGTAGTCTTCGGTATCCCACTGACCGTAGCGGTTGTCATCACCTTGGGAGTGTATCTGGCAAGTATCTGGAACAACGACTCGTCGAGAAGCCGAACGGCCAGTTCAAAAGATAACAGCACACTGTCTGCATTTAATGACGACGAAGTCGGCCCGAACATACTCGAATCCCTGCAACAGTTATCAGAACAAGAACTTCCCGAACCTGTCGCCAACAAAGCCGACGACGCCTCAGCGATTCAAGATCCTGCCAATACGATCATCCCGACGGATGTCCCGGAGAGTGACGATTTGGAGACGGATGATGATTGATTCCCAGCGACCGCTTTTCCTGTTGGTGTGTGGAATCCTACTGAGCCAGGCTTCGACCTTGCTGAGGGCTCAGCAAAAGCTCGATTCCGAACTCCCCTGGCAACAGGAGCAACTGAGTGACCGTGTGATTCCATTTTCTATCGCAAATTCCACGACGGCAAAGCAGATGCTGGAAATTTCAGGCGTTGGAGACAGCCAGCTTCGCTTTTTTATCGATAACGAACCGGTTACCGGAAAAGACATCGACACCACAGGCTATGTTTTGCGGCACTTTCACGGACTGGATCCCAGCGACATCAAACGCTGGTCAGCAAATCATACGCTGGACACGCCTACACTGCTCGAAGCGTTTTTGGAAACGCCTGATGATTACCGGGTCGATTTCTATCGGGTCCAGGGCCGGGTAAAAAAAATTAAACGACAGCCAGTCGTCGAAGAAGCCGCTCAACTACTCGGATTCCGTTCCTTCTTTTGGATCTGGCTCAAACCAGACCATTCCGAAATCCCAGTCCGGATTGCCACTCGAAAAATCCCAATTGCCTGGTTCCCGGAGCAGTGGAAAACAACAACACAACAGGTAGAAGCGAATCAACAGCAAACAGAAAACTCCGTGGAGCTGGCACCTGACGCCTCCTTCGAGCTCGACCGTCCTGCAGCTGTCGATGGACTCCTGTTAAAAATCGCCGAGGATCCAACCGGTCGACGAGAAGTAATCATGGCAGCCCCGCGTCTGGAGTGGCTTCCTCAAAAATCTTCAACAACCGAGCGTATTAACGAGGGAATTGCCTTGCTGAGCCAGTTCGGATTTGATGCTGGTTTGCTCGATGATCTCAGACGGTCCAACGGTAAGTCGATGAATAGTGCAGATACGGAAGCATTCTTTCAAATCCTTGGCATATTAAAAGATGCCGAATCCAGTCAAACCATTCGACAGGTATCTCAGGATACGTCAGTCCCAACTCCCTCCATTTCCGATTACCTGCAAGCGACACGTGAACTTCAGGGAGAATTGGTCAATCTCCATGCCGACGTACGGCAAATCACTCGCATCGATATCCGCAACGAAAAAATGCAACATCGACTTGGGCTAGACCATTACTGGCAGCTCGATGCTTTTGTTTATTTGGGCGAAGAAGCTATTCAGGTCAAAACCAATGAAGCAGATCAAGCGGGATTAATCTACAAACACCGCTACCCCGTTCAGATCTGCGTCCTTCAGCTTCCTGAAGAATTAAAACAAGCTCAGACCGAGATTCAGCTGGGTACGTACCGCAGCAACTCCTTACACGAAGACGTTTGGATGCACGGATTCTTTTTCAAACTCTGGACCTATCAATCGGCTCGCACCATTAGTACACAAGAGGGACGTGTTCAGTTGAGTCCACTGTTTATTGCCCATCAAATCGGTGTGGATCGAAGTGCTTCCGAGCAGGCATTTCGCAGCAGCATTTTTCTCGGCATTGGCTTCGTGACATTTCTTCTGACTATCTCTGGATTTTTATGGCGAACGAATCGGGCTGACCGAGGAATACACAAGCAAACCGAGAATACTCGACATGATGGTGGCATCGATTCAGACCTGATTTCCACGCTGGACAATGAATCATAAATCATCGTCGATTCGTAATTCTGGTGAGTTTCCGTCTGCCACATCTTGACGCTGAAACTGAGTCACCGACAATGTCTGCAATGGTCTCTATTTGAATTCACAATTTTTTATGCCTGAAAAGGAGTTACTTTCATGCGACGTGCGAAAATCACGATCATTGGGGCGGGTAATGTAGGAGCCACCACGGCTCATTGGTGTGCAGCAGCGGAACTTGGCGATATTGTTCTGGTCGATATCCCTGCCACAGAAGATATGCCTAAAGGGAAGGCGCTAGACCTCATGGAAGCTTCTCCCGTCATGGGGTTCGATTCTAACATTCTGGGCACCACCGACTATGCCGATACTGCCGACAGCGACGTCATCGTAATCACAGCTGGTATCCCTCGTAAGCCTGGCATGAGCCGAGACGACTTGCTGGCGACTAACGCAAAAATCATGACCGCTGTCTCCGAGCAAATCAAAGAGACCAGCCCTAATGCCGTTGTCATCGTCGTCAGTAATCCACTCGACGCCATGGTACAACGCTGTGCTCAGGTCACCGGATTCCCCAAAGCACGTGTTCTGGGACAAGCCGGAGTACTCGACACGGCACGGTACCGCACCTTCCTGGCAATGGAATTGGGAGTCAGCGTCGAAGATATTTCCGCGCTGCTCATGGGTGGACACGGAGACACAATGGTACCGCTGCCAAGCTGTACGAGTGTTGGCGGAATTCCCGTTACACAGTTAATCTCGCAGGAACGGTTAGATGAAATAGTCGATCGCGCCCGTAAAGGGGGAGCAGAAATTGTTGGGCTACTGAAGACGGGCAGCGCTTTTTACGCGCCAGCGGCTGCTTGTGCTCAAATGGTCGAAGCGATTGTAAAAGACAAAAAACGAGTCATTCCTTGTGCAGCGTACTGTGAAGAAGAATACGGCGTCGGTGGTTTTTATGTAGGTGTGCCAATCGTTCTGGGAAGCGGTGGCGTTGAAAAGGTCATCGAAATTGACTTAACTGATGAAGAAAAGGCGGCCTTCCAAAACAGCATCGATGCAGTCAAAGGCCTGGTCTCCACCATGGCCGAGCTCGTTTAACGCGATTCCGGCTTAAAGCCCCTTTACCTTTCAGGCAATTCCAGAGGCAGTTATCCACTGAGGTAACTGCCTCTTTTTATGCGCTCCTAAATGAGCGATGCAAACGAATATCTGCATTGACGCAAAGAACACCAATGAAGTACAAATTTGCCGCGTTTATCCGGACCGTACTTAGCAAGTTTGGAAACAGGACAATGGGCTCTGACAATTTGAGTTTTTTCACTCAACGACAACACCCCCAATGGGATGTTGTGGATGTGAAACAAATTGCGACCACTGCGATACAACAGGTGCTGGAGGCTTACGAGCAAAAAGCGCCCAACATTGAGCTCCGTCATCCTGATGAGATGTTATTGACCTATGGCGATACCCAGTGGTTAACCATGGCCATTGGAAATCTACTTACAAATTCTGTTGAGAACGCTCCGCTGAACTCCACCTCGGCCATCGAAATCGTCAAACAAGAAAAGACGATCGAAATCAATGTACTCGATGAGGGACCAGGCGTCGTACCTGGGAACGAATACAAAATATTTAAGCCGTTTTACACCACTCGCCCGGGTTCCACCGGATTGGGCCTGGCCAATGTCAGAACGGTGATGGAAAAGCATGGAGGAGGGATTCGAGTGGGTAACCAGCAGAAAGGTGGAGCCATTTTCACGCTCGTCCTGCAAACACTAAGTCGACAACAGGCTGCGTAACCTCAAGCAAACAATATGGATCGTTTACAGCACTTTCTTGAATTAGCACGTCACCACTATCGCGATGCGAGCCCAAAAACTCGCACTGCCTTAGGTGGTTGTCTATTGCTGGTATTCGTTTCATTATCCCTTCTACTGTTTACTTCCTCGGCAACTGAACAAGAACCACTGTTAGGTAATCACGAATTAACCAACGCGGAAATCACTCAGGTGACTCAGCACTTTGTCGCCGCAGGATTAGACCAATGGGAATTGAAGAATAAACAAATCTTCATTCCCAAAGATCAACGTGTTGAATACCTAACAGCCATTGATGGAAAGTTTGAACCTCATGCGTTCAATTCTGATGTTGATTCTGTCCTCCAGGGAGGAAGCATTCTCGACACTCCCAGTTTACGTGAAATGCGTTTGAGAAATGCTCGCGAAAAAGACCTGGCACGTATCCTCATGCAAATCCCGGGGGTCGAAGAGGCCCAAATTAATATCGATGACCATCAGGAGCGTGGACTCAGCGGAAAGAAAGAAATGACCGCGTTAGCTGCCATTAAAGCGAATCCTCAAAGTGAAGTCACTTTAGAAATGTCTGAAGCGATTCGTGAAGTCATCGCCGCGCGGTTTGCGGGCCTGGATCGCAATCATGTGGTTGTCATCGACCTGAATACCGGACATACGTTTGGCGCGGCGGATTCCAATTACAATGCTTCCGATTTAGATATCGCTTTGCGAAATTATGAACGCTGGTGGAGAGGTCGAATTGCAAATCTATTGGTCGACATTCCCAATACGCGGCTCGAAGTTGGGCTCTATCCCATCACGACCAGCAATCCAAACCAATCTATCAATTCAGTGAAGGCCACCGTATCAGTGGGAATTCCAGATTCCTATATTCAGCAGGTGGCCATCAGCCGACAGGCCACATCACCCGAACAGCGTCAGGCAACAGCACACGAAGTCAAACAGAACATAAGCGAACTCGTTGGTGGCGTTTTGCCAGTAGTTCCACATTCAACCATCGACGAATTCGAAGTCCACGTTGCCACCATCATGGACATCGCACCGGATTCCACAAATCTTAGCGGTACTTCTCTATTCACGGAAGTCTCACAGTTTTGGCGGGAATTGGTCATGCTTGCGATTGCTCTTAGCTTTATTACTGCTCTGATTTGGAAGCAAAAACATACTCCAAATCAGAAATCTGCCGCGTACGGCATGCAGGAAACAGCTTTCGTAGCACCTCCCGCGCAACAACTTGCAAACGAATTGGAAGATCGAGTTGTCATTCGTCATGAGCCTCAACTCGCTAAACCTCCCATCATTGCCTCGACTGACTCGCAAACGACTTTTGAACCGACCTTGAAGGACGAACTCAACGCACTCGTCGATGAAGCACCTGCCGATGCTGCTGACATTCTGAAGAAATGGATTAGTAGTACTTCATCATGATGGACCCCTATACATTACGACAAGCCGCCATTCTGGTAGCCAGCCTGGATACCGAGCAATCCGAAGGGCTACTGGCGAGGTTGGATACTCATGAACGGGAGAGAATCAGACAAACGATCCTCTCGCTATCTGCTGACGATTTATCCGGCTCTGAAACAGTCATTGAAGAGTTTCTTGCCGACTATGCGGAAACTCCCCATGCTGAATCGCTTTCATCTGAACCTGGGCAATCTGAACACTACGATTCAACTTTGCCGACGACGGAAGCTGAAGCCGTTCCGAAACCTGCGAATCAAACGGACAGTTTTACACCTCACCAAAGCTCTGATTTGCAGTTTCTGTATCAGGTCTCTCCACCAAACATTGCTCAATTTCTGAGCAATGTCCACAAGCAGATCGCAGCCACCGTCTTATCACGCATTCCTGCAGATTTCTCCGGAGTGATCCTTTCATACTTCCCGGCAGGCGAGCAAGCAGAAATACTTGAACGCATCGCCAATAGCTCTCGATGCCATCCTGCCCAACTCCATTTGGTCACCAGACTGATGCAGGATTGCCTGGCACAAAAGAATCATGAACTTAATCTGCCTCAGCAGAACGCCGCAGCGGCAATTGAAATCGTCTCGCAAGACAATTTCCTCAACCGCACACTGTCTGCAATGGAATCCAACGGTACTGAATTGAGCAGTTTAGAGCACCTACATGTACAAAAGAGAACGGACGGGCCCGTTGATGCCTGTTCCAGATCTCTGCAGAGAGAAACACAATATCCAGTCAGTCTAAACCTGCGTTTTGAAGACATTGCCTTACTGGATGACAAATCACTCGCTCATTTATTTCACCAGATAGACCACCAGACACTCTTGCTCGCGCTGGCCGGGGCAGCAAGTGAAGTCATTCAACGAATCACCTCTCCCTTATCCGCCGAACAGGCCCAGCGATTCATGGTGAGACTGGAAGCCATTGAGGGTGTGTCATTGTGTGAGATCGAAAAAGCTCAGCAAACAATTACTGAATTGACTGTCAGATTAGTAAAAGAAGCCAAAGTTCAGTTCACCGAACAGAAACGATTCCAGGCAGCGGCCTAAAACTGGCCTTGATTTCCAAGGCCAAATCGACGAAAAGTTACGCCTCAATTACGATGGATTGACAAGAACTCGAGGTTTCGTTCTGTGGCAGATAACACTCAACATTCGGAAAGTTCTCAGGACGCCGACACGCCTGCCTTACAGCAGGCGACGGATCCAACAAGTCTACAATCCAAACTCGATCGATGCGATACGCTGCTCGACCAGCTGGTGGACCAGGAATCTCCCGGAGTTTCTTCGAAGGAAACGCCCCCACAGTCGACAGCGTATCCCGAGTTTGGGACTTCTGCTGAGGAGACGGTTTCCGACACGCCGACACCTTCACTGACCATTCAGGTCTGCCGTCTGGAACTTGGTCATTCCGCAGTTCAACAATTGCGGCCCGGCGAGATTCTTAGCAGTGCCGAGCCTGTGGATCAATGGGTCGAACTTCTCTGGAACAACCTACAACTGGGAACGGGCAAACTGAGAATTGAAGAAGATCAGTACGTCATTGAAATAGTGGAATTCAATTATCCCCAGCCGCAAGAGTTGCACTATGATATTTAATCCCCTGAAGAATCAGATCAACGCGATCATCCTGTTGACACTAGCTCTGCTGCCGCTATCGGCCGTTGGGCAAACTGAGCAGGGAAAGCAAGAGCCGCTGTCCTATCTCAATCTGCCTTTGCAACCGCGATCTGAATCAACGCAATCTCGCCAAACAGCCAGCCAAAACAACTACATCCCTGGATTCAATGAATCGATGGTTCGTATGTTCGGCTCTCTGGCAGTCGTCCTCAGTTTATTCCTGGGGTTCGTATGGGTGGTCAAGAAAAAACAGGGACGCTCGCGGCAGCCCTTAAACCAGAACATGCTCACCGTAATAGGCCAAACCCATCTCACAAAGGACCATACGTTACATGTCGTCAAACTTGGCGAACGATTATTACTCGTCTCTGCCGGAGAATCTAAAGTAACCTGCCTGACAGAACTTACGGATCCCGTTGAAATCGAGCAGTTACTTGCTCATTCACCAAATAAAACCACTGATCGTCCCAGCTTTAAAAAACTTTTTGCTCAATACGATCAAGATGCTCAGCAGTTATTCACTGATTCCTAGTCATGCGAAAACCTAAGCTCAACTTAATCTCTCGCAAATCCGACCACCCGCCATCAAGAAGGCGACTGCTGGCGGCTTTGGTTGCGTTCATGTTGACGGCAGCCCCGTTTGTTCATGGGCATGCCGATGTGGATTACACACTGAAAGAACCGACGTTTAACACCAACGACACCGAACGACGGGATTCCACAGAGGCCTCCAGCGAAATACCGTCGGTCACAGAGTTGAGCGGAGCACTCGAGCAAATTGACTCCCCGGATCAGGCGATGAACAGCCTCAAGCTGTTTGCCATGATTACACTACTTAGCACAGCTCCGGCAATGCTCTTAATGACAACATCGTTCCTGCGAATTTCTATCGTTCTGGGGCTCTTACGGCAGGCATTAGGAACACAACAAAATCCAAGCAATCAAATTATTGCTTCCCTGGCGTTGTTTATGAGCGCACTGATTATGGCTCCGACCTGGAATACGGTGTACCAGCAGGCAATTGTCCCTTACAGCAATCAGGAGCTTAGCGGCGAGCAGGCATGGGAGATCAGTCGAGCCTCACTGGTAACCTTCATGGGTACTCAGATTGATAACACGGGAAACACCGATGATGTCTGGTTGTTTTACGACTACCTTCCTAAAGAAAAAGATACCTCAGCTCCTTCCTATCTGGCGGCCAACTCTGCAGCAAGCAACCCTACGAGCTACCATGAGATTCCTTTGCAGGCATTATTGCCGGCCTTCATGATCAGTGAATTAAAGACTGCATTTCTGATCGGTTTTCTGGTTTTCCTTCCGTTTTTGGTTATCGACCTGGTTGTTAGTGCCACTACAAATTCGATGGGCATGATGATGTTACCACCGACCACAGTGTCACTACCGTTTAAGCTGATGCTGTTCGTCATGGTTGATGGCTGGCACTTACTTGTTGGCACTTTGCTGGAAAGCTTTAAGTAACAGGAACTCGCCATGCAACACGAACAAACGATTGAATTTGGGCAACAGGCATTGATGACTACATTAACGCTCGTCGGCCCCATCCTGATTGTGGCGATTTTAATTGGACTACTTGTTGGTGTCGTTCAGGCAATGACACAAGTCCAGGATCAAACGATTAGCTACATTCCCAAGCTAATCTGTATTCTGATCGCACTCTGCTATTGTCTTCCCTGGATGTTTGAACGGTTGACGAGTTTCACCGGAGACGTATTCCACAGCATACCGTCGATTATTTCCGGAGGTTGATATGCAGGACATCTTAGCAAGTCCCGAAATCACTCCTGAGTTGATTTCACTGGCACTCACTATCAGCCTGCGCATCCTCCCTATGGTCATTCTCATTCCGCTCGGGCGCGTACATTTTCACTGGCAGGTCAAGCTGGCCATGAGCCTGCTACTCGTGCTGTTACTGACAGCCTTTCACAGTAACAACGCCGAACTCCTAAACATTACTCAGCAACAAATCCTGCCACCGCTTCCGATTCTCATTGGAGAATGCCTCATAGGGCTGGCGTTAGGTGCAACTATCTTAGTCACGATCGAGAGCATCCAACTGGGAGCTCAATGGATGGGATTGTCGAGTGGCGTAAGTCTCAGAAATCAGGACAATCAATCTCCCCTGGCCAAACTAGTATCCTTCACCGTCATCGCAGGATTAATCACAGCCGGGCTTCATCGCATTGTCATTGCAGCTCTTTTGGATTGTTATTCCTGGCTACCTGCAGGTAGTCTCAGCATGGATTCATTCTCCGGTGAATGGATCCAACATCTTTCCACGACCATGACCTGGGCATTCGTGCTGGGGATTAAACTGGCCAGCCCCATCATGATCACGATGCTGGCAGCGAATTTGACCACGGGCTGGATCAGCCGGCAAGCTCCGCAATTCCATCAATTTGTCATTGGCATCCCCGCCAACACTGCCATCCTTCTGACCGTTGTCATGCTGACCTTAGGCACGGTCACTCTGGCTATGCAACAGGAAATCACGCTGATGCTGGATCGAGTCACCAGTCCACTCTTCTGACTCCCAAATACACCCTGTTAGCTCTTCTAAATGTCAAGCGAACGCAACTTACCAGCGACACCTGCCAAACGTCTCGAGGCGAGACGCCAGGGGCGAGTTGCCAAAAGTCGACAACTGGTGACTGCCGTCATCTTGTTAAGTTCCACCATACTCCTGCAATGGCAAGCCTCTTCAATTCAGCAGGGGCTACGTGAATCATGGAGACAACACTTTGACGTCACATCGACACTGGCAAGCACTGCCGAACAATGGGCCACTGCCAGCTTTTGGCTCCAAATTGCCTTGCCCGTGCTTCAGCTTTTTTCCCCCGTCCTACTCGGCATTTTGACAATTGGCATATTAGCAAACCTCATTCAAACCGGAATGATCATCACTCCCCAACGTCTGGCTCCACAAGCGGACCGGCTTAGCCCGAGCATCTGGTGGGAGCGAATCACGACGCCAGAACATCAGGCCGAGGCACTTGGCAGTTTCGTCCGATCGGTTGGCTTACTGTTACTAACCTCTCTCACGTTGTGGGCAAATCGAGAAAGAATCGCGACACTTGCTCTCCTGTCAGCCGATGATTTACTTACCTCCGGAACGCAACTTGTTTCACAAATCCTCATCCAACTCGGCTTCACCTACCTGATTTTCGGAGCGTTTGATCTTCTGTGGCAACGAGCAAAACTCGAACGCAGTCTGCGTATGACTGAAGACGAATTGCGACAGGAACAAAAACGGCAATCCAGTGCCCCTCTTGGAAAGCCCGCAACCTCCAAATCCCGGTTGAGTCAATTGCAGAGCGACCTAACGAGTGCGGCGGTAGTTATCTATGCGACGAATGGACCAGCTGTCGCAATCGCTTACGATCAACAGCGAATGGATGTCCCACTGATTCAAAGGATCTGGTTTCCAAAGAACAGTCAGGACCCGAATCTCGACACCATATTAACGTCCGCTCGTGAGGCAGGCCTGGGATGTTTCCTCCACCATCGCCTGACGACGCTGATCGCTAATTCCCTACGTTCTCGGCAGTCGATTCCTCCACAACTTTACCCGGAAGTCGTGAAGATTCTGAGACGAGCATAAGTTATCCGCAGTTTGTTTGTGTTTTAGTGTTGGCCGCGGCCCAAAAAATCGAAATAAAGATATAGGTACACTTCACGCAGCAGGATTTGGAATCGTCGTGAGCAAAAAAGAGAAGCCCTTTTACAAACAATACCCCATTACCGCTCCGCGGTTCTGGCACGGCCTGCGATTTGGCGACTACCTCAAATTACTAGCGCGAAACAAATTCGCTGTACATCCTGCTCGTTGGTTTGTAGCTTTTACCGTTTCTTATTTTTCCATATTCAACAGTTTCGTAGGCTGTCTGCAATCGTTACTCTTCAGTCGAAAAATCAAGGCACATCAACTGCCGGCTCCGCCTATTTTCATCGTTGGGCACTGGCGTAGCGGTACGACATTTCTACACGACCTCATTTCGCTCGACCAACACTTCACCTACCCGAGTACTTTGCAGTGTTTCTTACCGAACCAGTTTCTGGTGACCGGAAAGATTTTTCTAAAACTGGATAAATTCCTCGTTCCGGAAAAGCGTCCTCAGGACAATGTCACGACGAGCTTTCACAAACCTCAGGAGGATGAGTTTGCTATTTTCAATTTAGGGCACCATTCTCCTTACTTACGGATGGCATTTCCCAACGGAAAATTAGTCGACAATGATTACTTAACGCTGGAGAACCTAACGGACCAGCAAGTTCGTCGCTGGCAGGCTGTCCTCGTACATTTTGTCAAAATGGTTAGTTATCAGCAGCCCGACAAACCGGTGGTGCTTAAATCCCCTCCGCATATTGGCCGAGTTAAATTCCTTGCTGAGGCCTTTCCCGGAGCAAAATTCATTCACATTAGCCGCGACCCGTATTCATTGATTCCTTCCACGGTACGGCTCTGGCAGTCACTGGACTATATTCAGGGATTCAATCGTCCCCGATATGAAACTTCATGGCTCTATAACTACATTGGGGATACGTTTGAAACACTTTATCAGGCGTTTGAAAAACAACGTCAGGATATCGCTCCGGAAAACCTCATTGATGTGCGATACGAAGACCTTGTTGCCGATACGCCAGGTGTCATTCGCTCGATTTACGACACTCTCGATCTCGGAGACTTCGACAGCCGTATTGCCGAACCATTGGCAGAGTACCTGGAATCTCAAAAAGACTATCAGGTAAACCAACATGAATTACCTCGGGAATTATCTGATCTCATCGAACAGCGTTGCCTTCCACATCTGGAAAAATACGGATATCAAAAGCGGTAATTCACCTGATTAGCAGGCTCAAAACAGGCGAGTTTCATGGGGCCGCGAGCGTCGACTGGCCTTGCTCCGGGTTCCCGCATTTCTTACTCTTGCACCTCATATTTTCTGCACTCAACGTGCATCATTATGTGTGGATAGAGGTATGGCAAAAAACACGTGGCAGGATTTGATCATCCCAGCAAGCATTATTGCGTGCTTGTTTGTGCTGCTCGTACCACTACCTCCGTTCATGCTCGATTTATTAATGGTCGGAAATATCACTCTGGCTGTTATCATCCTGCTCACCACGCTCAATATAAAAACATCCTTGGAATTAAGCGTCTTCCCGACCGTCTTACTGGCAGCGACGCTTGGACGACTGGTACTCAACGTTGCTTCCACACGGCTGATTCTGACCGGAGCTTCCACGCAAGGCACTGAAGCAGCCGGCAATGTGATTGAATCGTTCGGGAATTTTGTGGCTGGAAACGACATCGTTGTTGGCATCGTAATCTTCTCCATTCTGGTCGTGATCCAGTTCGTGGTTATCACCAAAGGCTCCTCTCGCGTCAGTGAAGTTGCGGCCAGATTCACACTGGATGGAATGCCAGGACGGCAGATGGCGATTGATGCCGACCTGAATTCAGGTCTCATTAGTCAACAGCAGGCACAGCAGCAGAGACAGGAGCTAACCAGTCAGGCTGACTTCTATGGTGCGATGGATGGTGCAAGTAAATTTGTACGAGGTGACGCAATCGCAGCGACCATCATCACGGCGATCAATCTTGTCGTCGGACTTGGGTACGGAGTCATTAGTTCAGGAATGGACGTTGCCAACGCTGCCGATGTGTACACTCGCCTGACCATTGGCGACGGACTGGTAAGCCAGATCCCGGCACTACTCATTTCATTGGCAACCGCCATGCTGGTAACACGTACAAGCCAAAACACAAAGCTAGCCAATCAACTGATTCAGCAGTTATTCAACAAGCCTCAGGTGCTAATCGTCACCGCTGTCTTTTTGGGAATGCTGACTTTTACACAACTCCCTAAGATCCCCATGCTTTCCATGGCCGTAGGGTGCGTTGGTCTGGCCTACCTGCTTGCTCGCAATCCTAACAACGATGCTGAGGATTCCAATCAGCCTGACCAACCTAATGAATCAACCAATACGACTCCCCCCTTAAGTGATTTATTACGAGTGGACGCCATTGAATTAGGACTAGGCCTGCGACTACTCTCCCTGGCAAAACGAGAAAACGGCGACAACATACTCAATCGCATTCAAACGATCCGAAATCAATTAGCTCTCGAACTTGGAATTGTCCTGCCTGAGATACGCATTCGAGACAATTTAAAACTCGCCGGTAATCAATATGAGATTCGTATCAAGGGGAATCAGCTTGCCAGTGGGATGCTGTCTGTCAATCGCCTGTTAGTGATCGACGTTCATCCGGACCTTGATACAGAATTGCCGGGCACCGTTCCGGGAATCGGTGGAGTCGCCAATGGCGGCGCTCGATGGATCACCAGGGACCAGCGATCCAAAGCCATCGAATTGGGGCTTCAACCTCTTACGCCCGTTGAAGTATTGACGATCCATCTAAAGGACACTGTCAGAAAACATGCCGCTGAATTGCTCACTCGGGATTCCGCTCATGAATTAATCGAGCAACTCCGGGAATTCGCTCCGGCTGCTGTGGAGGATCTGATTCCTAATACGTTGAGTCTGGGGCAGGTTCAGCAGGTCCTGCGAAACCTGCTTGCCGAGGGCGTCACCATTCGGCCACTCGCAGAAATCCTGGAAGCCTTAAGTGAAGTTGCAACGCAAATTCAGCATCCGGTCAAACTTACCGAACACGTACGTTACCGCCTGGCACGCACCATCACCTCAGGTCTTATTCAGAATAATGAAATCCGAATGATTTCTTTAAAGCCCGAACTTGAACAGCGGTTAGCTGATGCCATCAACTACTCGGAACTCGATCTCGAATTCAATTTATCTCGTCAAATACGGGACACTTTGTGTCAAGAGCTTCGACGCCATACCGAAAGTGATTCGCAAGAGCAGGGCACACGGATCCTCATTGTGGCGCCTGAAATCCGAGCTGGATTGGCTCGACTTCTGCAACAGGAATACATTTCACTACCAGTTGTTTCAAGCAGAGAGCTCTCGAGAGAGACAACCATTCAATCTCATTATCAAGTGTCGCTTCAGAATACCGCCCCTTCCGGTGCGACTAATCCGTCGGCTCCTTTCATGCACACAACCAATGAGGATTTTAGTTAATGAGCTGTCTGGATATTCGATACTTTCAAGCCGAAACGATACAGCAAGCTCTGGAGATGGTGCGTCAGGAGCTTGGTTCCAAGGCCTTGATCGTTTCCACTCGACCTGTATTTGAAACGAATCATGACGGTTCTGTTGCTCAGCGTTATATCAAAGTCCAGGCTCGAATCGAGGAGGAATCGGCTTTGCCGGAAGAATCCACCCCAGAGCTACGTTCGGCAAGTGAATCGGAGGCGATGGATTTAGTAAATCAGGCTGAATCTTATATCGAATCGCTGTATCGCAAAGAGCAAGCTGAGATTCGCCAGCAGGCGTTGGATGCGAAACGGCAATGGCTGGAAGAACCTGAACGATTTATGCCTGCGGAGATTCTCCAAGGCCTCATACAATCCGGACTCAACCTGGAAGAAGCTCGGAAACTATTACGGCTGGTCGGTCAGCAGGAATCCACACCAGCATATGTAAACGGCATTCATAAGCAGCTAAAAGAAATCGTAGCTTTTCACACGTTGAATCTTACTTCGCTTGCGAAACAGCGGGCAGACCAACAGATTCTTGTCGCCATCGGACGCAGCGGCAGTGGGAAATCTACACTGCTGTCCAACCTGGCAACACAGTATCAATTACGTGAAGAGATGTCGGTCGGACTGATCGAACTTACCGGCACTACTCGTCATCAGCATTTCTGGGTGCATCAGCACTTGAGGAATCTAGGAATTCGAACACTCCAGGCCGGAAATCGCGGGGAACTATCTGATGCATTACAGCATCTACATGATTGTCAGATTGTAGTCATTGATACCCCAGGGGTATCGGCGGGGCAGCAGCAACAACTGTCTCTGTTAACGTCCTGCTTGAATCAAATCCCCAATAGTCATTTTCTGATAACGCATGATGTCAATGGCCGTAGCGAAGCAACAATCGAACTCGTTCGCATGCTCCAGGTTTCGGGCCATCTCAGCCTTGCTTTGACAAAAACCGATGAACAGCAAAGTTGTGGACATTTGGTTTCGCTATTCCAACAAATCCAATTACCCGTTACTCTTTTGAGCCATAGTGCTGCATTAGCGGACGGTTTTACTTTGATGACTGACATCGTTTACGAGCAATTAATCCTGCGGATGACAAACCTGTACAGTGAAGAGCCACCCAAAGATTCAGTCGATGCTCAGGATGCATTCACTTTAAGTTTCAATCCAATGTAGCCAGGGAGGCTCAGAGAAAAGAGCCTCACACAGCCAATAGGCAACAGAGAATCGTTCAGGGAGGAACGAAATGCCAACTACGAAAGCGGAAGCCACCACAGAAGCTCACGAGTCGTTTATTGACGAACACGGTATCCCTCAACAACGTAACGGAAGTGGGCCTGTCGTCGACCTGGAAATACTGCCCGTCTGGCAGGCATTTAAGAGTGCACCGGAACGAGATGATTTACGGAATCAGTTACTTGAGAATTACCTGCCCGTTGTCAAAGTTCATGCAGAACGATTATGGTATCGCCTGCCTGACGGTGTGGAGCTAGACGATCTGTTTTCAGCGGGTTGCTTTGGCATGATCAATGCGATTTGTTCCTTTGATCTCTCACGCGGGATAAAGTTTGAGGCTTATTGCGTTACACGTGTCCGAGGTTCGATGCTCGACGAATTGCGACATATGGACTGGGTACCACGTATGGTTCGAACTCAGGCAACCAGGCTATACAACGCAACCAACGAACTGGAAGCCAAACTTGGTCGTCACCCGACCGAAGAGGAACTTGCTGAGCACATGGGGCTGGAAATGCCCGAGTTAGAAAAGATTATGGCAACTTCTTCCAGTATCAATCTGATTAGCCTGGATAAGAAAAAATGGCAAAACAGCGATGGGAATAAGTCGATGACCGAAATGGACATCGTCGCTGACAAGCGTTTTGCATCCCCGAGTACGCGGATGGCCAAAAATGATGTCGTGAGACTTGTCACCAAAGGACTCAGCCGTGCAGAACGATTGATCATGATCCTCTATTACTTTGAAGAAATGACGATGAAAGAAATCGGTGCGACGCTGGACCTCAGCGAAAGTCGTGTTAGCCAAATGCATAGCAGTATCGTCCACCGATTACGCTCTCAACTTGATACGCGTAAAGGCGAATTCAAGGTCTAAGTAAAGCCCGAGTATCCGGTGACAGCCTAAGAGCATGCTTCCAATTGAGCCAACCGATGTTTGTAAAATGGTATTTCTCTCGTTCTGCTTTCATTTCAAAAAAACATATCAATTTATATTTATCTGTTGATTCTGACCGATGCATTCCGTTTAATAGATATTATAGGTGGAAGGCCTTTTGCTTTCTATCGAACTTATCTTTTCCCATTCGTGGCTAGGATCGAGATTATTGAGAGGTGGATTCGGTGCGTTTGCGTCCGTGTCGTTTACACCCATTTTTCTGGAATCCGTCCGTAATGTCGGGGGCAGGTAAGAGTTAAGCCTTAGGGGCTTGTAGGTCATTATATTTTTGGAGTACTCTCATGAAAAGACATACTAACAAGAGTGGTTTCACACTTGTTGAATTGTTGGTTGTGATTGCCATTATCGGTATTTTGGTGGCATTACTACTTCCAGCGGTATCAGCGGCACGTGAAGCAGCTCGTAAAATGTCATGTAGTAACAATCTGAAGCAAATCGGATTGGCACTACGTACATACCACAACACTTACAGTAACCTGCCGATTTCCGGAAACTACTTCTGGCATCGTCAGTCAAACAACCAACGTGCCTGGGCTGAGACCAGCCATGGTAGCCAGTTCACAAAACTGCTTCCATTTCTGGAACAAGACCCGCTCTACAACCAACTGAACTTTAGGGTTGTCGACCGTCGTCAACAAGGTTGGGGTGCAACTTGGGTATCTAACTTTGAAACAACTCCACTCGCCGGATCACAAACTCGTTGGTTCTGGTCAGAGTTGCTTCCAACGTTTATCTGCCCATCTGCTAACGTAGATCCTTACACAGACCATACGGATCCAGCTTTTGCTCCGGCGATTACGACATATGCACCAAGTCTGGGTTCTCAATTCAATCCTTCACCGGATTTTATGCCTTGTCCTCAGTACCACGGAAACCTATTTGGTACCGGGAATTCCGGACACGGTAATGATGGTCGAGGAATGTACATCTCTGGTGTCTTTTCTCGTGCTACCTGGGCTGCTCGTTTCCGCGACGTAACTGACGGCGAAAGCCAGGTTATTGCTGTTGGAGAAATGCTTCCTCACAAAGCCGATCACTTCAAAAATGGTTGGATGCACCACAATTCAATCTGGAGTATGACTACAGGTCCTGTAAACTACCCTGTTTACGGTCTTGGTGAGCAAGGCTTCAATCAGAATAACGCACAGTTCCCACCTTGCTCTAACTGGCGAAACTGGGCTACCTCGCAGGGATTCAAATCCCAGCATAAAGGTGGTGCTCAGTTTGTTTTAGTAGATGGTTCTGTTCAGTTCCTGAGCGAAAACATTGACTATGTTACCTACAACCGACTTGGTGACCGTCGTGACGGTGGCCCCCTCGGCGAGCAGTGGAAAAACAACTAGTCTTTCCAACTGTTAAGGCGCAAATCAAAATCCCTTTTAGGTCTTCTGGCCTAAAAGGGTTTTTTTATGGGTTTTGCCCGCACTTTGCCTATACCTGGATACTTGCCCCCTTTACTTAACCAAAGACCCGCCCCCAAGCTCACAGCACTCCAAAAGAACCTCTGAAACCCTCTGTGCAAGTCATGTTCATTCACATTCATGCCATATCAATGACATATAAATGTCCCCTTATTTTTACCTCTTTTACCAAAACAGGGGGATTCACTTGGATTACGTTTACTTATAGTTAAGTTTCACTGGGTATTCAGGCCTAGTGAATGCGATAATAATTAATATATATATTTTTATTGAATTTCTCGGAGTCCATTTCAATGAGTAGAGTAAGCACTCGAAAGAGCGGATTCACCCTCGTTGAATTGTTGGTTGTAATTGCCATCATCGGTATTTTGGTGGCCTTACTACTTCCAGCGGTATCAGCGGCACGTGAAGCGGCTCGAAAAATGTCCTGTAGCAACAACCTAAAACAACTAGGGTTGGCTATGCGAACTTATCACAATACATACAACTCACTTCCTTTCACGGGAGCCTACTTCTGGGGCCGTCAATCCAAGAACGGATTAACCTGGGAAGACTCCAGCCACGGAAGCCAGTTGGTTAAAATTCTTCCATTTTTGGAACAGGATCCACTCTATAACCAACTGAACTACCAGATTACCGGAAAAAACAATCCCGGAATCGGCCAAAACTGGGCCTCCAACTTTGAAAGAACAAACGTGGGGTTGACTCAACGTAAGTTCTTCTGGTCGGAGATCATTCCAACTTTTGTTTGCCCTTCGGCTGATAATGATCCAACCGGTGACGGTGGATTCAATCTGGAAGAGGCTCCGCAATTACATAACTATGCCTGTAGCATTGGTTCTCAACGTATTTCTTCTCAGCAAAACTGGTGCCCTGAATATCCTGGAAACATCTTCCAGACCGGTCCTGCCAACCACGGAAACGATGGTCGTGGATACCGAATTTCAGGCGTCTTCGCTCGTGGCGCATGGGCTGCTCGTTTCCGGGATGTCGCGGATGGTGAAAGCCAGGTCATCATGATGGGTGAAATTCTGCCAATGAAAACTTCGCTGGCGAAGTCCGGTGGCTGGGCTCACTCGGTTGCACTCTGGATCGGTACTGGTGGTCCAATTAACTACCCAAGTCAAGGTTTGGGAGAACCTGGATTCAATCAGGTAAATGCTCAATATCCAGGATGTACTCACTGGAGCAACTGGTCTACCTCACAGGGATTCAAATCCCGTCATAAGGGTGGAGCTCAGTTTGTTCTTGTCGATGGTTCGGTTCAGTTCCTGAGCGATACGATTGACTACATCACTTACAACCGACTTGGTGATCGTCGTGACGGCGGGCCACTCGGTGAACAGTGGAAGAACAACTAAGCTCACTTTTTCTGATTGAGCCTTCCTGTCTCAACCAAAATTAGCTCTGACAATTCAAAAGAAGGTGTGAAAGGAAACTTTCATACCTTCTTTTTTTGAACCTCTACGATCAGGCTCCGTAGTGATTGTAGCGATCGTATTGTTTAGCCTTGGTTAAATCCGCCTGAAGGGCTCTCGGGGCAGGTGTCAAACCGCTGTCGTCTGGTATTCTGGAAGGAAGTGAGCATGATAACGCTCAAGTAAAACTCCTTCCTCTTCACTGAAATCTAGTCATGACTGATTTGTCACAAACCGATTTCCATCTCGGCTTTGACCTGGGCGGCACAAAAATGCTTGCCGTCGTCTACGACGCGCAATTCAATCCGTTAGGACGAAGTCGGATCAAAACTCAGGGCAATCGTGGTGCCAAGTCCGTCCTGGAACGACTCGTGGCCAACATCGAGTCCGCAATGGAGGATGCCCAGGTGAATGAGAAACATCTTTGTTCCATTGGCATTGGTGTACCGGGAGCGGTGGACATGCAGTCCGGAGTGGTTTTAGGGGCGGTCAATCTAGGGTGGAAAAATGTACCGGTGGCTCAACTGCTCATCGATCGTTTCGATTGCCCGGTGCAGTTACTCAACGATGTCGATGCCGGCGTGTTTGGAGAAAGTCAATTTGGAGCAGGCCGTGGAGCCACCAATGTACTTGGAGTTTTTCCCGGGACAGGCATTGGCGGCGGTGCCGTGCTCGACGGACGAATCGTCTCCGGCAGTTCCCAAACAGCCATGGAAATCGGACATGTTCCAGTTATTCCCAATGGTATCCGATGCGGCTGTGGTTTGCGAGGATGCCTGGAAACCGTTGCCAGTCGTCTGGCAATTGCCGGGCAGGCTGCTCAGGCTGCCTACCGAGGTGCCGCTCCATACTTACTTGAACAAGTGGGCACGGACATTAGCCAGATTCGCAGTGGTGTTTTGGCGGCTTCGATTGCCAACGGTGACACCGAGGTTGAAAAGATTATTAAGAGTGCTTGTAAGTATCTTGGCAAGGCAATCGGTGCAATGGCGACACTCATATCGCCTGATGTAGTTGTGCTCGGCGGAGGGCTCGCAGAAGCGATGCCCGAGTTGTTCACCAGGTATACGTGTAAGGCTGCTGAGAAAAATGTGGTGCCCATCCTGAAGGGTACGTTTGACATAAAAATAGCAGAGCTTGGCGATGATGCCTCAGTATTAGGCGCGGCTGTATGGGGAGCACGTGCGAGAGCCACGACTGAATAAAGAGAAAGTCCGGAAATCATGTCCGCCACAGAACAAACTGCGATCCAGCGAACCGTTGCCGTAATCGACATCGGTACGACCTCGGTACGCATGGCCATCGCAGAAATTAAAGTCTCAGGAGCTATTCAGATACTGGAACATTTGTCGCAAGCGGTCAATTTGGGCAAAGATACATTCACTCGTGGACGTATTCACCGGGACACCATTGAAGAATGTGTACAGGTGCTTAAAAGTTATCAACACATCCTCAGCGAATATGGTATTGTTTCTGCCGAGGATTTGCGTGTGGTCGCCACCAGCGCCGTGCGGGAATCGACTAATCGTCTAGCATTCCTTGATCGAATCTACATCGCCACGGGGATTGAAGTCGATCCCATGGATGAAGCTGAAATCAGTCGTGTCACTTATCTTGGAATTCAATCGGAATTAGAGCGTCTGGGAACATCGACCGACACGATTGTGTGTGAAGTAGGGGGGGGAAGTACAGAATTATTATTGGTGCGTGACAACCATGTACAGTTTTCACATACCTACAATTTAGGATCACTGCGGCTGCGCAAGGCAGTGGACACGTACAACGCTCCGATTGTTCAGAGCCGCCAATTAATGGAGTCTCAAATTCAACGTACGGTTGAACTATTTCATGAACATCTGCCTGTTGGCCAGCGACGCAATCTGGTGGCCTTAGGGGGTGACATGCGTTTTGCCGCCAGTCAGTTAATCGACGGCTGGAATCTTGAAGAGGGCGGAGTGGTGAGTACTGACGCGCTGGAGGAATTCACGAATGACATCCTTGAAATGTCGCTCGACAAGATTGTCCAGCGATATGAACTGCGTGTAACTCATCAGGAAGCCGAAACTCTGGGGCCGGCATTGCTGACTTATCTTTGCATCGCCAAACATCTCCATGTTTCGCAAATCCATATCTCCGGAATCAACCTCAG
Source organism: Planctomycetaceae bacterium UBA2972 (assembly GCA_002348315.1). GTDB lineage: Bacteria > Planctomycetota > Planctomycetia > Pirellulales > Pirellulaceae > UBA721. Next base: position 43,762 of record DEAW01000038.1, on the reverse strand, counting down.
AGACGGGTTACTTCAGGAAATGGCACTGGAAGAAGCCTGGAGCAAGGAGTTTCAAAATCAGATTATTGGCTCTGTAATTGAATTGGGTCGCCAATACGAATTTGACGAAGCACATGCACAACAGGTGGCATCACTGGCCAGCCAACTTTTCCATCAGTTACAGGAGCAACACGGTCTGGAACCTCGATTTGAGACGTTCCTGCAGGTCGCCGCTTTATTGCACGAAATTGGATTATTTGTCAGTAACCGCAGCTATCACAAACACACGATGTACTTGATTAACAACAGTGAACTCTTTGGACTGGGCAAAACAAACCTGCTACTAACAGCCCTGGTGGCTCGCTATCATCGTCGAGCCACTCCACAGCCAAAACACGCCGGTTTTGCGATGCTGGATCGTGATCATCGTGTTGCCGTTTCTAAGCTGGCAGCGATTCTGAGAATCGCAGTCGCTCTGGATGCTTCACGCCATCAGAACATACACACAATTCGTTGTGCGCAAAATGATGAAACACTCATCATCTCCACGTCCGATTCAGCCGACCTCTCGCTAGAACAGTTAGCGTTACAGCAGAGCAGCGATCTATTTGAAGAAACATTTGGAATGAAGCTGTTGTTGAGTAATACTATGACCGATCAAAGAGATTCCCATTAAGCAATGACCAATCAAGAACCCTTATTTTTCAATCGTGAACTCAGTTGGATCGAGTTTAATCAACGCGTGCTAGGGGAAGCTCTGGACAGTGAGTCACCACTTCTGGAGCGAGTTAAATTCCTGGCGATTACGTCCTCGAATCTTGACGAATTCATGATGGTACGAGTCGGTGGCCTCAATATCATGGTGGCTCAGGAAAATCACACGCCTGATGTCACCGGGTTGACCGCATCCGAACAACTTGCAGAAATCAGTCAACGTACGCATGAAATGACCAGGCAACAGTACACCTGTTTTAATACCATGCTCGAACCGGGCCTCGAGGAGATCGGAATTCGTCGATATGGTCCACACGATCTAAATGATTCACAAACTCAGGCTTTAAGTGACCGTTTTGACCGGGAGATCTTCCCTGTCATTTCCCCTTTGGGGATCCATCCTGATGGCTCGATGCCGTTGATTGGCAATCAAACGATGCATCTTGCCGTCAAATTACGTGAGCAGGAGGCTGAGCGATCGGATCGAGTGGTCATTCTTCCACTGGGATCCCCTGTCCCTCGTTTTATCACTTTGCCGTCCGACGATCGACATGCTTATATTCTTTCAGAGGATGTGGTGAGCCTGTTCTGTAACCGGTACTTTCCCAATCAGCAGATACTGGAATGTGCTGCGTTTCGAATTACTCGTAATGCAGACATGCGTGTGGAAGAAGAATTCTCAGCCGATCTCATGGAAGATATGTCAGCCTTACTGGAGTCTCGTAAGGACAGCGACTGCGTTCGACTCGAAGTTACGGCCAGCTGTAGTCCTGATTTTCTAAAGGAATTACAAACACTCTTTGCCGTTCCGCCAGGGTATACCTATGCGTGTGATGGCCCGTTAGACCTCCAGGCATGGTTTCAGATCAGCGGTTTACGAGGATTTGAAAAGCACCAGGCCGAGTCATGGCCACCTACCAATTCGCCCCGCATCGATCTCTCGGAAAACATCTTCAACGAGATTTCTAAAAACGACATTATTCTGCATCACCCGTTTGATAGTTTTGAACCCGTTGTCAAACTCGTGGAATCCGCAGCTGACGACCCGGATGTACTCGCTATCAAGCAGACATTGTATCGCACAAGCAGTGACAGTCCTGTTGTTGCTGCGTTAGTACGTGCCGCTGAAAATGATAAAAGCGTTACCGTCATCATCGAATTAAAAGCAAGATTTGACGAAGCTCGTAATATCGTTGGCGCCAAAGCATTGCAGCAGGCCGGAGCTCATGTGATTTATGGAGTCAAAGGGCTCAAAACACATGCCAAAAGCCTTATTATTATCCGACGTGAACCTCAGGGCATCCGACGTTACCTGCACTTTGGCACCGGAAATTACAACGAATCAACAGCTAAACTCTACACCGACATGAGTTTATTGACTTGCGATCGAGTGTTGGGAAATGATGCCACGGCCTTCTTCAATGCCGTCACTGGTTTCACTCAACCTAGCAGTCTGCAGAAACTAGCGATGGCTCCTCTGACTCTGAGGAATCGCATTCTGGAACTGATACGGTTTGAAACCGAACGAGCTGAGGCCGGTAAAGAAGCAGCGATTCGTGCCAAAATGAATTCTCTGGTAGACCCGATACTGATCAAGGAACTCTATAAAGCCTCCCAGGCAGGCGTTCTGATCCAACTTAACATTCGGGGGATTTGCTGCCTGAGACCGGGCGTTGCCGGGCTTAGCGAGAATATTCGAGTGGTGAGTATCATTGATCGTTTTTTGGAACACAGTCGCATCATGCACTTTACCCACGGTGGTGACGCCGTCGCGTTAATTTCCAGCGCAGACTGGATGCCTCGTAATCTCGACGGTCGGGTGGAATTGCTAATTCCGGTCGAATCTGCTGATTGCAAGCAAGTAATCATCGAAGCGTTAAACACCTTCTTTTCCGAAAATGTCAAAGGGCATAACTTGCAACAGGACGGCACGTATCAACGACTTACCTGCGACAATGAGCAAGACGCTATCCGTAGTCAACAAGTGTTGTATCAGCAGGCTGTGCAGGCCGAGAAGCAAGCCCGATTATCAACGCCAACGACATTTGAGCCACACAAGGCCTAACGGGAAAAACCGATGAAACGCCTGCTGATCCTACGTCATGCCAAGTCGAGTTGGAGTGATCCGGCCTTATCCGACTTTCAACGACCACTCAATCAGCGTGGTCAGCAGGCAGCTCCGTCGATGGGCCGTTGGATCGCCAGCCACGGTTATAATCCGGAGGCTGTCATCTGCTCGACTGCCGCTCGAGCACAACAAACGTTGGAATTAGTATCGGTAGCTGGCGAATTCGATTGCGATTACAATTTAACAGACCAACTCTATCTCGCTCCTGCTCAGACTTACCTCGATAATCTTGCCGAATTACCCGACACATTCGAGTCCGCGATGGTAATTGGACACAACCCGGGAATTGAAGCTTTGGTGCATCAGTTGAGTGGCGAATACTGTACGATGCCCACCTGTGCTCTGGCCATCATTACACTGAAGATCTCAAGCTGGACCGAACTCTTTTCTTCTGCGGTGACAGGTCAGTTAGAACATCACGTTCTGGCACGTGAACTTGAGCGGTAATCAGTAGACGCTCAGCTCGAATCCTGATTCCCAAAGTGTTAAAATATTGCCATCGCAATTGAACTTTGGAGAGTACTTATGACACGTCTTGTTCTTTCGTCAATCATCTTGTTGAGCCTGAGTCTTAGTCCCGTAATGGGGCAACCACGAATCACCCCGCCTGGCCAGCTTCCTAACGATGTTCGGCTCGAGCCACTAAAAGACTTGAATGGTTACTTTCCCATGACCACTGCTGAAAATCAGCAGGACTGGTCTCAGCGACGTCGCTATCTGCAACGAAAAATACTGGTCGCTTTAGGACTCTGGCCCATGCCTGAGAAAACTCCTCTCAATGCGGTCATACATAGTCGCAAAGAAATGGATGGGTACTCGCTGGAAAAAGTCTATCTCGAAACAATGCCGGGTTACTTCCTCACAGGAAACCTCTATCGCCCTCTGGGATTGAACAAACAGACCGGAAAGATCCCCGGAATCCTTTGTCCTCACGGACACTGGAAAAACGGCCGCTTCTATGACGCTCCAGAGTCCACGTTAACACGTCAGCTAAACGATGGAGCCGAACAATTTGAAGAAGGAGGACGCAATCCAATCCAGGCGCGTAGCGTCCATCTCGCTCGGATTGGATGTACGGTATTTACGTACGACATGGTGGGCTATGCCGACAACACGCAAATCAGTTTCCACATAGCTCATGGCTTTGATAAACAACGTGCCCGTATGAATTCTGCTGAGAAATACGGCTTTTTCAGCGCTCGTGCCGAGAGTTTTCTGCAAAACATTATGGGACTCCAAACCTGGAATTCGATCCGCGCCATCGATTTCATCAGCTCCCTGGATGAAGTGGATGCCGATCGCATTGCGGTGACCGGAGCAAGTGGAGGCGGAACCCAGACGTTTATCGTCTCCGCTCTGGATCCTCGCGTTAAAGTCTCGATGCCTGCCGTCATGGTATCCACAGCCATGCAGGGCGGTTGTACTTGTGAAAATGCCTGCCTACTCAGAATCGGAGCAGGCAATGTCGATTTCGCAGCCATGTTTGCTCCCAAACCACTAGGGCTCACAGCAGCCGACGACTGGACTGTGGAAATGGAAACCAAAGGTTTTCCTGACTTGAAGCAACTCTATACGCTACTCGGAAAACAGGACAACATTCACCTGGAAGCCCATCTCAACTATCCACACAATTACAATCACGTTTGTCGTAAAGCGATGTACGCCTTCATGAACAAACACCTCGATTTAGGCTTCGCCGAAGTTCCACCGGAACGAGATTACAAGTATCAGGGTGAAACGGAACTTACCGTTTGGAATGCTGAGCATCCGGCGCCACAAGGTGGTGACGATTTTGAAAATAGTCTCTTGCAAGCCTGGCACAAGGATACGCATTCCACGCTCGATGGACTACTCACCAAACAGGCAAAATCGCTACGGCAATTCAAAGAAGTTGTCGGCGGTGGAATTGACATTGTTGTTGGGCAGGGACTTCCCAAAGCAACACGGCTGGACTGGGAGCAAACGCACAAACAGGCAATCAACGGCTGTCTCGAAATTGGTGGCACCTTAACCAACCTTGATTCTCAAAGTGCCAATCCGATTCTGTTTCTCTATCCTGAGAATTGGAATCAAAAAGTCGTTATTTGGATAACCGAATCTGGCAAAAGCGGACTTTATCAAAACGACGGTACGTTGAACGCAAACGTCAAGTCACTGATTGACCAGCAGTACTGCGTCGTAGGCGTGGATCTTTTGTATCAGGGTGAGTTTTTAGCTGATGGCAAACAGCCGCATCGAACACGCCGCGTCGAATCCAATGCTCGTGAAGCTGCTGCTTACAGTTTCGGCTTTAACCACACTCTGTTTGCCCGGCGTACACATGATATCCTGACGACCATTTCATTCGTCTTCCACCATGAGTCGCTGCCTGAAGACATCTCACTGGTGGCACTCGACAGCACCGGCCCCCTGGCGATTGCAGCCCGCGCTCAGGCCCGAGGCGTGATTAGCAAACTGGCGGCAAATACCGGAGGATTTCGGTTTGCCAACGTGCAAGACATCCACTCGCCAAATTTCCTACCGGGAGGCGCTCAGTATTTCGATCTGCCAGGAATGTTAGCGGTTGCCACACCAGCTTCCACCTGGCTTGCTGGAGAAAAGGACGTGCCAGCAATTGTGGAAAGAGCTTATAAAGCCAATAAGAGCAGCAACAATATTGAAGCTCATACCGATGGCGATAACGCTTCAGCGGTCGAGTGGTTATTGAAAGCAGCGAAATAACCACTCTACTTGCTTCGTTAGAAGTTGAATTAGGAGTTCAGGGCACGAGCCGATGTTACCTGAACCAAAAAAGTTAGCTTTCACGTTCGAGCGTTAACCGGTCCCAGCCACACATGGGGATATCACCAAACTCGTGCTCCAGTTTTTCCAACTGATCGGACAGTGCAAAACTGAAGTCAAAGTATTCTTCGAGTCCCACCGTGATACGCCCAAGGCCGTGTTCTTCCAACAGAACGACGCGGAGTTCAACATGATCCATCGTCTCTCTCCCTTTGCATGAATGACTAAAAATAAATCCCGACATGGTGAGATAAAAAGTCATTTGCTTCTCTACCTATTATTTTCAACGGCATAATTCCCGGACTAGTTCAGTCCGATTGAGATTTCTTTCAATTGAGAGGAAATTAAAGATAAAATAGGACATTTAGCTACAATAGGAGCAAAGATTAATTAGTCCGGAAGAGTGGACAATTGGATTGGACTTGTTACTAACTAACAGTTTTTCTATACTTCTGAGGCTAAACCTAATCTAATTCCTTATGTGGACGACTCGGGATATTTAAAATGCAAATCAACGGAATCAATGGGGCTCAGTCGGTAAACCCTACCAATCAGGTTGAATCAGCCAAAGCAACTCAGGCTACGTCCATCACCAATCCAACCGATCAGGTTGAGATTTCTGTCGAAGCAGAAATGAACAGCCCTACGGTGGAGATGATTGAGCAGCTGCAAGTTCAGGATTTGCCTGAAATCCGTACAGACCGAGTGGCACAGATTCGTGAAGCCATCGAGTCCGGAACGTATGAAACCGAAGAGAAGCTGGACATCGCCATCGATCGTTTACTCGATGAAATCGGATAAACTCGGTATACTAATATATGTAAATGAAGTTGAATGCTCAGCTGAATAGGCTGAGCATTTATTTTTGGAAGTTAGGTTGTTAGATAGAACAGTCAGATCGGCGCCAGTGACGATGGATCAAAACTTTACACTAGGGGATGTTCAGGTATCCCTAACGCCAGAAGCACGTTTTGAAGAGTATCTGCAGAGCAAAGGCATGCGAAATACGCAACAGCGTCGTAATCTTATGGAAATCGTCTACTCTCGCCATGAACACTTTGATGCGGACACGTTGATCGAACAACTGCCTCGTAAAGGTGATTCCGGGTATGTCAGTCGCCCTACCGTCTATCGAACACTGGCAGAATTCGTCGACGCCGGTTTGCTACGCAAGTTTGAACTGGATGGACGAGCCGTCTATGAGCACGACTACGGTTACCCGCAACACGACCACCTGCATTGCACTGTCTGCGATGAACTCTATGAATTCCAAAGCGATGAATTGATGCAACTGCGAAGCAGTGTGGCACAACAACATCGTTTCCGAGTCACAAGTCACCGGCTCATCATTAGCGGCGTTTGTGAAAACTGTAGTAAGACGCCACGCCGTAAACGACGCAAGCAGGATCTCATCTAAACGTTGACTTCGGCATTCAGGTCCGCTTCGAGATACGCTTCCCGAATGGGCTGAATCACCGTCGCAACAAAGTCATCGACTTGTTCGGGACTACGTCCCACAAACTGCAGGGGATCCATTAACGCTGAAAGATCGATGCCAGCGAAGGCGTCATCCTGAGCCAGACGTTCCAGCAGGTCATTGGGCTGCCCTTGCTGTTTCACTTCGGCTGCCGCATCCTGACTGTGCTGACGAATACGCTCGTGCAAATCCTGACGATCTCCACCTGCTGCCACGGCGGCCATAAGAATATTCTCCGTGGCCATGAACGGTAATTCGTCATTGAGATTTTTGGCAATCACCTTAGGGTAAGTCACCAATCCAGCACAAACGTTTTGTAACAAGATAAGCACTGAATCGATGGCTAGAAATGCCTGTGGCAGAACCAGTCTCCTGTTGGCGCTATCATCCAGAGTTCGCTCCATCCACTGGGTCGCCAGGGTATTGGCTGTACTCGATTGGAGGCTCATCACATAGCGGCTCAACGAGCAAATACGTTCACTACGCATTGGATTTCTCTTATAAGCCATCGCTGAAGAGCCGATCTGATGTTTACCAAACGGTTCCTCAAGTTCTTTACGATTTGCCAGTAACCGTAAATCAGATGCCATCTTATGGGCACTCTGAGCGATCCCCGACAGAGCGTCCAGAATCTGAGCATCCACTTTACGTGAATAGGTTTGTCCGGTCACGGCGTAACTAGTTGCAAAGCCTAGCTTCTCAGCGACCTTTTGTTCCAGTTGCGTGACCTTGGCATGGTCTCCATCAAATAACTTCAAAAAGCTCGCCTGAGTACCAGTCGTTCCTTTCGTGCTTCGCGCCTTCATGCCCTCAATACGATACTGAACATCTTCCAGATCCATCGCGAAGTCATACGCCCACAAACAGGCTCGTTTACCTACGGTGGTTGGCTGAGCGGGTTGAAGATGTGTGAAGCCAAGCGTTGCCAGTGATTTATTATCTGCTGCAAAAGTACCTAAGGCATCTAGGACAGCGGCAAGTCGTTTACGAACGTACTCTAAGGCTTCCCGCAAAAGAATCACGTCCGTGTTATCGGTTACAAAGCAACTGGTAGCACCAAGGTGAATAATCGGCCGGGCGTCCGGGCAGACATCTCCGTAGGCGTGAACATGCGCCATCACATCGTGACGTAATTTCTTTTCGTATTCCCGAGCCGCATCAAAGTCGATATTATCGACTTCCGATTTCAACTGGCTAATCTGCTCGTCGGTAATCGATAGCCCTAATTCCTGTTCGGATTCAGCCAACGCAATCCACATTTTTCGCCAGGTGGAGAACTTACGTTGGGGGCTAAATATCTCAGCCATCTCTGCCGAGGCATAACGAGTGATCAGTGGGTTTTGGTATTTGTCGTGGGACACGCCAATTGTCTCCAGTAAAAAATGGGATGAGCTTAGACTCAGTATTTTACGCCATTCTGGCCGCTCTGCGAACCAGCTATCAAGGGACTAACGCTGTACGCGACCTGTCGCATTTCCACCCGCTAGTGCCTGAACCTCAGCGACACTGACATAGTTGAAATCCCCTTTGATGGAATGCTTCAAACAGCTCGCCGCCACGGCGAAATCCAGCACTTGCTGAGGAGAGTCGTACTGAGTGTCATGAAGTGCATGTAATAGCCCTGCTGCGAAAGAATCACCTCCACCAACTCGATCTACGATATGACCAATCTTGAAGGATTCGTACTGACCATCAGCATTCAATGGAGAAAAGGCCACGGAGCCGCCAGCCTCGTACAGCATCGCTCCCCAGTTGTTATGATCAGCCGAAATGCTCTCACGCAATGTAATCGCAACCCGCTTAACATTCGGATATTTGGCAACAATCTGTTCAGCCACATCCTGATAGGCACTGACATTCAAGTGGCCGGTCGTCACATCCGTGTCTGCCGGGTGGATATCCAAAACGTCGGCCGCATCTTCTTCATTGCCGATTACTAAGTCGATGTAGGGTAGCACTTCGGCCATACATTGTCGAGCCAAAGCCTGACCCTGAATTTCCGGATGCCACTTCCAAAGTTTCTTACGAAAATTCAAGTCGCAGGAAATCTCAACGCCAGCTGCCTTCGCCTGTTTGACCAACGCCAGATTGGCTTCATAGGCCTGCTGACTTATAGCAGGTGTAATTCCGGAAATATGAAGCCAGTGCACTCCCTCCAAAATCGACTCGTAGTCGTATTCAGCGGATTCAGCCAGTGACACACTACTATACGCTCGGTCGTACAACACCGTCGAACCTCGCTGATTCGCTCCACATTCGACATAGTAAACTCCAAGTCGACCATCACGAGTCAGAATCCTGGAAGTGTCGACACCTAGTCCTCGAAGCGAGGTTGTCAGGCTATCAGCCAACGCATTGTCAGGCAGGGCAGTCACATACCGAGTTTCGTTTCCAAACATGGCCAAGGAAGCACAGACATTGGCTTCACCACCTCCCCAGGTAATCTCCACTCTCCCGGGTAACACCTGCCGTAATCGCAGCTTGTGTTCCGGAGCAACTCGCATCATGACTTCACCAAAACCAAGAAACATAACTTTTCCTTTTGTACTTTTTGAAATGTGTTTTGTAGTAATGTTTTGTAATTACCAGCCCCAACGTATCCCGGAGGATGTGTCTACATATTGGTGAGGTCATCCTCACCATGGCCAGAGAGTACTTGTAACGCACCAGCCAATTCTGATTGATGTTGCATATCCCGAGCATAAATGCGACAGATTCTCTGAGCGACTGGCTGGCGATCAATCAACTCATGACTCGTTAAAGGACGGATTTGTTCGGTTGCCGAATCCAGCAAATAATTCTGTCCCGCGACCGGCCCCTGAACAAGTGGACGGAAAATATGTCTGGCGATGTCTATTCTCAAATCGATTGACTGCAAGTGAGCAGGAAGAGCAGCAAGTAATTTCTTTTCCACAAATTCCTGATCCGTAAAAATACTACTCGCCTCATGATCCCCTTCATCAAAAGTCATCGTTCGCTGGCAGACCATCATCCAGGGTACGCGGCACTGGAGTATCTCCTGCCAATGCCTTCCCAACTCTCCGGCTTCTCCCTCGGCATGCTGCCAACGGGCTACATCGACAAGCAGCGAAGATTCTGTGAGTTGCAAATAATGAGCTAGGTGCTCGCGCGGATTGCCGGGAAAGAGTAGGGGCATGGTCTGAGCAAAGACATCCGTCAGTGCTAGGTCGATACCGCGCACGCTACGATGAAAATAGACGTTACGAAACAGCTCGGCCCGAGCTCCCATAAAACGCAATAGTGCATGAATACCACGATCATGAATCGTGAGACCATGTTCGCTGAAAAACGAATATCGCAGCAGCCGCTCCAGATCATAAGACCGTTGACTGTAACCAGTCATATAAGCATCACGCAGGACGAAATCCATGTTATCGATCGTATAGATTCCACTCAGCAAACTACGCAAAAACATCAGCCACTTGGGACGGTTGCCGTCGTCGGCTGCCGGGCGTTGGATAATCCAGGCTACTTGTTCAGGATCCAGTTGCTCATCGTCAGCCAAACGGCTGTTAGGATTACTCCTTAGCTGCCTGAGAATCTCACCCAGTTCGGTTGAGATGATTTGAGCACCCAACGTTTCATGTGTTTCGTGGAACTGCCTTAAATAGTGCTCATCAAAGAAATGCCCAAACGGGCCGTGACCCACATCGTGAAGTAATCCAGCCATCCGCATCAACGATTCAACATATCCAATGCTGGGAACCTCGTCGCAAACTCGCTGTAAACTGGGGTAAAGGGCTTGCACCCAGCGGCTGGCTAAATGCATCACTCCCAGTATGTGTTGAAATCGGGAATGTTCTGCTGTGGGATAAATCCACCAGGCAGTCTGCAATTGGTGGATATTACGCATTCGCTGCACCCAGGGATGATTGATCACATCCTGTTCACAAATCGCTGAGTCGCTAGCGGCATCACGCTTATCCCGTTTGCCAATCGGAATATAACCATGAATCGGGTCGTGAATTAGTGCTTCTAAGTTAAAATCCTGCATAGCAACGATTGTAACAAGTGTCATTTCCTACGTGTCGTCGATCGCTGGCAGGAATTTCACATGAACTGAATCGATCAATCTCATTCGCCCCCCTCGCAAATGGGGGTTTCCTGAAAATCCTTTAGCCGAATACTGCGTAGCCACGCCTAAGTTTCCTAAACAATGTTAAACTGCGCTAGCTATACCATTTATTTAATGTCTTGCTGGCTCGATTTACGTAAGATTGGAATAATCCTTACCAGCAGTATTCACGTTAATAACATTATTTCACCGATAGATGAAAAAGTTAGGAACAGTACCGGGTGTGCAAACCGGAGCAAGGCGTTTTACCCGCGCTACCTAATCGGTAAAGTTTCCCAACGAATAGCCCAAACTACCCACATCTATAGTAGGCCCACCGTATTGAACGCAGTGAGTTTACACACAGGTCCATTTGATAAAGCTCGGCACATGCTCATCAACGACCTGACAAGCCAAAGGAATCGCACCGTGACCAAGTCGTTTTCGAGACTAATGACAGCACTTACACTCACTGTCATTTTTGGAGTTCACTCCGTTTTTTCTGCCCCATCAACTGACCAGCTTCTACCCAATACAACAAAAGCCTATTTTGCGGTTCCAGATCTTGATGAGCTGCAGCAACGTTTCGAAAAAACACAAATTCATCAATTGATGAATGATCCTGTGGTCAAACCTTTTGCGGACGATCTAAAGCGTCAATTACAGTCTCGTTTTGATCAAACCGGCGTGCGTCTTGGTATTAGCTTCGAAGATCTGGAGAATCTCAGTGCCGGTGAAGCAGCCTCAGCAGTCATTGCGGTCGAGGACGAAGCACAACCTCATGCTCTCGCCTTGATTGTTGACGTCACCGATTCCATTGAAGACGCTCAGGAACTACTGAATCGGATTGGAAAAGAGTTAACCGACCAGGGTGCGGTCAAGTCGACAACCGAAGTGGCAGGCCAGGAGGTTACTCAGTACACCGTCACCGATGAGGAAAATCCCGATCGTTCCTACAGTGCCTACTACATCATTCATAACGATCACATTCTCGCCACCGACCATACCAAGGTACTGACTGACATCATGGGGCGATTCGACAATCCGGGAGAAGACAATGTCGCCGGCATTGAAGCCTATCAAGTTGCCATGCAACGGTGTGACGATGCTTCGGAAGTTGCACCTCAAATCCGCTGGTTTGTAGAACCTTTTGGTTATGCCAAGACCATTCAGGTAGCAGCTGGTGTCGAGCCTGAAGGGAAGAACTTCCAGGAGCTGCTCTTAGGACAGGGTTTTGGTGCCATCCGTGGCCTCGGCGGCTGGGTTGTCGTTGCCGAAGGTGAAAACGAATTCACTCATCATACTTTTGTATATGCGCCACGAGATGCTGAAGGGGTTGAAGCCCAAATCGCTTTGGAAACTGAAGCAGAAGAGAATGGAACTGAAAAAGACGAGCGAATCGCCGCCCAAGACTCAGACCGCTTTCGACTGGCTGCCCGAATTCTAGATTTTCCAAATTCTGATACACAGGCTCCGCAGGCATGGATTCCATCCTCTGTGAGTACCTACACCACAATGAACTGGAATTTGCGTGACTCCTTCGAATATGCGAAGACTTTGGTAAACGAATATCTGGATGCCGAGCAAGGGCAGGATCTGTTTGAAGAAATCCTCGAAGGAATTGCTCACGACGTGAATGGTCCGCAACTTGACATTCGTGAAGAGTTGGTGGGCTACCTGGCAGGACGCATCTCCGTCATGACCGGTTTCAAAGAACCTGTGGACGTAGACAGTCATCAATGGCTGGCTGCAATTGATGTCACCGATGCACCGGCTGTACGCAAAGCCGTAGCAAAATTCATGAGTGCTGAGCCCAATAAAGAAGAACGTGAGTTCAATGGATTCACCATTTGGGAAGTGCTCAATGTGGAAGAGGAAATCGACGTCGAGCTCAATGTTGATTTTGGAGATGGCTTCGGAGTCGACGGATTTGGTGGCGATGAAGGATTTGGTGGCGATGAAGGCTTCGGGGGGGAAGACTTCGGAGCACCGGAAGAAGAAGCCGCTGGTTCTCAACCTTTGATCAGCCAGTGGGCTGTCACCGTGTCGGATTCCGGTCACATCATCGTGGCCTCTAGTGCTGACTTCATCGAAGACTTACTTCGCGAACAGGACGCTGCTAAACTTGATGCAACCGACGATTACCAACGTGTCGAAGCAGCCTTGAAGGCACTCGGAGCAAACTCCACCAGCATGAGAATGTTTAGTCGGCTCGACAAGAAGAACGAGCCCAATTACAAACTGCTGCAACAAGGAAAAATGCAGCAATCTGACACGATCGCTGGCAAGTTAATGAAGCGATTGATGGGACCGGCTGAAGATAACAAAGAAATCGAAAAACTCGATGTCTCGAAAATGCCTGACTTCGAAGAAGTTGCCAAATACCTGGGCCCCTCCGGCACCTATGTTCAGACGCGGGATGATGGTTGGTTCATTTCCGGTGCCGTGCTGAAAAAGAACTAACTAGCGGTGGTAAACACGAATATCACGATGCGTGTTTACCACTTCCTGGGACCAGCGATAGGTTTTACCGTCGAGTAGGCGGGCAGGGGAATTAAAGTAAGCTCCAAGTGATTCAAGATCTGCCTCCTCCGGAGGTTCTGCCGACGGTTTCTGAGCGGAGACGACCAGCAGGTAATAGTAATTTCCTGAAGCGACCTTCATCGTAAACCGACCTTCGGCACCTGCCGTGGTGATGTCACCGCCTAAACGTCGAATCTCCTGAACTGTTGGCAGGCTCTCATCAACCTCCAGCCCTGCGCCAATTCCGTTCTCGATGAATTTTTCGCTCGGTAATGAGTCCTGCGGTAGCAACATCACCAATGCTGCCTCATCAACTGCCTCCGGATCGTCTTCCGTGCGAAACGTCACTCGACCTTCAAAATTAACGTAGTCTTCGACGCCGGCAATTTCAGCTTCGCTTTGGCTTGGCCGGGTGGGATTCATCATCGTCCCCAACCAAAAACTGGTCAGTGCCACAAATAAAATCAGAACGCCAAACAAATACAGATTACTTCTTGCTACGCCAAGCTGTCCCTGAGTACGGCGATGCGATATCACGTTGGTATCGGCTAACGTATCTTCTGCAACTCGATCGGCAAGATCCTCAAATACCTTAGAAGAGACTTCCACTTTACGCCGGCGATCTTTGAGAAGTTCTCGCTGATTGCGATGGTTACTCTCGTTGGCTGCCTCCGCATCCGAAACAGCAGATTCGTGTTGCTCGTCAGCGGACGCTGAAAACGATGATTCCGATTCTTCGGAGACTCCATCCGCATGACACGCTTGATCCACTTGCCCCGCTTGATAGCTGCCCTGATTTAAGTCGTCAGCAGCAAAATCAACTACCGTGCCGCTGACTATCTGTTCCGCCTCTGGCGCAGCAGCGGTAGAACTCTGTAATTGACTATTTGTCAGATCGACAATTCCGTCGCCCTCGTCGTCCGCTGCCTGTACCACTGGCGGAGCGGCAATTGCGTTATCATCAGCTGACTCAACTGCAATCGCAGGAGGCACTCGAATTTGAGTCTGGCAACCAGGACACGTTGCTTCAGTGTCTGCCCGAGACACTGGAACGCGTAAAGCCTGCTGACAATGAGGGCAATTGAATTTAATCATGAGGTCCGATGGTGGTGAAAGCCAGGACGGGCTATGCTTCCGAAGTTGAACTGGACTCCGCCTCCGTGGCGTGCTTACTAGATTGTTCAACAAGATAGACGGCCATTGCAAGTACAAGCAGGCAAAAAACAATCGCCGACACCAATAATCCGATGACAGCAATCACGGTGAACACCTGTCTTGCCCCACCATCTTCCAAGTTTCCAGCCACCAACGCTGCGCCACCTGAAACCAGACTAGTCACAGCTGCCGAAACGAGTATTAGCAGTAATACAACAATGATACGCCGAAGCATTCGACCTTACCCCCAAATAACCTATCCTGAGCATTTTAAAGCAGCCGTAGGCAAAGTCAACAAGCCCAGTCCCTGCATCCCGAGTTACCTCTGTCTGGATTCGATTAGTTGTTTGCAATCTGCATCAAGAATCTGGTCAAATGACATTCCCTGGTAATAATTATGCCAATACTGGGAGAGCGGTTTTAGCCGATAACGATACTAGCAAGGATACATGTGTTCGATATGTGTCTGACAATCTCAAATGCCGAGAAGTAATCACGTGGTTCATCGAATTACCAAGTCCGGAAGACGGCTATTTGCCTCGAGCATCAGCCTCAGCCTCATCGTGCTGATTCTGATTGGCAGTGGTGTCTCCGGAGCAATCTACACATTGAAGAACAATGTGCAGGTGGAGGGTGAGCCGGGAAAAATCGGAGGCATTGGTGAAACTCCATTGGCATCCGGCTCGTCGGCCGGAGAAGTATCCACCAAACTTGTCCATTTTGCCGATGATGGAATTCGTCGCACATTTTTCTCCCAGTATCAGGTTCTAAACTTCGTCAATTCTCCGCCTGACAGCCTGGAACGTATCATGCTCAAACAACGCGTTGCGAGCGTTGGGAAACGATTAGCAGCGGTCGGTCCAATTCTCAACATTACGTCGTTTGACGACTTCGGCCGGCGAACGATCACCATGAAAGATTCACGTGGACCATTGCATCTGGTGCAAGGTGTCACCGAAGTCAATTCTCAGTACATCAAGTTGGAATCTCTGGTTACCAGGAATCCGATTATTTGGGAAACCCGGATGGCTACCAGCAGTATGGCCACGCCCATACTCGGCAAAATACTGAAAACCCACCTGGACATGAAGAACCCGGATGACCGATTGAAAATCGTCCGCTTATACATGCAGTGTGAGCGGTATCGTGAGGCCATGTTTGAATTGCAATCAGCGATTGAGCAGTTTCCGGAACTGGCTGACCTCAAGGATCAGATTTCACAATTACGTCAGGCATTAGCCGATCGGTTAATTGAGGAAATTGAGAGTCGGCAACGCGCCGGACAACACGCTCGTGTCTACAACTGGCTGAAGTCATTCCCCAGTGACGGTGTGGCCGTGGAAACGCTGCTGCGAGCACGTGACTTACTCAAAGAGTATGACGATCAATCCAAACAGCGTGATATCGTCTTTGCTCTGTTTGATAAATTGGCTGACAAACTGCAGGAACAGGAATCAATCGATGCCGTGGCTAAGATTCGCGAGGAGATATTCCGCGAGCTAAACATTAACACGCTTCCTCGCTTCGCAGACTTTGTGCGTCTGAGTGAAGACCCGGACATTGCCTTTGATCAGAAGCTGGCCATGGCCATCAGTGGCTGGTTAATGGGGCAGGGGGAGGTGACTCAGAATCTGGCAGTCGCCACCTCTCTATTCGAAGTCCGTAACGCCATCCGGGAATATCTCACAAGCGAAAATGCAGAGCAGCGAAGTGAAATCCTCAATCGTATTGCCGGACTCGAAGGTGGAACTCCCGCGAACATTGCTCGACTGCTGCAAGCCATGAAGCCGGCCGTTGCTCTGGCCCAGCAAGCCCATGAAGACCCACTTCACTTTGTCTATGAATCCGTGGGAGCTGACGGGAAATCATTTCGTTACGTCGTTCAGCTACCACCTGATTACGACGCCTATCGCAAGTACCCCGCAATCGTATCCTTACACGGTGGAGGCAATGCTCCGGAACAACAAATCGACTGGTGGTGTGGCCAGTACAATAAGCAGATGGACTTGCGACTAGGACAGGCGGCCCGGCATGGCTACATCGTCATCGCTCCGGCCTGGACCGATGACCGGTACCAGAGTGCTTATAATTATTCCGCTCAGGAACATGCTCGTGTTCTCTACGCACTTCAGGAAAGTCTGCAAAAATTTGCGATTGACACCGACAGGGTGTTTCTCTCCGGTCACAGTATCGGCGGCGATGCTGCCTGGGACATTGGACTGGCGCATCCGGATTTATGGGCGGGCATCTTACCTGTCTGTGCCACCGCTGGAAAGTATGTGACTCGCTACTGGGAAAATGCAAAGCACCAGTCCTTCTATTTTGTTTCGGGAGAAATGGATGGAAATCGCATTGCTCAAAATGAACGTGACTTTAATCGGTATCTGACTCGCTCAGGTTTCGACACGATGATTGTGGAATACAAGGGCAGGGGACATGATCACTTTCAGGACGACATTCACCATATGTTTGATTGGATGCGGTTCCATCGTCGCGAGTTCACCGTCAACGATTTTAATGTCACCTCGCTACGACCATGGGACAATTTTTTCTGGTGGGCGGAATTCTCTGGATTCCCCCCCGAAGCGATTACGCTTCCGCTGGAGTGGCCTCCGAGTTCTGCTCGCGCCATGGAAATTGAAGCCAGCATCAGTCCTAACAATCGAGTTCGCATCAAGAGCCCAGCCGCTAAGATCACGGTTTTTCTCACGCCGGACTTAGTTGACTTTGAGCAAAATGTGACGCTCAACGTCATTGGCCGGGAACGCGTCGTGCCGATCACGGCTAGTGTCGAGGTCATGCTCGAAGATGTACGCTCACGAGGCGATCGCCAACACCCGTTCTGGGCGAAGTTTGAATTCTCCAGATAATATCTGGTCGCAGCGAGTATCTTGCCTGACAACAGGCCGTCGCGTTTCTTAAGCTACGTCGTTATCGTTTAATACCGCGCGACGTCACCGACGGTACGTTCCGGGAAGACAGCTTCAACCGCTTCGGTTGCTCGTTCCACCATGAATTTCAAGTCACTGGCCACCGCAATAAACTGCATCCCCTGTTCCGCTCGCTTCAGGGCACCTTCCGGATCCATCTCATGGATTCCAGTCGGAGTGCCAACAGCTTTTCCGGCTCGGATGACTTCCTGAATTGCCGCTTCATGTTCCTCAGCAGATGGAAACGTTCCATCCTCTTCGCGCATCTGAAATCGTAAATCGTTGGGACCGATAAAGATTGCATCACATCCGGGTAAACTATAAATCGCTTCTGCGTTCGCTACCCCTTCAGGACTTTCCGTCTGCAAAACAACGAGGATTTCGTCGTTGGCCTGAGCTCGATAATCTCCGGCTGTCGCTCCGAAATTCAGATTGTGACTCCCGCCACCGACGCTGCGATTTCCTTCCGGAGGGAATTTAGCAGCAGCAATCGCTATCTTCGCCTGTTCGACAGTATCGACCATTGGCACAACAATCCCCCACGCTCCGGCATCCAGCACACGTTTAATGTAATGATGACTACCATCAGGAACTCTAGCCAGTGGAACGCCACCCGCATCGGCAACCGCCGCAAAGATTTGTTCAGCCTGAGCCCAGTCGAAGGCACCGTGTTCAATATCAAGTGTCAACCAATCCCAACCCATGCGAGAAATCACACGCGTGCCAAGAAAGTTTCCTAACGAGAGCCAGGTCCCAAAAGTCGGTTCGCCGTTACGTAATTTCTCTTTGACTGGATTCTTTCTCATGACTTGAATACCTTTAAGGTAAAGATGCGGTTGAACTGAATAATACTAGTCTTTCAGACTCCCGTATCTCTCTCAAGTCCCCCTCGGAAGAATTCGAAAACTACTGTCTTGTTAAATCCACCTGCCGTAATCAACCGATAAGGATTGTAGGGAGAAGGTAATCATGACGCGTCAAAAATTCCATCCACTACAACTGCCGTTTTTATGCCTAGCTATCTTTCTGGGTAACTTTCTACCCGGGACGTCAACAACAGCGTGGGCTCAAGTCGCTGATCGCTATGAAACTGCACGCAAGCAGATGGTCCAAACCGCAGTGATCGGGAGTGGAGTAAAACACGAGCGAGTGATTGCCTCCATGCTCAAAACACCTCGGCATGAATTCGTACCAACTAATATTCGCTCGCAGGCCTACTTCGACATGGCCTTACCGATCGGTGGACAACAAACAATCTCCGCTCCATTCATCGTTGCTTACATGACCGAAGCGTTGGATCCCAAACCTACCGACCGAGTATTGGAAATTGGAACGGGCAGTGGATATCAGGCTGCCGTCCTATCACCGCTCGTACAGTCTGTTTATTCCATCGAGATCGTGCAGGAATTAGGACTCAAGGCTAAGACGACACTGAACAAGCTCAAGTACGCCAATGTCAAAACGAAAGTAGGCGACGGCTTTCTAGGCTGGCCCCAGTACGCACCGTTCGACAAGATTATTGTCACTTGCTCGCCCGAACGAGTGCCGATTCCTTTGGTTCAGCAGCTTAAAGAGGGAGGCACGATGGTCATCCCGGTTGGCCAACGATACCAACAGACGATGTACATCATGCGTAAAGTCGATGGAAAACTCAAAGCAGAAGCCCTGCGACCAACATTATTTGTCCCGATGACAGGCAATGCCGAGGATAACCGCCAGGTCAAACCTGACCCGTTGAACCCTCAACTGTTCAACTCTGATTTTGAAACAGTCAAGGAGGGTTACGACTTCCTACTTGGGTGGTACTATCAGCGGCAAGTCAAATTAGCTAGTGGAAATGATGCAGCTCAAGGCGAACATTACGCTCGATTTTTCAATGAAACTCCGGGACTGTCATCCCACATGCTTCAGGGTTTTGCCATCGATGGTCGAGCCATCGGGTCACTCGCGATCCGAGCTCAAATCAAGCTCAACGATGTACGGCAAGGCCGCACGCGGGATGAAATTCCCTTATTTGCCATTTCTTTCTATGACGACAGTCGACATGAAGTGGGTGTCGTCTCTTTGGGTCCCTTTATTGGCACACACGACTGGAGTCCTGTTCAAAAGATTGTCCGAGTCCCCATACAGGCCCGAGAAGCCATTTTACGAGTTGGACTTTTTGGGGGAGTCGGAGAATTTTACATCGATGACCTGAAATTACGTCACAACAAACGATAATTCGTTCACCTTTCAGCACTCGCATTGCTCGACCTTCAGTGTTAAAATGGGCAAAATAATAACTGTTTATTCCTGACTACGTTCGGCCTGCGAAACAGGTTGGCAGGCGGGAAAGAGTTAAGCGAGGAGCATCTATGCGTAATGCAAAACTATTGGCGTTAACATTCGTAGTCACCCTGAGTGGTTTCACTGTGAATCAGGCTCAGGCACAACTGCTCAATCCATGCTGCCGTCCTGTAACAGTATGCTGCGGCCCACTTATCGTCCGCCGACCGATCATCCGAAACGCGGCAGCCGAATTACGCCTGGCGGCCCATTATCACCTCAATTATCGGTTCTACCGCGGAGTCGTTTATGGACCGTCCATGATTACTGATGCCCCTCTGGCAACACCAACTCCTGCCACAACGCATGAAGCAGAGAAGCCTTATCATGAAGAGTCCGCAGAGCAGAGTGATTCTGTCCTGCAGCCGATCCAACCCGCTCAGCCAGCCCTTCCTGATCAAGAGCCGGTGCAACCGACTGACCCCGCTTCCCCAGAACCGGCACCGGCACCAGAACCCGCTTCTGACGATGCTCCTGCTGATGACGATACGTTTCAAGTGGAAGATCCTGCCACAACGACGCTGATCTTAACCGTCCCTGAGAAAGCAGTTGTAAGAATTAACGGCAAAGCCACCTCATCCACGGGAACAACACGGACGTACATTTCCAGAAATGTTAACCCCTCAGCTCGATACCGTTATCGCGTTGAAGTGAGCTGGAAAATTGGCTCGACCGAATACCGGGCATTGGAGAATATTGACCTGCAACCGGGGCAGTCAGTCGCGAAGTCATTTTCGACTCCTGATGTACCCGGCATCGTACAAAAATAGCATTCAATTAGCTGTTGCCGATTTTCAACAGCGAATACATACTGAAAAGTTCCTTAGACGCAGCCCGCGTTTAAGGAACTTTTTTTAATCCCAGTCAACTCAAAAGCTTAAATTTTTTTACCAAAGGAACCATATCGTGTACGAAAATATTGCCTTGGTCGGAGCGACCGGTGCAGTCGGAACCATTGTGCGTCAGTTACTTGAAGAACGAAACTTCCCATTTAAATCGATGCGATTTATCGCTTCTAAACGTTCTGCGGGTACGAAACTGAATTTCAAGGGTGAAGAGTACACAGTGGTTGAGTTAGGGCCTGATGCCTTTGAAGGCATGGATCTGATCATCGCCAGTACGCCTGATGAAGTGGCGGCTGAATTGGTTCCCTGGGCAAAAGAAGTCGGTGCAGTCGTCGTCGATGAAAGTGGATTCCACCGGATGCTTCCTGACGTTCCACTCGTTGTTCCCGAAGTTAATCCGGAAGCGGCTAAAGAGCACAATGGTGTTATCGCCAGTCCGAATTGTTCCACCACACAAATGGTTGTGGCGATGAAACCTCTGCATGACGCAGCTCGTATCAAACGCGTTGTCGTCAGCACGTATCAGGCTACCAGCGGAGCAGGGCTCGCCGGCAACGTCGATCTGGAAGAAGGCACTAAAGCCGCTGTGAATGGCGAATCCTACGAATACCAGGCATTCTCTCACCCGATTGCCTTTAACCTGATCCCGCAAATCGGATCACGCAAACATGCAGGCTACACCTCTGAAGAGATGAAAATGGTGTGGGAGACCCAGAAAATATTCGGGGATGAATCAATTCAGGTTTGCCCTACAGCCATTCGTGTTCCGGTTGCTAACTGCCACAGCGAAAGCATTCTTGTGGAAACCGAAGAAAAGTTAACCGTGGAACAGGCTCGAGCATTATTTGAAGCTCAGGATGGTATTACCGTGGTGGATGATCTCGATAACGGTGTATACCCCATGCCCAATAACAGTTCCGGGTCGGATGAAGTATTCATTGGTCGTATCCGAGAAGACATTTCGGCTCCCAATGGCATCACCTTTTGGTGTGTCAGCGATAATCTACGCAAAGGGGCTGCTACCAATGCCGTGCAAATTGCGGAACTGCTGATTCAACAATCTGCTGAGTAAGATCTTTACGGAGTCCTCCCGCACATGCATACGTATCGAGGCAAGTTGGCTTACGATGGAACAAAGTATGCAGGCTGGCAGGTTCAACCGAATCAACGGACAATTCAGGGATTGATGGAAACGGCTCTGCTCAAGGTGACAGGGCATTCCTGCCGGGTTCTTTCGAGTGGGCGAACCGACGCAGGAGTCCATGCGCATGGTCAGGTTATCTCCTTCAAGGTAGAAACCGAATTAGCCGAAAACACGCTCTGTCGTGCCATCAACGCGCACACGCCTTTTGATATTTACCTTCGGCAATTAGAGATTACCCGAGATAATTTCCATCCAATTCGTGAAGCCGTCAGCAAGCATTATCGATATATTATCCAACCCGGTCCCATTATGGACCCGTTATCACTGAAATATGCCTGGTCTCATCCCAAAGCACTGGATCTGGATGCCATGCGGGCTGCGGCTGTGCATTTTATCGGCGAACATGATTTCGCCAGTTTCGAAGCCTCCAAAAGTGATCGCAAGACCAGCGTCCGAAATGTGATGGAGTTAATGCTCGACGAGTATACTCAGCACGACGCACGCTTTATCACAATGGATATCCGAGCGGACGGTTTTCTCTACAACATGGTTCGTAATATCGTTGGGTCGCTAAGCCGAGTCGGCAAGGGAAAGGAACATCCCGACTGGATTGTGGACGTGCTGTCGGCCTGTGATCGTAAACGGGCAGGGCAGACTGCTCCCCCGGAGGGGCTCTATCTAATGGATGTCGATTATGGCGAGACTTAATATGTACACAAACTCGAATGTAGGTTAAAACGCCAGCTATGAAAGTCGTCCATATTATTACGCGTATGATCGTCGGTGGTGCCCAGGAAAACACACTACTAAACTGCATCGACTTGATCGACCAATATGGCGATGACGTAACGCTCATTACCGGGCCGTCTGAAGGCCCCGAAGGCCAGTTACTCCAGCGATTCAACCACCCTCGGCTCAAAATCCTGGAAGCACCGTCGTTAACTCGCAACATTAATCCCTGGCAGGATTACCGGGCATATCGCCAGATCAAGTCTCTGCTCAAACAACTCGAACCCGACGTCGTCCATACGCATAGTGCTAAGGCTGGGATTCTGGGGAGACTGGCAGCCTGGAAGTTAAAAGTGCCTGCCGTGATCCACACGGTCCACGGAGCTCCCTTCCACCCATTCCAATCCAGCCTTTCACGCACGCTGTTCGCCTTTTGTGAACGCTATGCTGCTAGACGATGCCACCGGTTATTATGCGTCGCTGATGCTATGACTGATTTGATGGTAGAGGGTAGGGTGGCCAAAAGACACCGTTTCACAACCGTATACAGCGGGATGGCTATCGACGATTTTCTCAACGCCAACGAACGTCGTGATGAAGTACGTCAGGAGCTTGGATTTGCTGACCACCACATCGTTGTGGGAAAAATCGCTCGAATGTTTAAACTCAAAGGCCATGAGTATCTGGTTGACGCCGCGAGGCAGATTGTTGAACGAAACCCTGATGTCCATTTCCTTCTCGTCGGCGATGGCAATTTGCGAAGCGAGATCGTTCGCCAAATCGAAGCAGGGGGGCTCACCGGGCATTTTCATTTCACCGGTTTAGTTCCACCTACCGATGTTCCCAAATACATCGGAGCGATGGATATTCTCGCACACACAAGTCTGCGCGAAGGTCTGGCTCGAGCACTCCCTCAGGCACTTCTGGCCGGTAAACCGGTTATTAGTTTTGACATCGACGGAGCGCGAGAGGTCTGCATCACCGATGAAACAGGAATATTAACGGCCCCCCAGGATGTTGCGACGCTTGTGGATGGGATTTGCCGACTAGCGGCCGATCGTGATTTGAGAGAGCAGTTAGGAACCGCTGGTAAAACGAAATGCCGGGAAATGTATTCTCATCAACTCATGACGGATCGTATTCGAGCAATTTACGAAGAAGTGATTGCTGAAACGCAAGGTAAATAGTCGTTTCCAGATCATTTGTTTTTTTGTACACTTCAGCCAATACTTTTATGATGTAGTGCGTACGATTTGTGGGAACAGATTCGAGTTGCACTGTAATTAACATTACGATCTGAACGGGGACACTGTGGGACACGGACGAGATTTCATTGATCAGTACCGAATTATTCGTTTAATTCGCTCCGGAGCGACGTGCCAAATCTTTGAGGCCATCGATGGAAATACCAATCAAAAGGTTGCGTTGAAAGTGCTCACAGCGCAAGCGCGTCAAAGTAAAACCGAGCGAGGATACCTGCAGCACGAATTCAATGTTGCCAGCAAACTATCTCATGACAACGTGATCGAAGTCTTTGGCGTACGAACTTCGGGCAATGACCCTTATCTTTCGCTTGAGTTCGGTGAACAACTCAACTTAAAACAACGGCTGCGATTGGACAAAGACCTGATGCAACACCGAGCGGACGTCATTATTGAACAATCTGCTTCGGGACTCGATCACCTGCATGACAAAAAGTGGGTCCATTGTGACATCAAACCTGATAACTTCTTAGTGGACGATCAGGGAAGGACGAAACTCATTGACTTTGCGTTGTGTCAGCCATCGCGGACAGGCTTTCTTGCGAAACTTGGTTTTGGAAAGCCGAAGAGTGTCGCAGGAACTCGAAGTTATATGTCGCCCGAGCAGATTCGACGGCGTCCCCTGGACATCCGCTCAGATGTCTATAGCCTCGGTTGTATGTACTTCGAAGTCGTTACCGGTAAATTACCGTTTACAGGAAACTCGCCTGAACAATTATTGAACAAGCACTTGCGAGCAAAAGCTCCACCAGCCAATACGCTCAATAAAAATGTCACTCAGGAATTCAGTGATCTGGTGGAGGACATGCTGGCAAAGAAGAAGGAAAAGCGGCCTAATAATCTGACGGTCGTCTTAAGAAATCTTTCCAGCATGCGGGTTTTCCGTAATAAACCTCTACATCCTGATCAAATCGAAGCAGCCAGAGATGACATGTAAAGGCAGGGAGGATCGATTAGGAGTTTCAAGATCTTCTGATAGTGTTTACTATGATGGAATCAGAATACAACGACGAAAAAACGCTGATCGCTCACAGATGATGATCGTTTTATGAGTCTAATTTATCCAAAGGAAAGTTGATGAGTAGCGCGGGACCTGGCCTGGCATTTGAACAACCGATTTATGAACTCGAACAGGAGTTAGAAGCCCTGTCGGAACAAGAATCGGGGAATGGTCAAAAGGCAAAAGTACGTGATTTGAAAAACCGTATTGCGGATCTCACACGCGATGTGTACTCCAACTTATCGCCTTGGGAAACGGTACAGGTCGCACGGCATCAGAATCGACCTTATACGCGTGATTACCTCAGTTTGGTCTTTGATGAATTCGTGGAATTACACGGCGACCGCAAGTTTGGTGATGACCGGGCGATTCTCACAGGTTTTGCGAAACTTGATGACCAAAAAGTCATGGTCATCGGGCATCAAAAAGGACGCACGGTCAAAGAGCGAACTGAATGCTATTTTGGCTGTGCTCATCCGGAAGGCTATCGCAAAGCAATGCAGAAAATGCGATTGGCTGCCAAATTCAATCTGCCTGTGATCTGCTTTATCGACACGCCCGGTGCCTATCCTGGAATCGGAGCAGAAGAACGTGGACAGGCCTGGGTAATCGCTGAAAACATGTACGAAATGTCCCGACTGGAAACTCCGATTATTTGCATTGTGATCGGCGAGGGTGGTTCCGGTGGCGCATTAGGCATTGGTGTTGGTGATCGAGTCGCAATGCTTGAGCACAGTTATTACAGTGTCATTAGTCCGGAAGGATGTGCAGGGATTCTTTGGAAGAGTGCCGAGCACGCTCCTAAAGCAGCTGACGCATTAAAATTCACTTCCAAGTATCTGCCCGGATTGGGTGTCGTTGACGATATCATCCCTGAACCATTAGGTGGCGCTCATCGGGATCATCAACAAATGGCGATCCAGCTCAAGCAATATCTACTTGAGCATCTTAAGGAATTGCAGCAGGAATCTACCGAGGACTTGCTTGCCAAGCGTTACGAAAAGTTCCGAGCGATGGGTAAGTTTCTGGAAGAAGACGAATAGAGCAGGCTCAATAAGTGTCGACGCTGGTTCTTGCGTTTGATACGAGTGCATCAAGTGCTTGTGGCTAAAGCACACTGATTGGCTGAGCGCATTTCCAAAATACTAGGAAGCACTATAAAACCAGTGTTTTTTACCCGATCCCCAACGTCCGATAATGTCTCTTATGTTCGGTTTGTGGTATTCCCCTTTCTCAGCCACTTCTCATCACCCCCCTGCTCATATTCGCGTTATTTAACGCGCCGTGTAGAATAGAACTCACCAACTTCTCACCCGCAATTCAGTCAGACCACTCCCCCGATGCTCCCCCGATTCTTCGCCGGCCACTCCCACTCAGCCCTAGCCTCGCTACTGGCCGGACTCCTCATCGTATTTGCGGCCGGTTGTGATTCGCCACAAAGCAACGAAACGCCAGAACAAGTCGAATCGCCGGATAAAACCGAATCCACGCATCAAAAATCCAACGCTGAAAACGCAAATACCGGACAACAACGGACTGTGGTTACTGCCGAGGATAATCTTCCGGAACCGGAAAGTAATCTGAGATTCCGGATTCTTGAATCAGGACCGGATTTCGCATATCGCAATGGCGAAGAAACCGGCCACGTGACGATGCTCGAAACGCTCGGAGGCGGCGTTGCCATCTTCGATTATGATGCGGATGGCTGGATGGATTTGCTTTTTACCGGAGGAGGTTCCTTTGGCGAAGATGAGAAAGAAGCTACCAAAATCTCCGGTTACCCCCCTGCTCTGTATCGCAACAACGGCAATCTCACATTCACCGATGTCACTCAACAAGCCGGACTCCTGCGAGATGACTTCTATAGCCATGGCGCCCTCGCTCAGGATTATGACAATGACGGACTCAGTGACTTGGTCATTACCGGCTACGGCGGACTACTCGTCTTTCATAACAACGGAGACGGTACCTTTACAGAAAAAGCCAACGCATTGGATTTGCCAACGGATTTATGGAGTGTCGGAGCGGCCTGGGGAGACATTGATAATGACGGGATGCTCGAACTTTATGTATCTCAATACATCGATTGGTCCTTCACAAATCATCCCTTCTGTACCGGACAGGATAAAAACTTTCTCTCTCAACAAACCGTTGATAACCGTCGTGACATTTGCTCACCCCGCGACTTTTCTCCGCTACCTGATTTTCTTCTGGCCTTCGACCAACAGGGAACGCTGGTCGACATCTCCGAACAGGCCGGTATCAACAAAGCTGGTAAAGGACTGGGAGTTTTAATGGCCGACATTGATTTGGATGGTGACCTGGACATCTATATCACCAATGACACGGTCTCCAATTTTCTCTGGACTAATCAGGGCGACGGTACGTTTAAGGAAACCGCAACACTCTGTGGTGTTGGCTTCGACAACTCAGGCAATGCCGATGGCAGCATGGGGGTCGACCTGGGTGACTTTAATATGGATGGGTTACCTGACCTGTTTGTGACTAACTTTCAAAACGAACAGTTCGCTCTCTATAAAAACATTGGGGACTCACTGTTTCAACACGTTAGCAGTGCCAGTGGACTGCTGAGCTTCCAAAGTGTCTATGTCGGCTGGGGCACGACGTTCATGGATGCCGATCGCGATGGCGATGAAGATTTGTTTATCGCAAACGGTCATGTGAAGTTATATCCAAGTGATGCCACGATCGCGCAATGGCCTATCGCACTCGAGAATAAGAACGGCCGATTTGCCAAAGTGAATAAGAGTGTTGGACAATATTTTACGACCGCTCATAAAGGCAGAGGTATTGCCAGCGGTGATCTGGATAATGACGGTGATCTGGATCTGGTGTATTCACATATCAATGAACGCAGTTCTGTTCTCATCAATGAAACAACCAATGACAATCAATGGGTTTCGCTGAGGCTTATCGGACAGCAAAGTAATCGTGGAGCTGTTGGGTGCGTAGTGACGCTGTTCTCTGATTCCCAACAACAAGTGCGGCAGGTCAAAGGAGGCGCAAGCTATGCCTCAACCAATGACGCTCGGATGTTCTTTGGCATTCCCGCAGATCAGGTTGTTGAAAAGCTGATTATTCGCTGGCCCAACGGAACAGAACAAACCATTGAATCACCCCGGGTGAATTCAGGTCTGACAATCGTGCAACCAGAAGTAGCCAACTAAGAGGGAATTGCTCCGATGACATCCACCTCTCCCAAGTTACTGCTCATCATCTGCTGCTTGCTTTTGCCGGGCTGCTCTTCTGAACCAACCACCGAAGTCTTGTTTCAGCAGGGGCAAGCGGCCATCAAATCCGAAGACTGGTCTCAAGTTAGAGCGATTAAGAATCAGCTGGCCGAACGGGAAGCAGCGGAGATTGAAACGAAATTTCTGGAAGCCAATCTTTATATGAATGTACTGAATTATCAGGAAGTGATGGAACGTGTTGGCGTGATTGCCAGTGACAAACGAATCCGTGAAGATTGCATGCTGCTGGCCGTTCACTGTTTCACCGCAGTGCAGGACTTGCCGTCAGCGATGAGAACACTTGAAGAAATGTCCGTCGAATTTCCCGACAACATCGACGCCCATCGCCTTCTCATTGCACACTATTATGACTTCGGTGCATTGCAGCAGGCCATGCGGCATTGCGAACGTGTCTCCAGTCTGGCTCCTACGGACCCTCGTCCTGATCGTCTGATGGGACTGATCAGCAAAGATTTTGAAAAACATGAACTGGCGATTCAGCATTATCTGGAAGCTCTGAAACGAGCTCCGGGAGATCCCTCGTTTGATCAGGCTGATGAAATTCGAACGGAACTGGCCGAAGTCTACATTCGCATGCGGAACTATCAGGCCGCCCAGACTCAATTAGACCAACTCTCGTCGACTGCAACTCCGCCGCTTCAGGCAACCGCCAATGCCTATCTGGCCGACTGTGCCCTGGCATTAGGTCAATTTGAGGATGCAGAGCGGCTGGTGAATCTAAGTATCCAACAGGACCCCACCCTGCCTCATGGCCAGACGATTCTGGGAATTCTATCTATGCAAATCGGGAAAACAGAGCAGGCTCGGACTGCTCTGGAAAAGGCGGCTGAACTGGATCCGGGAAACGATCGAGTCTTTTTTCAGCTGTCTAATGTGCTACGACAATTGGGTGAAAGCGAACTTGCGGACCAGGCTTTTACAAGACACGAAGAGATAAAAAATTTGAAGCTCGAATATATTGAACTCAATGTCAGAGCGGCACAGCAGACGGATAACGCCGAGATCCGAGTCCGGATTGGGGCCATTGCCGAAAAGCTGGGGGACCTGGAAGCTGCTGTGAGCTGGTACAGCGGTGCGTTGGGAATTGATTCTGAAAACGAAGAGGCACTAGCCGCGTTGAGACGGCTGAGCAATTGAACACTTAGACAATTAGACAGTTGCCTGCTTGTCCGCCACACCTACGGGCTACGATGTGTAAACTGCGTCTTAGATTTAGTGAGTTTACCCGACGAAGCCTTGGCGAATTCGGGCCTAATTGTCTAATTGTCCAACTGTTCCCTTTCCACCCGTCTACCTCTTTTTCCAACAATTTGGTACCCTTCGCAGGAACCCATTTTGTATTAATAAAGAAAGAGACTGGATGCGAGTTGTATTGCAGCGAGTGAGTCATGCAAGCGTTGCGGTTGCCCGCGAGGTTGTCGGGCAAATTGACTTAGGCCTGCTCGCTTTGGTTGGCATCGGCCCGAATGATACGGACAAGGAGATTACTCAGATGTGTGATAAGATCGCAGGTTTGCGAATCTTCGAAGATGATCAGGGAAAGATGAATTTAAGTCTACAGGACGTGCAAGGCGAAATTCTGATTGTCAGTCAATTCACACTTTGGGGAGATTGTCGTAAAGGTCGGCGCCCCAGTTTTACCGATGCTGCCAGCCCGGAAATTGCTGAGCCATTGTATGAACGATTCGTTACTGAAATGGCCGTTCGTGGAGTCCGTGTTGCTACCGGAGCGTTTGGAGAGGATATGCAGGTCACGATCGTCAATGAGGGGCCAGTAACAATGTTACTGGAGTCCTGGTAGAGAAAGGGTCCGATGCAAACTTTTGATATCGTCATGACAGTCGTTCTGGGAGGCTCTGTTCTAATCGGTGCCTGGAAAGGGATGGTCTGGCAAATCAGCATGGTCGGATCAATCCTTGGTAGCTTTTATGTTGCACGGACGATGCATCAGGATCTGGCCGAAGCCATTGGGGATCTCGGGAGTCCCTGGAGTACTTATTTGGCAATGGGAGCTCTTTATATCCTGACATCGATGTTGATCTGGTTCCTGCATGGAATTGTGCAAAAGAAGCTGGAAAAACATGATATGAAGACATTTGATCATCAGACCGGAGGATTAATGGGGATCGTTAACGGTGCCCTGCTCTGTTCCGTTTTGACTGTCACGATGGTTGCATTTACCGGAGAAGAAACGCACGGTAACATCGCCGAGTCTAAATCCGGAGTCTACATCAATAAAATGGTGAAAGCCGTTCGTGATATCTTACCTGCAGACGTCGCCGAACCGATAAACAAACACTTTGACACACTTAACACTCTGATCGAACAAGGCAGCCCAGACAGTGCTGAACCGGAGGAAGAACCGCAAGTGGGTGAGGTAGACAATTAATCAATTAGTCAGTTGTCTGCCTATCCGCCACACTTACGGTCTACCGTGCGTAAACTATGTCTTAGATTTAATGAGTTTACCCGACGAAGCCTTGGCGAAGTCGGGGCTAACTGTTTAATTGCCTAACTGTCTCCCCGTCCTAGTTCGGCTTTGCGTATTTCAGTTGCTGCGACGATATCCTGAATCACATCGTAGTGAGCTCCGATCTTGCCAACCTGCTGCAGGTAGGAGTAGATCAGGAACATAGTTCCAAAGATCGACAACATGAAATGAACTGACACCCAATCGGCACTCGAGCTGATTTCGGTCGCGGGATCCGACGCGCCTCCAAAGGCGACGATTAGGATGATCATCAAAACCCCGGAGATAGACCAGGGAAAAGTGCTTTTCTTTAACCGAGTGCTACGCTGAGCATACTCGGGATCCAGACTGTAGGCATCGACCACTTCGTTACACCATTTCGCCGTACCAATAAAGTACGTAACACTGATGGCGTTGACCAGGACGCAGACGACTGCAGTAAAGACGCCGAGCAGAAAATGCAAACTATGTCGTTTCTTCGTGGGTTCATGAGCATCTGCTGCAGACAACAACGTCTCTTCGGCTGCTGCAATAGCCTGCTCATCCTGAGAAGCTTTTGCCTTGGCAAACACCTCGCTTGCCTGCTTGACTGCGGAAGCATCAGCATTCAAATCGCCAACCCACAATCCAACTCCCAGATTAGTGATTAGCAGGGTGATAGCAAAACATGCCAGGACAAAGAAGATACGAGCCAACCGAACAATCCTTAACGAAAAGTCTTAACAATTACTTCCTTAGTCTAAACGTAGCTCTGAAAACTGAGTAGAGCCTGAGCACGCGAATTGGTGCAAGAAGACTACTCCTGATTGACATATTTATCCAGGAATGCCTGAGTTCGATCGACGATCACCTGTTCACCGCGTTGATATTCAAACTGAGCAGCGTTCATGTCAACTCGTCGTGTGATGTCATATAACTGAAGCGAAACCATTGGCTGAGCTGTTTTGTCCGAGTTGATTCGCAAATACTGAATCTCTCGAGGAATGAACTTATATTCGACATCTCTTCCAAGAACGAGGCGAACGGCATTGGGCAGATGGGGAGGTATTTGCTTGCCTGTTCCAAACTGCTTCATAATTCGATCTCGAACTTCTGGCTTCCACTGTCCCAGCAATACCCAAACGGGAACATCTTCAAATCTTGTTTCAGTAACTGCTTCAAATTCAAAACATGCCTGAAGCGAAGCTAATAAGCGAGGAAGTCCTCCCATCGCAATATTGGCGCCCCAATTCGTGGCTAACCGCCCTGCCCCGTGCTTACTGTTTTCAGCTTCCAAAGCGTCCCGGATATATCGGACGTCGACACGACTTAACGTGGTGCCCTCTGGTAAGTTTTCCCGCGACCAAAGGTGCCGGCCGTCACAGACCTGGATCACACTGGAGGTCTTATCACCCACCTGAGTTTTTAATTCAAACCGCAGGCGTTTGATCGTCCCGGTACCAAATTGCCGATAGTGCCCTGACCCGACAAGTTGTTGGTCAAACATATTGATTTTGTGGCGAATGGATGCCTGAAATTTCGATTCTGCATACATCTGTGCGATCGCACGACCGAGAATGATATCCGGATCGGTGAGCAGTGAATCCTCATTTGTCGGTGCTTCCATCGGATCCACGACAGTTACTTCCATCGGATTTCCGTCGGCATCCACAGGAATTCCAATATTTACAGACGATTTATTCTCATCGTCAGATACAGGCTGAGCATTCAAACTGGAGAAGATAGGTCCGACTAGATAACTGTTTTGGACGCAAATGAGCATCAAACCGGCCATCGTGAGACATGTAAGTATAGGTAATTTGTACTTCATAGTCCGGTTATGCCGATTTTATCAAAGATTCGTACTGTAACGTGCCGATTACTGCCCACATGGGACTATTGTCTCGTTGCGTCATCCATTGGTGCATTTCCTGAGCAGAAGCATTTTAGATGTTTCGGATGTAAAGGGTAAAGCTCAATCAAAGTGATTCGGGCTCGATATGAAACAAACTTTCCTTACTCCGTATGAGTGGGAATGAACCAAGTCAAAACTCGATAGCAAATTCCAATCACCGTTGTGCAAGTCAAACTGCCATGGGGGAAAAAATGAAGACTTTTTCAAAACTTTGGGCTGTAGTCGCAGTCGCAGCTCTGATGACAACAGGTTGTCAAACCTTTGAACAACACAACCTGCCGCCAGCAGATCAATTAATGCATCCCGGTCCCGGTGTCGATGGTCCCGGGCCTGGTGTATTAATGCCACAGGCTCCTATGATGCAGCCGACAGCAGCCATGGCCGCGCCCTCTGCCGGCTTATCCATTCAGGTGATCTTCAATCGTCCAAGCGGTATGCAGATCGGCATCGATACCACTCGCAATGGCAGCTATGAAGGGCAAGTACTGGTTACGCCAGCTCGCCACGACTTTAACGTTGGCATGAGCGGAGATATGGTCCGTATGAAACTCAGCAATATCGAGGGACATGAAGCTATTGAGTTGTTCCCAACGATTGAAATTGCTCCTGTAAATCCACGTACTGCGGCTTATTTGGATCACAACGCAATTCCTGTGCAGTTTACCAACGAAGACTTTGATCAGGTTGCCACTGGAAACTATGTCACCAAAGTGATTTATCTACCAGATCCGGAATTTCAGGACCTGGCATTGGCTAACGTAGAAACTCTGGTTAGTACTCGCCTTGATCCCGGCGACGATCCTATCGTGGAAGCTGATCGCCGTGGAAGCATTATGGCGATCTTACGAATGGGTAACAAAGTCAAGGCAGTCAATCCGGCGAATGCTCCGAGTGCTGCTCCTGCAGCCTTCATGCAGGGTGGACAGCCTGGCATGCCAGGTCTGCCAATGACGATGGCTCCCAACCACATTTCCGGTATTACAGCCCCTGCATGGGGAACTCCCATGACAGCTACCAATGTCGGAGTACCTGGGCCACCTCACCTACCCTTTGGCGGACCAGCCGGAATGCAGTCATACACCATGCATAATCACACGAAAGTGGATATGCCAGAACCTGTACAACACTTTAATGTACATATGCGACAGACACCTGGTTACAGTTATCCCAAGCCTGTAGATACCGTTCGAATTCGTGAACACAACTACACGCCTGCTGTAATCAATCGCCAGCCAAGTCGAGTACGCAATCAGGTAGTTCCTCAATAGTTCTGGAAACAGCACTCCAAAACAAAACCGGAGAATGCCCGCTGGCGAATTAAATTCGTCGGTGGGCGTTGCCTGCATAACAACCCATTCAACAATCAACGAAATCGTTTGATGACTTCCCCTCCGAAAATCTTAACGACCACGTTAACGGTTCTGGCTGTATTATTTTCAGGCACTACCCTGATGGCACAACAGTTTAGACCGGCTCCCGGCGCCCATTATCGTAATCACGCTATGATGCCGCCAGGTCAGGTGGGATCTCAGATGTTACTGCGAGGCGGTCCAATCCCCGGTTATTTCCAGCCCACTCAAGTGCGTTGCCCACAAGGCGGGAAAATTGCGATCGCATCAGAAGGTAGATTTGCTGTTGGCACACCGTCGGTACTGAACGCCGGCCTGCTCATTGGCAATCCCTACCGCTTCAAAGTCACGGAAATCCCCGGACTCCCCGGAGTGGAACTCTATCCCACTGTGGAATTACTGGATCGCCTGCATCCACCGGCCGGATTGGCAACACGATTTCCCATTCCAATCCACCTGACGGCTCAGGAACTACGAATGGCGGCTGAAGGATTGTTTGTGACTCGAGTGATCTATCTGGAAGACCCCACAAACCCTGTAGTCATTCAGGACGAGGCTAATCGTCAACGATTCTTCGACGTCCGATTTAATGAAGACCCGTTACGCGTCGCCGATCAACTCGGACGCCCAATGGCCATTCTTCGCATCGGTTCCAAACAACCCAGAATGGACCAGCAAACCGGAAGATTTATGTTCTCCTCACCGCCGGTCCTCTCGATTATGCCACCCCAGCAAACTCGTATTCCTCAGCAACGGCTGAATCAGGCAATCATCAGTACTCCTTCCATTGGACGGTTGAGATAATATCGATGCGAAGATTCACCACCAGACACTATGGCCTCCAACTGCTTGTTATCGGCTCATTATTGAGTACGCTAACTGCCTGTACGGCACCTCGCCAGCAACGACTTCAAACCAACGGCCTAAACTCACAGCAGCACACACACTCGACCGCTTTGATTCAGGTCGGTGCTGGCCCTGCCCCGCAGCACGTACAGCCGGCAAGTCATACAGCACAACAACCTGTCGCCCCGGCACCTCAAAATACCGGGCCTGCCACGTTGCCGCCAAGTGCCTACACAGGCCCCAACGCCGGACTCCCCTACCCTGCTCTGTGGACGCCACCAGGTATCTCGGGACCATTTCCTGAAGACGAATATGTCTATCAGGGAGGTGACGGCTATCAGCTTACCAATGTCGCTCAGGATTACAGCATCGACAATCTTGATGAAGAGGATACGATCGCTCACTTTCACACCTTAGACGGTGACATTCAAATCGAACGCACCAATCGCATCCCCATCTACGCTCCACGTTTCGCTTCCACGCGTCGCATCGATGGCCTTTCTCAATATCGCCACCAGGACCATGTCTATGCGGTCGACAGCCCTCTGGCTTTGGACGGCACGGTCAAGCATGTTGGACAGGAACAAGTGAAGCAACAGGTCGCAACACAACGTAACATCGGAACTCGCGCGAGTGCCGCTTATCAGGAACTCGAAAAGGTTCGTGACATGACTCGTCAGTTAGCAAGTACTGAAGATAGTCAGATGGTCAAACCGCAGGTCGGCGATCTTCTGAATACCAAAGTGAATATACAGAATTCTCAGGAAGCACAACTAAGTATCCAGCAGCAAACGGCTTTGGCGCAGACAGATGAAGAAACAGCCAAAGAATATGCTTATGACTTATTGCCTTACAAAATGCTCGGCAATAACAAAATCCAAACGAATTACCATTATGAAATCGCGGAAGGTAACAGCCGGCTAGACATTCAAAAGGTTGCTTCAAAACAGGATGCTCTGCCAGGCGAATTACTTGAATTCACTATCACTTTCAAGAATACCGGTGACGAAGCGATCGGCAATGTCACCATCGTTGACCACTTGAGCCGACGGTTGGCATACGTAACTGACAGTCAAAACAGCACGGTCGAATCCGAGTT
>DEAW01000038.1:0-7389 GCA_002348315.1 Planctomycetaceae bacterium UBA2972 | reverse complement strand
AATCCGATGGAAGTTGGCGAATCGGCTGCAATCACGTTTAAGTGTCGAGTTCGCTAAAGCCCAAAGACTTATTCTTCCGCCTCATCAGGTAGGAAAATAAATCTTGATTTGTCCCACCCCTGAATCTCTGCTGTCTTACGAGTGAATTCAAAGGCATCGGCTGGAATCTGGTTGAGAATTACTCGTTGCCGGCTGGCAGCCGCTGCCACGATCTGATCAACGTTAAAAAACCGGCTTACATTAAATAGCGGCAGCGATTCGATATCTGATTCAGCCATTCTGGTCATACCGATCGTCGTGACATCCTCGAAGAGACTCGCATACATGACCAATGCTGCAGAATGGTCGTAACCGCCGATCATAATCGTTGCCCCGGCAGCCGTATCGATCGTTCGAATCGCCTGTAATGCACGACGTACATCCCAAACCTGCATTCCTCCCAAAGATTCACCCAACAGGTAAAACCGGCGTTGATGTTGCACCTGCTTGCGCTCAGACTGATCCCAGATCGTACGACCAACGCCACGGGGACTGACCATAACGTTGATGACATCTGACTTAAGCATCTTCTGACGATAGGCTTCAAAATCCGGCAGGCCATCCGGAACTTGATCAGGGAAAAATTCTCCTTTCAGGACATCCCGATCACCAAAGGCATCTTGATAGAAAGCCAGAAATTCAATCCAGTCATCCTGCCCCTGAACGTGTACGATTGCATGCTCTGCCTTTTCAAGATCTTTGCGATGCACAAGGTACATTCGCAGATCGATCCCTTCCTGACTGGTGAAGTCATAAGAAGTCATCACCAGGTCTTCTGCAAAGGCATCAGCTACTTTACGCACATTGAGATCCACAGGGTCCTTCGGCCAGGCGCGAAACGCTTTGTCCAACAACGTCGACTGAACGTCCTCAACCAGATCCGCCATCGCTTGCGTGTTGTCAGGGACAGTTCTGGATTGAGCTGTCGGAACAAACGAATGGCTAATCTCCGTGTTTTTCTCGTCGGCAGGTAATTGCGTTTTGAACACTCGCAAATCCTCGGGCTCAAAAAACTTTTCCGCCGGTTTGTGTATTAGTGCATCATCGTTTTTCAAATAGTGGTTGAACCAGCGAAACGCGTGGACTCGCAATTCCTGCGTGTCTTTATGAGGCCCCGATGTAATATGCAACG
Organism: Planctomycetaceae bacterium UBA2972; assembly: GCA_002348315.1. GTDB lineage: Bacteria > Planctomycetota > Planctomycetia > Pirellulales > Pirellulaceae > UBA721. Next base: position 6,218 of record DEAW01000038.1, on the reverse strand, counting down.
AGACATCCTCCGCCGCATCCAGTAGGCGGTAAACTTCTCGCGTCTTAAGAAACGTGCGATAGACTCCATCGAGCGGGAAAATGCGATCGTTATCCGTATTGCTTATTAGCAGTGGGCGAGGAGCCATTAAAGCTGCCACCATAGGATAGTCCCACTGATACGTGTTGACCATAAACATGCAGTCACAGTGACCTTCAACCGTCCCGTCCACCACATGATTTCGTAAATCCGTAATCCCGGCAACCGGTACCGCAACTTTAATTCGCTGGTCCAAAGCAGCAATCCACCAGCTATACGCGCCGCCACCACTGCGTCCGGTCACACCAAGTCGTTCACCATCCACTTCATCCCGGCTTTGAAGGTAGTCCAATGCACGAATACAATTCCAGGCTTCGACACCTGCCGGAGTATATCCACGGTTTAGCCACCAGAAATACCCATGTGAGTAGGTCCCATGATGAATCCCCTCGATTTCCCCCAACTGTAGAGTATCAATGGTTAAGCAAACGTATCCATTACGAGCAAACCAACTTCCGTGGTGATGGTAATTCACTTTATTGCCATAGGAGACCCCATTCTCTTTTACACGGCCATGTCCACATACATAGAGAATCGCTGGCAGTTTTTCATCACGCTCTTTGGGAATATAAAGATTTCCTGTCACATAGAGTCCGGGCCGGGACTGAAAATGTACGTTCTCAACTATGAACTCCTCGTGTTCCGCCGTACCCGTCACCGTAGCATTTAACTCCGTGCGTTTCGGCATCGGGCTTAGCCCCAACATTTCCTGAAGCTGCTGCACGTACTGTGGACGTTTGGCCAGCCAGTCCTCTTTCGTCTCGATACCCTGCAGAAAATTAGACTCCAGCTCAGCTGTCCGAAGCTCAAAGTAATTGGCGAGCATTTTATCGCCACGCGTGGTATCCAGTTCAACCTGCCCATACACGAGGGTGGGAAACAACAACAGCAAAGTAAGCATTCTCAATGACATGACCGATTCCTAATCCAAGTCCAAAACGTATTAGAGATTCCTCATTATACCGTTTCTGATCACAGAGTTTGCTGAAACCTGAAGCGTGTACGTTTCCGAAGATTGCGTAACGGATTAAAATGAAGACAATAGCATCTTTCACCTTTGATTGAGAAGCAACATGAGCCCGATTTCCAAACGTACTCAACGCATCGATAGTAGTGGTATTCGCAAAGTTTTTGACCTAGCTCGATCCCTCAAGGACCCTGTTAATCTGTCGATCGGCCAACCCGACTTTGATGTCCCTGAAGCGGTCAAGCAGGCTGGCATCCAGGCAATTCAGGATGGCTACAATGGCTACACGCCAACGCAGGGCCTGCCTCGGTTACGCGAAAAGATACAGGCAGCTATCGACGCCGAATACGGCCATGACGACCGACAGGTCTTTGTCAGCAGTGGTACGAGCGGTGGATTAGTGCTGGCAATGCAAGCTCTGGTCAACCCGGGCGACGAAGTCCTGTTGTTTGACCCGTTCTTTGTGATGTATGAACCGCTGGTGCAACTGGTCGACGGAGTGCCCGTTCTGATCGATACGTACCCGGACTTCAGTATCGATCTGGGCAAAGTGGAAGCTGCCATCACCGAGAAGACCAAACTGATCATTCTCAACAGTCCGTCCAATCCGACGGGCTATGTTCCCTCCAGGGCGGAAGTAGAGGCTCTCGGTAAACTGTGTCTGGAAAAGAATATCGTCCTGATCTCGGACGAAATCTACCGCCAATTCGATTACGACGGCGACTTCATTAGCCCGGCCAGCGTGAATCCAAACACGCTGGTTATTGATGGCTTTTCCAAAAGTCATGCCATGACCGGCTGGCGTCTGGGCATGGTCCACGGCCCGTCCGAGATCATTTCCACGATGCTCAAGGTACAGCAATACAGCTTCGTCTGTGCTCCTCAACCAGCTCAATGGGCCGGAATGGAAGCGATGGACGTCGATATCACACCCTACGTTGATCTTTACCGAACCAAACGTGACCGTCTCGTCGAGGCCCTCAGTGCTAAGTATGAAATGGTAAAGCCTGGTGGAGCGTTTTACCTTTTCCCTAAAGCTCCCTGGGGAACAGGCAGCGAATTCGTGGCCAAAGCAATTGAAAACAATCTCCTGATCATCCCAGGAAATATTTTCAGCCAGACAGATACACACTTTCGTATTTCATACGCTGCCAGTGATGAGATCATCGATCGGGGCATCGAAATCCTGCTTCAGCTGGCCTAGGCCAGTTCACAAAAAAAGCCCGCCGGGACAAATCTGTACCGACGGGCTTGGAATGAATAACAAATAGAATTATGCGCTTTTCTTGGAAGGCTGCTGGTCGCCAAACAAGTCCTTCTTGCCCTGCATGACATCGAGGTCGAGTGTATAGCTTCCGGAACCAGCTCGATCCGGCAGTTCATACATGATGTCGAGCATGACTTCTTCGGTGATCGATCTCAGACCACGAGCTCCTGTCCCTTTGTCAATCGCTCGCTGAGCAATCGCTTTGGCAGCATCATTGGAAAACTTGAGCTGACAATCTTCCATCTCGAACAGGCTCTCATATTGACGCAGAAGTGCATTTTTAGGCTCGGTCAACACACGTACCAGTCCTTCTTCGTCCAATGGAGTTAACGAGGTGACGACTGGTAAGCGACCGATCAATTCAGGAATCAATCCAAATTCCAGTACGTCATCCGAGGTGACCTGTGTCATCAATTCAGCCATATCGGCTTCTTCTTTGTAGCCAACCTGTTGGCCAAATCCCATCGTCTGGTTCCCGAGTCGTTTGCGAACGATGTCATCGACTCCAACAAACGTTCCGCCACAGATGAAGAGAATGTTGGACGTATCGATTTGAATGTACTGCTGTTCCGGGTGTTTGCGACCACCTTGTGGCGGCACGTTGCAAACCGTTCCTTCAAGCATTTTTAACAATGCCTGCTGAACCCCTTCACCGGAGACATCCCGGGTGATGGAAACGTTTTGTGACGTCTTTCCAATCTTATCGAGTTCATCGATGTATACGATTCCACGTTGTGCTGATTCCACATCAAAATCTGCTGAGTGCAACAGCTTGAGAAGTAGGTTTTCAACGTCTTCACCCACGTAACCTGATTCTGTCAGGGTTGTGGCATCACCGATGGCGAAAGGTACATTCAGGACGCGAGCCAGTGTGCGGGCAAGCAGCGTTTTCCCGGACCCTGTAGGCCCAACCATCAGAATGTTTGATTTTTCAATTTCAACATCGCTTTCAGCCCAACGGTGATTGAGGCGTTTGTAGTGATTATGGACGGCAACAGCCAGAACTTTCTTAGCATTTGCCTGACCGATCACATACTCATCCATTCGTGCCACAATGTCGCGTGGTGTCGGGATGTCTTTAAAGAGGTCTGCATCACCATCCTTGCGACGCTTTTCAGTGTCGATGATGGTCGAGCAAAGTTCGATGCATTCACCACAGATATAGACATCACCTGGTCCTTCAACCAGTGGGCCTACATCACGATAGCTTTTGCGGCAGAATGAACAGAACGCATTCTTCTTGGAATGGTTTCCACCTTTTTTGTTTCCGTCGTCTTTTCCGATTGGCATGGCTTCTCCTTTGGGACTCCAAAACCGTCAGCTCTTTATTGGACTCGTAGGTCCGCGTTGTTTTTCTAACGGCTGCGGTTAGAGGGGGTATTCCCTGAGGTTCGCTCGCATTTGGCCTTAAGCCGCCAATGTGGTTGATTCGCGTTTGAGAATCTCACAGGCAATGCTTGGGGCTAAAAACAATTAGTTGGTAACATCCATGCGATCAACTAGTGCGTCTTTGTCCTTGTTGCATTCCCAATCTCCCAGATCAGGCTTTGATAAGTCTGGCCGGGAAAGCATGTTGTAATTACTACAACCGGTCTAATAGACCGAATCCGCATCATCCTTGGAATCAGCTGAATCAGCCGGCTCCGGATGCAGTTGCTCTCCTAGCACAGTCTTAATATTTCGGAATTCCGTCTCGGAAATGTCACCTTTGCTGTGAATTTCCCGGAAATTGTCGAGGTGATCATTGGCCGCTGGTATGTCTTCGTCGATGCGACCCCGAAAGTTTGTCAAACCGTACCAGGCAAAGAGTATTAGGATTATTAAAATCGCTACACTCAGTACAATGCGTGTGGCAGGAGTTGCTAACAGTTCCGACATTGCCCTACCCTTCTACCTTCGTTGCAGACAGATCTATAGCGGCAGCGTTAGCTAGCTCTGGCTTCGGCCACAACCTGCTTAAACTGCTTAGCCAATTCTTCAATACGAGCAAAATCGCCTGCTTCTACTGCGCTCTTCTCAACCAGTGAACCACCAACCCCCAGAGCGACAGAACCCGCTTTGATAAAATCGGCGGCCGTATCAAGATTAACGCCACCGGTTGGCATGAACCGGCATTGAGGCAGTGGGCCTCGTAATCCTTTAATATGTGCCGGACCTCCGATATCAGCAGGGAAGACTTTTAGAATATCTGCTCCGGCTTCCCAGGCCGTCACCGCTTCGGTCGGCGTAAAGACTCCGGGAGTGACAATCTTATCGTAACGTCGACAAAGTTTGATCACTTCGACGTCCGTCGACGGGGAAACGATGAACTCAGCACCGGCCAGAATAGCCGCTCGAGCGGTTTCCGTATCCAGGACAGTCCCTGCACCCAGCAGAATTTTATCACCGATGCGGCGATTGACTTCTTTAATCACATCCACGGCGTTGGGGACAGTAAATGTCACTTCCATCACATCCACACCGCCAGCCACAAGAGCTTCAGCAACATCTGCGAGTAATTCACCGGAATCAGCGCGAATTACGGCGACAATTCCACTGTCCATCATGCGTGTTAAGTTTTCGTGAGCACTCATTCGATGGCCTTCATTTCCTTATGGGGAGTAGTTCTTAGGTTGTTCGTTGCAGAGCAGAAAAAATGCCGCGTCTGCTCACGCATTCAATATATCAGTCCCTCAATAGCATCAAATAGCCTGCTAGACAATTATTTGCAGTCTCAACACCCGAAATACCGATAAAAACTATGGCTGGCTGCACTTCATCAGCACGCTCAGGACAATCCTCGAATTTCGAAAATGGATCTTGTAACTCGTGAACCATCAGCGTCTCATCTCCTGTCTGCTAGTCCTTGCGATTTTTATCGCCGGTAGCAGCACAGATGCGCAGATGCCTCGTCTTTATACCACTCAGAGCCGACATATCACCCTACCCTATTCGGTTGACAATACCGGCGGCACTTCCAATGTCACGTTACTATTATCCATGAACCATGGGAAAACCTGGAAGCAACATAGTCAGCAGAGTCCTGATCAGAAACAATTCCGTTTTAAAGCGCATCGCGATGGCGAATTTTGGTTTTGCACTCGTACCAATCTTCAAAAGCACGTCGTCCCATTGGATCTCCAACCTGAACTCCGCGTTTACGTGGACACACAAAATCCGCAGATCAAGCTACGTACTGAACGAAACGACAATTCGGAAGTCGTTCTTCATTGTCAGGTATTTGATCCCACGATCACTGCTGACAAGGTTATCACCGAGATTCAAACCTCTCCTGGCGCTGAGTGGATTCCTTTTCCATTAAAATCACCTCCCAACTTTGTACGTCATGGAGTGCTTCAACTCGAAGGTCGCTGGCAACCACGTGTCGATACACGTGTCGTTCGAGTGCGAGTGCGAGCTGAGGACGCTGCCACTAACATGAGTCAGGAAGAACGCCAGGTTTTTCTGCCTCCCCTCAAGCTTCGGCGTAGTGAGAATTACAAACCAATACAGAATCCATACACCGGGCCGGTCCCTCATGAAGGTGCCGTTCGCTGGCCTGCTGACTCAGGGCCCGATCTGCAAACCTCCGAAAATGTACATTCGATCGCCACGACTGACCTGCAGGAAGTTAGTGAGGCAACCGAGCGAGCTCAAGCTGTTCGCCTACCCGACAACGTCAAAGTTCATCAACTCAATTCACCCAAATTCAAATTGCAATACAACCTTGTAAGCTCGGCGGATGCAGTGGCCGAAGTTCAGTTGTGGGCTACCGAGGACGGTGGCCAAAACTGGGTACAATGGGGCATCGATGCTGACAAGCAGAGTCCTCTCGAAGTCGAAATCCAGCGAGAGGGTACGTATGGATTTAAAACCGTAGTCACTACGGCGGATGCAACCACCAACACACCTCCTCTACCTGGTGCC
>DEAW01000092.1:1200-4424 GCA_002348315.1 Planctomycetaceae bacterium UBA2972 | reverse complement strand
AGTAAATCTCGAGGCGTACATCACCGCTGTTGACGGAGCCAAAGCCAAAAGCCCAAAGCCCAATGACCAAATGACGATCGAACCGCTCAAAAAAAGATGAGCCCCGAAGAAGTCAATGGCGAGACCTGCTGGAACCTGAAACCCCCCATACGCTGTTGAGAATCCGGCCGACAAATAACTTAACACTTCGTTATGCTCGGTTTCCGGAATACCTAACTTGGTAAACTCCTCCTTCAGATCGGTCTTGATCAAAGCAAACACATAACGATGAACGTAAAGCAACCATGACACGCCAAACCCGAGCCACATTACTCTACGCCGTATGTTGGTTGGCTGATCATTCATAGCGAACTGTAAACTCTTCTTCCACAGCCGGATCCAGTTCAATACCTAACCCTGGTCCTGTCGGCACCGGAACGCGACCATCAATCACAGGAGGAAGGTTGGAAACTAACTTTCTCATGAGAGGACTGGGCCTGAGGCAGTATTCAACCAGGTCTCCATCCGGCACGGTCGAAATCCAGTGCAGGCTGGCCGCCAGATTAATCCCTGTACTGAAACAATGAGGTACGGCTTTCCGCCCCTGCGCTGTCGTCATATCCGACACTCGCTTGCAGACCGTGATTCCTCCGCAAAATGCGATATCCGGCTGAACGACATCAAGCCCGCGTTCAATCAGATCTTCAAAATCCCAATGGGTAACATCGCCTTCCCCACCTGCGATTGGAATCTCGCTGCGTTTACACAATTCAGCATAGCCTTTGCGATCATCCTGCCCGACAGGCTCTTCCAGCCAGGCAATCTTAAACGGCTTAAATAATTCAGTACGTCCCAAAGCGGTTTCCCAGTCCCAGGCATGCCCCGCATCCACCATCAGGTCGCGTTCCCAACCAACCGCTTCGCGTGCGGCTGCAACATGAGCGACATCCACATCCGGATCCGGTCCAATCGGCCCCCAACCAAATTTAACTGCGGTTAGTCCCATATCGACATAATCTCGTGCCATTGCAGCGGTTTGCTCAGGGGTATCGGCAAACAGGACACTGGCATACGCCCGGACATCATCCCGCACGCGTCCTCCCAACAATTCTGAAACCGGTTTGCCTTCGATTTTCCCTTTCAAGTCCCACAACGCGATGTCCGCTCCGCTCATGGCATGAATACCAGCACCACGGCGACCATAGCGATTGGTTTCGTAGTACATTTTCTCCCACAGACCTTCAACATCTCTGGGGTCTTCCCCGACAAGGATCGAAGTTAGTCCATGGCGTCGAGCGGCACTTCGCGGAGCATCGAAACAGGCCTTGCACACATAAGACTGACTTGTGACTTCGCCTACGCCGGTCAAACCTTCATCTGTATGGATCTTGACGATGAGTACATCGAGTGTCCCATCAGGGATCGCTTCGACAACCGGCACTCGTAAATGGATCGGTTCAACGGCAGTAATTTTCATAACTAAAACCTAAACTTCAAAGGTGACTTCATCTAAGGGGAATATAGGGCGAGCGACATTCTTAAACGGCAGGCTTCGCAGATTAGCACTGGTAGAACCAATCACATCGACAGCACAGATAGCTGCTGCGATCGAATCATAGTACGGCCGAAATCCATTCGGGGACTTCACCACGACAATTTGATAATCTGCGGGATTACATCCATGGCTTGAGAAGACCTGCTGGCCAACAAAAAAGAGGCTACGTTCCACTACCAAAACATCGATGTTTTCATGTCTCAGAATTACAACGCGACCACCAAATCCCGGCAGGCCGTTCTCATACGTAAAATGTCCGTCATATATTCTCAGCACTTCGACCTCCAGAGTTAGTGGCGTGAAACGCCCGGGGTCTAATGTGCCGCCTAAGGTCACGGACACTCGAGCTCCCTCGCCCGCATCGACGGCCATCGACACGGCCTGCTGGTCTACAACGGGCACGAGACACGGACCTTCAAAATCTGATTGGACCAATGCTTTGAGAATCTCATTGCTATCGCCTGATGCACCGCTGGCCGTCGCATCTGCTGCATCGGAAAACACCGTCAGGCCGTCAGTCGAGCGAGCGACTTCGATAGACGCTTCCACGGAAATTAACTCAGCCTTAAACAGTTCACGATGAGACCACATGAATTCGGCAATTTGCCTGGCTTCCCGGAGAGCTGTTTCACGTTCGCCATTGCGCGTCACCAGTATATTGGTTCGCAACTCCGGGACGTCTGTAAACGCATTGCCAATGTTGACGCCGGCCGCCAAACCTGTTTCAGATGCTTCGATGGCCTGACACATTCGGATGGCTTCACCAAACTTTCCTGTTTCGGTAATAAGCTCGTCACCACGCACCAGCAGTGGCACTTTCACCGTGACCATTTCGGGTGATGCTTCGGAGTCTATCAATTTCAGCAAGCAATGGGCAGCGCGCTGGCCTGTTTCATATTGATCGACGTGCGGGTAGGTGTGGAACGGAATGACGATATCGATCAACTCTAGCATTCGGTCAGTCAAAATCGCGTGAAGGTCGATACTGGCTACTAAGGGTACATCGCCCACAATTGCTCGCACCGCTTCAAGCAATCTGCCTTCCGGGTCATCTTCTGTCTCGCCTGCCATTGCACCATGCAGGCACATGTAGACCGCATCGATTTCAGTCTCTGCCGCAGCCTTTTCTATAGAAGCGGTAAGATCACCAATGAGTCGATTTAGATCATCGGTTGGGATCGCACCGCCGGACACCGATGCTGCACTCATTGTCGGGACGAGCTTCATTGCGGGCCGAGTCGCCATCACATCCATAAATCCGGAGATTTCCGTTTTCGTACCCTGGTACTTCTCCAGCAGTTGTTGCCCATGAGATTGCTGAAACATCTCATACACCGTGGGGTATGGATTAAACGAGGCCGTTTCCTGACGCATCTCGGCGAATAATATATTGGTCATATTGGTCCTGGCGGTTTAATTAAGCAAAATCATCTACGACGGTAACTCGTCCATTGTACAAACTACAACACCGTGATTCACTCTCTTCTCAAGAGGCGCTGCGGTAAACCCCTCAAACTGTGTACACTAAAGGCATGGACAAAACCTTCACTGATTTCATTCCGCTTATACTCTATCTGGCCCTGGCACTGGGATTTTCGTTCCTGTGTTCTATTCTGGAGGCTGTTTTGCTTTCAGTCGGCCCCGGCTACATCCAATCGATGATTGACCGTGGCAGTAAAGCAGGGGAGCG
>DEAW01000092.1:0-819 GCA_002348315.1 Planctomycetaceae bacterium UBA2972 | reverse complement strand
ACGATTGCCCACACGATGGGAGCCGCCGGAGTCGGTTCCGAAGTGAACACTCTGTTTGATGGCAAATTCCTTGCATTATCATCAGCTATCCTGACACTGCTGGTTTTGGTACTTTCGGAAGTTATCCCCAAGACTTTGGGAGCTCGATATTGTAACGCGTTGGCAAAACCAACTGCGATCTTGATCCACTGGCTGATACTTGCTCTTTATCCGTTTGTCTGGATGTTGCAAATCTGTTCCAAGTTAATTTCATCCTCCGGGCATCACAGTTCGTTTTCACGTGTGGAGCTCAAAGCGATTGCCGGCCTGGCTGGCGAGTCCGGCACGATCTCGGATGATGAAGCTGAAATGGTGCAGAACATACTGGATTTGCAGAATACAACCGTGCGGGACGTAATGACTCCCTTCAACCTGGTTTTCCATGTTAATTCGGAGTTAACGACGTCTGAGTTTGTTGAGCAACATGTTCCAGTCGACTTTGCCAGAATTCCTCTGGAGCAGGCTGATGAATCTATCAACTCATACGTTATCTACTCGGAAGTGCTCGAAGACCATATTGCTGGCCGTGATAGACCTCTGACTGAAATTGCCCACCCACTTGTGAGCATCATCAACTCAACACCCGCTCAGACTGCTTTCGAGTCCATGGTGGAGAATACTCATAAGCTGATGCTGGTGGTCGATGAGTTCGGGCAGACGATTGGCATTGTGGCGGATGAAGATTTATTGGAATCGATTGTTGGTGAGCCCATTGCTGACGAGACGGATCTGCACGCCAGTCCACGAGAGACCCTGCTGGGGAATAACGACGAACCTGAG
>DEAW01000158.1 GCA_002348315.1 Planctomycetaceae bacterium UBA2972 | reverse complement strand
GTCGCAGAAATCCCAAGCTATTTACATGGTCGAAATCCGATGTGCATCGAAGCGGTAACGCGACGATTAGCCAAAGTACTGCGTTTACCTCTGGATGTTGAAACCCTGCGGAGTAAAAGTACAGACTGGGAGTTGGAAATATCGCAGATGGTCGAGTCCGATGAAGAGCTAGCGTCACGGGTCCGCGAGTTAGAAAACGAATACGACAACCAACTTATAGGCTTAAGTCCAAACCCGACTGATGAGCCGCCCCTACCTTTCGACGATGAATCTCCTGAATTTTAATACCATTACTAATGGCCACAGCGACTCAAGTGTATGACTCCTATCAAATCCTGCGGTTTTCCAACTTTTTCCACACATATTGTAGTATTCAAATGATCCCAATCAGGCTCCACTATTTCCTTTTGAGTCTATCTTTACTATCTCATCCTGCTCTGGTCCTTTCCGCCGAACTGCCTGAAGTAACGGTTTCCGATGTACGATGCATCGTAGAAACCACAGGCCATAATGCCTTCACGGACATGCATTGGTTTAAAGGGCATATCTATCTAGCGTACCGCCATTGTCCGGATGGACACAATGTACATCCCACCAGCAGCATCGTAATACTACGTAGCAGTGATGGGATTAACTGGCAAAGAATACACGTCTTTTCCGTTCCTAACCGGGACACCCGAGACCCTCACTTTGCTTATCTAAACGGCAAACTTTTTCTCTACACCGGCACGTGGTATTGCGGTCCAGAACGACCAGCGGTTCGAAACATGAACCAAATGGTCGGTTATGGTACGAGCACTGATGATGGTGACCAATGGGAAGCGGCATTTATAATGGAAGGGACGTATGGAAGTTATGTTTGGCGAACTGCTGAACAGAAGGGCAAGATTTACATTTGTGCTCGTCGAAGAAGTAATTACCAGGAACTTGCAACACTGGAACACCATGCAAAGATCGTCGAGTCACGCCTCATGGTCTCAGAGGACGGCAAGCGATTCACCGACGCCGGACTCTTTCAAAGAACTTATGGAGATGAGACTGCATTTACAATCGATTCCAACGGAAGGATCACTGCTATCGCCCGTCGAGGCGCGAATCGAACAGCCGAACTAATTCGCTTAGACCCACCATACCAGAACCCTATTGCCAAGGACTTAGGCCGATATATTGGCGGCCCATTCACCTTTCTATACGACCAATGGCGGATCGTCGCCGGTCGAAATATTGTTGACGGTCGTCCCGTCACTCAAGTCTGCTTGCTGGACGGTGACAATCTGGTCGACCTCGTTCGTTTACCATCCGGTGGTGACTGTTCTTATCCGTCAATGGTATCGTTATGCCCTGGTTGCATTCTGGTGGCCTGGTATTCGTCGCACGAGGATGCACACGCAAAGATATATACTGCCAAATTGAATTTCAATTAATCGTTCGTAGATTTGATTAGATGGAATTCATGGATTCGATCGAAACGAAATTGCTTGGTAATACCATCCCGGTGGCAGATCGCCATTAGGTAGGTTTGGTTTCCCGTGTCAATGATCGTTTCAGGTGTGACAGTCCTAAATGCACGACTGTAGTCACCGTATTGGATAGCCATATCCGCCTTACTCGTAATTGCCGTCTCAAACAGCTCGAAACCGAGAGGAGCCATATCTAGTCGATTTTCCAACTTAGCCACCCGCCGAGGTTTTGTGATTTGAAACAACTCCTGATTGGTCTTCAGTGCAAGTGAAGAGACCGCTTCGTTGAATACTTTGGCCAGGAGTAGCGAATCGTCCAGACCTCGGTGTGCCTCCTGTTCGATTAGCCCGAGACTTTGGCCAATTGTCTCGAGCCTGTAGTTTTGGAAATCGGTCCATGCCCGACGACATAGAGGCAAGGAGCAAATAACGTCGTGGTCAGGTGGTGCATTGCCAGTCATCTTGCAGGCCTCAGCAAGGAAGGAACGGTCAAAGGACGCATTATGTGCTATCAGAATTGAGTCCGTATCGAGAAACGAAAGGAATTTAGGCAAGACCACCGAAATCTCATCTGCCTTGCTGACCTCTTGGTCGGTAATGCCATGTACCTCGATTGCCCGCGGGGAAATAGTTCGTTTGGGATTAACTAAAGTTGAGAATTGATCCGTTATATTTCCGTCCAGTGAAAACCGGACGGCTCCAATTTCAATGATGCGATCTATTCTTGATTGAGTTCCCGTCGTCTCGAAGTCGAAGGCAATGAACTCACATTCAGATAAATACATAGAGCACCTCTCACATTAAAGACTGAGTGTATATCATAATGAATAATTACCAAAACCATTGCCTGCCGAAGACCGATTTCTCATGCTTCACGCCGCGATTAACGATATTTCTGGAATCGACTGGACGATTTGTGGTATCTATCTCGCCGCCGTTGTAGCGTTGGGTGTATATTTTTCACGAACCGAAGACACTAATGATGAGTTCTTCCACGGTGGCAAATCCATGCACTGGCTTCCGGTGGGTTTATCCCTTTTCGCAACTACTTTCAGTTCTAATTCCTTTGTTGGCCTTCCTGCAGAAGGAGCCTTTGGCGACTACCACCAACTATTGGCCATCTTCTTTATTCCATTTATAGTCATTCCTATTGCCTGTAAATGGTTCATTCCACTTTATAAGTCCTGGGGTTATGACAGTCTCTACGAATATTTTGAGCATCGATTTCATCGCCGAATCCGATTGATGGCCAGCAGTGTATTTATGTTCTATTCCGCCGGGTGGATGGCTACGATGCTTCTCGCTGTAGCACGAGTCCTCGGTGAAGTTCTCGAAACGAGCGAACCATTACACGCAGCTTTGATCATCTTCATCGTCGGCCTTTTAGCGACCGCCTATACAGCAATGGGCGGGGTCAAGGCCGTTATATGGACCGATACAATTCAAGCATTTGCCCTTGGGGGCGGTATGGTATTGTTGTTCTTTGCTTTGCTTGGTGATATTGAAGGTGGCTGGGCCGGTTATTTGGAGGTTGCCGCACGGGATTCCAAAATGAATATGACTTCGTTGACAGGCGGGTTAGCTGAACATAATTTATATTCAGCCTGTGCCTATGGATTTTTCCTCTACATGGGCGGGCAATTGGCCACCTATGGTGCCTATCAGCGTTACATTACGGTTGAAACAGTTAAAGAGGCGCAGCTTTCTCTTGGTGTGAAAGGGATATTTACCCTGTTTTCCTGCGGCCTGTTCTTTCTAGTGGGCACGGCACTGTATGTGTTCTATCAACAAGACACTTCCACAGCCGAAATATTCAATGCTTACGACACCGGTGCAACGAAGGATCGTTTACTTCCTAATTATGTGATGAATCATCTTCAAGGAGTTGGTATTACAGGCTTATTATTAGCCGGTCTATTCGCTGCCGCTATGAGCAGTCTTGACAGTGGAATCAATAGCATGACAGCAACATTGGTCACTGACTGGTATAACGGCAAGAACATGGGCAAAGGCGTCAATCGAAAACTCACTTTGTATTTTGGCCTTGCCGTTACGTTCGTAGGTGCGGCAATGGCGTTTATTAATGCCCCGGTTTTTGACATTCTTGTTTCCGTCGCCGGTGTTACGTTGGGGCTATTACTCTCCGTGTTATTAGTCGGATTGTTTTATCGAAAGGCCACGACAGTTGGAGCAATTTGCGGGATGGCATCCGGACTTTTTGTCTATGCAGTTATAAGGCTCTTCATCGGCAAACTCGCTAGTCCAGAGTTCGTAGATTCCCTGGGACTAATCGGTGGGTTAGCCCATAATACTTGGTGGGATGCCATGATCACTACGTGTACTTCCATCATCGTGATGACGATCGTTAGCACCTTTACTTATAAATCTGTCGTTGTCGATGAGTCATTATTGATGAGGCGTACGTCATCAAAGCATCTATCGGAAGTGAAAAGTGGAATCGATGCGTAATACCGTAGTCGTTTACACAGATTTCATTTGTCCATGGTGCTACATAGGCGATCACTATTTGGCACCATTTATAGCTAGCCATAATCTGAACGTGGAATACGTGATGTACCCGTTGCATCCTGAAACACCCTCCCAAGGACTCCGTCTTACTGAACTTTTTGCTGGTCGAAATATGGATATTGGTAATACTCAAAATAGGATCCAACAAAAGGCGCACAGCCTGGGTTTGGCCTACACTTCCAGAACCCATACGTATAACAGCCTCAACGCACAAATCCTGGGAAAGTATTTCGCCTCTAAACAACTGTTCGAGCCATATAAGAAGGCTTTATTCCACAGTTATTTTGGGTTAGCCAACGATATCTCCAATGTATCCCTTCTACAAGAACTCGGATCGACGATAAGCGGTGATACCATTAACATATCGGCAATTCTAAATGACGAGCTATGGAAGTCACAGGTTCAAGCGGACTGGGATCGTTGCCGCAAGGATTCAATAACCGGAATACCAACGCTTTGTTATCAGAATCATTATTGTGTAGGCGCCCAGTCCTCTAGTACTCTTGAGACATTCTTCAATTCAAATCATTAAAGGAATGCTAATTTTGCGCCGCGGAAACACTTGGGTCCCGATTCTACTGGCATTTTCTAATTGCCTAATCGCCCTTCATGCAGATGGTTATGAGCCAAGTAAAACGTACCGCAATTTTTGCGCATCCTGCCATGGCGAAAAAGGCGACGGAGCAGGCAAAGCCTCTAGATACCTTTATCCTAAGGCCCGTAGTTTCATCGACAGCCCCATTCAATTTGCGACTGCTGCTAACGGAATCGCAAGTGAAGATGACATTAGGAAAGTCATTCGAAAGGGTATTCCAAACAGTTCTATGTCATCGTGGAAGATATTGACCCAGCAACAAATTAAGGAACTGGTCAAGGATGTTCTAGCATTCCAACGAGAAGGGATAAAACGGAAATACCTGAATCTTCTCACCAACGACGGAACCATAGATTCACCTAATGAAGAACTGTTATCGAATGAATTAAAGATGCAATTGGAGCAATTGCAATTCCAGCGCACCACCTCCTCGCCAAAGTGGGAGCCACCCAATTCAATGGCTGCAGCGGATGCCGACAATGGGAAATCATTGTATCAGTCGCAAAACTGCCATAAATGTCACGGGATAGACGGTCGTGGAAGTTACGGCATCGACCTGATCGGTGAATTTGGTTTTCCAGTATTCGCGCGAGACCTGGTGACAGAAAACTATAAATACGGCGACACGGCAACGGACTACATGCGTATTATACGACTCGGAATCCCCGGTACTAAAATGCCGGCGAGCACCACGCTAACGGACGGTCAGCTCATCGACCTTGCTGAATACATCTCTACGTTAAGAAGCCCTCAATCCCGCGGCCTCACCAACGCTCAACGGTACCAAAGAGCAATTGGCCAAACTTCTAAGAAGCCCTAAATCGCCATTCCATCAAAATGGCTATTTAATTAAACTTCCATACGGAATTGCGTGATCTCTGCGTGAGGAATTAGCAAAGTTACACGAGATATAAACGTGCAGGAAGCGAGTGACCTACGGTTTCGAATCCTTTTAACCTCGGACTGGCGTTTGACAGAGGTTTGTGGGGGATGTACGCAAGTACCGGAATCACATTTTGAGACCCTCTCAAACGCAGCCTATCGCGCCGTGGAAAACCTAATCGACTTCGCTATTGCTGAGCAGGTCGATGCTGTTGTGATCGCCGGAAATACGCTGGATCCTAGCAGCGCAACCCCAGCAGATTATTCATTTCTACAAAAACAGCTTACCAGATTACATACTAATTCAATCCACGTGATTTGGAATTGGAGCTATTCAGACAAAAGGCATGATTGGCCTCGTTGTTTTCGCTGGCCTGAAACCACACATTGTTTCAATTCCAATACGCCAAAGACGATTCAGTTAAGTCTAGGCAATGCACAAAGCATTCATTTTGTTGGTTTAGCCAATGATTCGCGAGACGAAATCAAAGCTGAATGGTTTGAAGGGATCCAAGCCAATGGACTACTCTTTGGCGTTGGTTATGGACGGATGATTTATGGACAGGAATCCAATTCGCCATCATTCCCTTGGTTGCTTGGGGGGCAGCCTTACAGATACCGCGATGCGTCAGAATCAATGTTTGAGATATACAGTGGTTCACCCCAAGGACGCAATCTCGAACAAACCGGTCCGCACGGCGCCGCTTTACTTGAGTTCGATACAACGGGTGAATACGAAACGTATTTTGTCAATCTATCTCCGGTTGAATACACGCGGCTTCACATTGATGCAAACGCCGAGACACTTTCCGAGTTAAACAAAGAAATCATGGAGGTTATCGAGTCTTCTGTCTATGACGACTCATTACTGACAATCTATACGCTTGAAATTAAAAGTAATTCAACGATCGTACATGTTCTAAATTCCTTATCGGAATATCATACCGTGCTGGACCAATTACAGAGGCAGATCAATCGCATCGTGCCCTCGGTCATAGTTGCATCAATTGAACTAGAAGGGGCTTTTGAACACAACGGCAGTGCGAGTCAGGAAGTTCTTGGCGAATTCCTATTTGAAATATCACGGTTACGGAAAGCCGGCTGGAAGGACCTGAATCTAACTAAATTCTTACCACTAAATATAGACACTACATGGGCCACACTCGAAGAAGACTTAATTGGCCTTACCGTTCTAAAGGATTGTGAGACACTCGGAATACATCTGTTACGGCCCGATCCGGGTGAGGCGGCCTAATGCAGATTACAGAAATTAAGATCGACCGCTACGGCATCTGTGTTGACCAGTCATTCCAGGACCTGGAATCCCCGACGTTGGTCGTTTATGGTCCAAATGAGGCTGGCAAAACTACGACCATGGAGTTTTTACGAGGTCTCTTCTTTGGCCTTGCATCCGGCGAACGAGGCAAATACCTAAAGGGCGCCGCCGGAACCTATGGTGGAACACTCAAAGCGATTGACACAGAAGGAAATCACTGGACGATTCGACGATCCTATGATTCAACCGAATCGGCTTCGGTGGAAATCAACGGCCAGATGTTTCCGATTTCGAGTCTTCGACGAGATTTAATGAAGGGAATCGGCCCAACCGTATTTGCAAATGTTTTTACCATCGGCTTAGGAGAACTGCAGCAACTCCACCAGCTTAATGCGACCGACGCTGCGAGTTATCTCTATGATATGACCGCTGGTTTTGACCGCGCCTGTCTGGGGGAAGTCCTAAGGCGAGTTACTGCCACACGAGAATCACTTTACGGATCATCTGACGAAAGTAAACTACCAACACTCATTAAACAAAGTGAAGACACATACAGACTACTGGTACGTTCTGAGGCGCAGGTGAACGAATGGGTCGTTTCTCAGAATTTACTCGATACCACCCAGGCATCAATCTCTCAAGCAATGGAGCGCATTTCTAATTTGGAGAACGAACGGGCTGCCATCCAGGCCTACCTCCAACTTCACGACACATTAGATCTGGCGGATTCAACAAGATCTTGGCTTACTGAAAATACAACTGCGGGGTTATATCATATACTACGCAACGAAGAACATCTGGCACACACAATTCAACTCGCGTTAGCGGGCCAGTCTCTCGTCCTCGAACAGTCGCATCTGGAAATGACCGCATTACAGCTCGCCCATGACCGCGACGCTCTTGCCGAGTCGAGAATTAGTTCTGATCTTTTACCTCGCCTACGAGCCATCCAGGAAATGGCTCCCTGGATCCAATCCTTAGTAGATGAACTTGATTCGGATGCCAGTTCAATTAGCTCCTCTATCCCTAGAGATAATTCCGCTCTTGCCATGGGATTACCAGCTGATTTTGACATTTCGCTTCTATCCCATTCCCTCTTGAGGCAGTTGCGAGGGGTAACAAAGGAACTCAAGGATAATACAAGACTATTGCGGGAAACCAAGCTTAAAATTTCAGCAATAACAGAAGAACTCGCCACTCTGGAGGAAACATGGTTGGAGTCGTCAGCCTGGACCTCCCTACGTCTCGTTCCAGAGCCGGCGAGGCCATCTTTTATTCTCCGTCAGAAGCTCGAGCACTTGCGTCGTCAGAATGCACTGGCGTCTAAGGCGGAAGAAGTCCACCTTGCAATTAAACACTCGACAGCCATCAGTGCTAAAGATCGTAAGCAACCTTCGCCAACTGCTCTATGCATCAATGCATTGCTATTTTCCGTTGGTGGATCTTTGCTTGGCATGAGCATGTTTTACCCGTCCCAATTCGGCCTCGAAGGGATTGCCCGAGCAGTTGTCTGCTTGTCGGGAATCACTTCTATTGCTAT
>DEAW01000203.1 GCA_002348315.1 Planctomycetaceae bacterium UBA2972 | reverse complement strand
GCGTTGGTGTTCATCGGTGATGTGAAACTCACCTGGACGTTTAGTGCCTTTACCGTCCTGATCTATTATGCCTTGACTAATCTCTGTGCTATTCGGCTTTCGGATGAACAACGCCTTTATCCAACCTGGATCTCGTATGCCGGGTTTATTGGGTGTTTGTTTCTTACTTATTGGATTGATCGTTCGGTCTGGATCGCCGGTATGCTTATCTTAGGCGTGGGATGGATTTGGCATCGGATTGCGCAAAGCAACAAATAACGACTCAAAGATAAAGTGAACGATGAACCTGAGATCTACCAACAAATTCAAAGTAGTTCTTTAATCACATCGCCACTTGGCAGAATATGTACTGGGCGGCCGAAATAATCAAGGAACGCCTGTTTATGATCAATGCCAAGGTGATGATACACCGTTGCCAGTAAATCCTGTGGCGTTAAAGGATTCTCCACCGGATATTCACCGTTTCGATTCGTTGCTCCAATAGCCTGACCCATGCGGAAGCCGCCACCAGAAACTAATGCTGTGTATGCTTGAGGCCAATGGTCACGACCATATGAATTATTCGGAGGACCAAACCTCATTTTTGGAGTGCGGCCAAATTCACCAACCACAACCACCATAATCTTTTTGTCCAAACCTCGTTCATAGATATCATTTATCAAAGTCGACAGGCACTCATCCAAATAGGGAAGCCGGATCTGCATGTACTTAGCGAAGTGCCCTGGACGTTGTGCGTTACCAGGATGGTCATCCCAATTCGTAAACTCCTGTCCATTTTTGGGCGTGTTACAGTAAATATTGATTACCGGAACACCGGCTTCCGCTAACCGTCGAGCCAACAGGCAACTCTGCCCCCACACATTACGCCCGTATTTATCCCGTAAATCATCAGCTTCCTGCGATATGTCAAACGCCGATGCAGCCTCCGGGCTGCTGAGCATCTGATAAGCGAGCTGCCGAAACTCGTCGACACCTTCCAGTTGTCCATTGGCATCAATCTCTCGTCGTAAATTATCAAGGCGTTCAAGTAATCCACGGCGGTTTGATAGCTGTTTGGCATCCTGCCCCGCGTTTAACTTCAATTGCCCAACTGAGAAGCCTTCTCCCGAGGGATCGCCGATTTGAAAGGACTCGTGATGCAGGCCCAGGTATGTCGGTTGCGTCATATACGGATGCTGTGGCATTGTGACATAGGGAGGTAAGCCACGTGAAAAACCAAGCACACGACTGGCAACGTGCCCGAAATCCGGATGTTCACTCTTCGACTGTGAAGTTGGATCAAGCTTCGCGGGGCGTTTGCCGGTTAAAGCAATGATTCCACCATCGCTATGAATCCCAACATCATGATGCAAGGAACGAATCAATGCAAATTTGTCGGCTATCTTAGCCTGACGCGGGAAATGTTCGCAAATATCGATACCGGGGACATTCGTACTTATCGGACTGAATTGACTACGGATTTCCGAGGGTGCGTCCGGCTTCAGATCCCACGTTTCAAATTGTGACGCGCCACCATGTTGATAAAGCATGATAACCGAAGTGTCTGCCTTGCGTCCCTTGGAATCGGCGCGTAACCTCAGCACGTCAGAGAGAGTGATTCCCCCTAAACCCAATGCCCCAATTTGCATGAAACCACGACGCTGAATTAATTGCTCTGCCATAAACTGATTTTAACATGTCTCCTTCAGACTTCCCCAATATTTAGTTCTTCGGCCAACAAGAAAGGGCGAATTGCGATAAAATTCACATGACTTGCGAATACCAACTATACGGAGTTCAATGACCTTGATACCTCGACGAATCCAACTGCTTGCTATCGCCCTGTTATTATTCACCGCCGCTGCACAGGCTCAGTCTGAACCTATTGATATTGGTGCACGACGTGAACTCTTCGTTGATGACTACCTTATCGATACCCTTTCACGCGACGTTTCCCTACAACTGCATAAACCACAAGTCCGGGAAGTAGCTATGAAATATGATCAACCGTGGGAAGGTAACACCTCCGGTTATCCAACCGTCATGTATGACGGAACGCTCTACCGTATGATCTATCGAGGCCATCGAATGACCTGGGAGAGTGGCAAGTTGTTAATGGCAAACAGCCCAGTCGTTTGTTATGCAGAAAGCAGCGACGGAATCCATTGGGAGCGACCAATACTGCATCTGCATCAATGGCGTGGCAAAGACCGCGATAAACTGGAAACCCCAACATCAAATAACATCGTCTGGCCAGGCAGCCCCTATACGGGTACCTTTGTTCCGTTTGACGATACTAATCCCAACACCAGGCCGGAAGAACGCTTCAAGGCCGTCGGTGGAAATCATCGTGTAGGTCTACACCTCTTCACTTCACCCGATGCAATTCATTGGACCAAACGTGACGAACCTATCTTCACCGAAGGAGCACTCGACTCGATGAATACAGTATTTTGGGACGAGACACGAAAGCAATATACGCTCTATTTCCGCACAGTACGAGATCGTCTTCGCAGTATCGATGTGGCCTATTCCGATGACCTCATTAACTGGACCGAACCTGCAATTCTTACCTATGGTGACTCTCCCCCACAGCAAATGTATACAAATGGAATCCTTCCATATTTTCGTGCACCACACATCCTATTTGGATTCCCCACCAGGTATCAGGCTCGCAAAATAACTCCTCAAATTGCCAGCTTGCCACCAGCCGGACTGAGGAAACTACTCGGTGATGCCTATGCTCGTGTCGCTTCCGACTTAACCGATGGACTCTTTATGTCGAGCCGGGATGGTGTCCAGTTTCGGCGTTGGAACGAGGCTTTCATTCGGCCTCAACGACAAGATACCGGGGACCTATCAGGATGGATGTATGGTGACAACTATCAAAGCTATGGTCTGTTCCCAACGACAAACGAACATGGGAGCACAGAAATATCATTTCTTGTCAGTCAAAGCTATTGGCAGGAATACCAATCGCAGTCCCAACGCTATAGTATTCGGCCGGATGGATTTGTTTCTCTACAGGCAAAGTTTGGCGGAGGAGAGTGTATCACCAGGCCATTAGTATTTGACGGTAACAAGCTATCGGTCAATTATGCCACCTCCGCTGCCGGGTCGTTGACTATTGAATTATTGGATACCGATAAAAAACCGATCGAAGGATTTACCATCAACGACTCTATTGAATTAATCGGCAACAGCCTAGACCAAATCGTACCCTGGGACGCCGATAAGCTGAAAGCCCTGGCGGGAACGCCAGTAAGAATCAGATTTGTGCTGAAAGACGCGGATCTCTATTCATTTCAATTCCAGAAATGATCCCGATGCTACTTTATTTCCTGAATGAAAATAATCTGACGTTCGGCTCGGCTAATCCCAACTAAACCATGACGCCGCTTGTCTACAGCAAACCCCTGGCCGGTAAACGGGATGCCAACCGTTGCAACATATTTCAATAATATGCCATCCTTAGGAATCTCCAACACATAGGTTTCCTGCTCGTCATGTCCAGTCACTAATAATTGCCCCCGGTACCAGACGCCCCCGGACAAACTATATTTCCCTAGATTTGATATCACTTCCGAGGGATAGTTCCATCGTTGAATTTCGTTGAAGCCATTATCGAATTCAACCAGAAACGTATCCGAATTAACTTCCCCATACTTTGCAAAGTTACACAACCATCGATTGCCTCGCCTTACAATCCACGTAAGACTGCCACCGTAATCTCCAAAGTCTTTCCACGGCGATAACTTCATCGTGTTGGGATCGAGTGCCATGACTTGACTTTGTTCAGGCAGACTAGGGTAATTCGAATGAGCACAAAGTATTTTTCCGCGCCAGATAAACCCACTGTTTAAATGAATCGCGGCACCTGTACTTTCGCCAAGTAATTCTCTAGTACGGCGATCATATTTTGCAATGCTGCGACTATCAATCGCGTATACATGCTCTAAAGTGGCAACACTTGCCTGAACAGCTTTGGCTGCGCCAAAGCGCGAAGTCTCTTCGAACGCTAGCTCCGCCCTCTCCTCAGCGACGACTGAAATTCCAGCGGAGAAGATACTAAAGAACATAAAAGTAGTCGTGAGTCGTATGGTCATGT
This sequence comes from Planctomycetaceae bacterium UBA2972, assembly GCA_002348315.1. Lineage (GTDB taxonomy): Bacteria > Planctomycetota > Planctomycetia > Pirellulales > Pirellulaceae > UBA721. Next base: position 3,361 of record DEAW01000203.1, on the reverse strand, counting down.
CATTTGGCTCTCGGAAAATTTAGTTGATAAATGGATTTGCAGATTTCAGTAGTCGTAAAGTCCGTCACGATGCAACCAAGTCGACAAGGTTTTAATGATTTTAAATGCATTAGCAGTTGTTGATTAATCGGTTCACTGATTTTGGTGATATTTGGAATACCAGGAAAACTCTTCACATATCCGGAGGTGAAGTTTAACTGAATCACCTCCTGGTCGGAGTTCTCGATCGCATGCTCCATGGCTCGGATTATTAGATTCCATTTCACTTTGTCGTTGGGTAATTCAAATCGATCCTGAATGAATAGTTGACGACCCTGATAGAACCCTGAATGCCCCCAGTTTGTTGCATCTATTCCTAACGCCTTTTGGGTTATAAACCGTCTTAGCATTACCAACTTGCCACGCACATCTCCGATCTTTGGTATGTCCTGCCCTAAATGCCACAACGATTTATCACGATTCACATAAGACCGGACGGTATCCTCGAAGGTGCGACTGATATTACGCGGGCTGTTTTCCTGTTTCAAACTTACAAGCAGCACTTCTTTCGTGTTTTGTTCGAGAAACCTCTTCATTTCGTTCAGGACGTCATCCAATGTTTGTTTTTGGAAAACCGGTCCATGGTAAATTGTGAAAACGTCATTTTCATGTCGACAACGAAGATCAAAGAATCGTACACCTGCTTCCAATTGCTCTTGGATCGATAGGGTTTGACAGGCCGCGGTCCCAGTGATTGGTTCAAGCAACGCTCCACTATTATGCGTGCCGGGCATTGTTATTTGACCCAAACTGATTTTATCATTGACCTGAGCCATCCAATTCGAACCATCGAACGTACTGTCGGTTTCCTGCGCGACGTTAACAGAACACAGGCATACCCATGCAACAACACTCAAAGCATGTGGAAGTTCGAAACGCTTCGCCTGCTCGGCCATCAATGTTTTCATGTTCTCAGTTTCTGCAAGGTACTTCTTGAAGCAAGCAATCCGTGCTGCAATACAATATAGCAAACAGACAAACATTCATATCGCGAGAGCACCATCGCGTTTGAAATCACTGTCACCATAGGGGATTCCTTCCCTATAATAGAAGTGGCTCGTATCACCCTTCCTACCTATAGGCATTGTCCATGCGGTTCGTTCTCCGTAGTTTTCTCATCCTCTTCCTGTTGACACATGTGTCACAGGCCGCTGACCGGGTGGATTATCTAACTGATATCAAACCACTTCTCGAACATAAGTGTTACGCTTGCCATGGTGCTTTGAAACAACAAGGTAACTTGAGACTCGATACCGGTTCAGCTCTTTTAATCGGTGGAGATTCAGGCTCACCTATCTCTAGTGACCCCGCAGAACCGGGCTTACTTATCGATGTTTTAACTGGTGACGCGGGTTTCCAAATGCCTCCGGAAGGTGAAGGATCTCCACTTACCGCCGATGAAATTAGGCTAGTCCAGAGATGGATCGAACAAGGAGCCAATATTCCAGACAGCGAGGATCCACAACAGGATCCGCGTAGCTGGTGGTCATATCAGCCCGTTAAGCGTCCCGACCTTCCAGCACTAGCCCGCAATAACTGGGGCGTAAATCCCATTGACTATTTCATCCAATCAAAACGCCAGTCACTTAAATTGGGACACGTCGACGAATCAACGAAGTCCGAATGGTTACGGAGAGTCTACCTTGATCTTACAGGTTTGCCCCCCACTCGCCGTCAACTACTTGAATTCCAGGCCAACGACAATAGCCGGGCTTACGAAACCATTGTCGATTCCTTGCTCGATTCTCCCCAATACGGTGAACGATGGGGAAGACACTGGATGGATATCTGGCGATATAGCGATTGGTACGGCAGTCGAGCTATCAATGAGAATCGTTATAGTCAACGTCATATATGGCGTTGGCGGGACTGGATCGTGAATTCACTAAACGACAACAAAGGCTATGATCAGATGGTTCGCGAGATGTTAGCGGCTGATGAAATCGCCGGGGCTGATCCTAACACCGTCGTCGCAACTGGATACCTTGGTCGAAATTGGTACAAATTTGACCGCAATGTCCGCATGTTCGATACCGTAGAAAAGACGAGTGAGGCCTTTTTGGGTCTGACCTTCCGTTGTGCTCGATGCCATGACCATAAGTATGACCCAATCACTCAGGAAGAGTATTATCAGTTCCGCGCATTTTTTGAGCCTCAATATGTACGCTATGATCCTGTATCCCTGTTAGCGGGAAACGGGAAGGACCCGACTCTCGGAGAGTATCCTGAGGACGGTCTTGCCGTCTCCTTTGATTTGGAACCCGAGCGGCCAACCTACCGGTTCAACCGTGGAGATGATCGGTTTCCTGATGAGTCTAAAGTATTGCTGCCTGGCGTTCCCAAAGCGTTAGGGGGACCAGCGATCGAAATCACCCCTGTCGCCCTGCCGGCTGAAGCGTGGTATCCCATTCTCCGTCAGGGTGTTCGCGAGACACTCATCGCTAAGGCCACTAAAGAAGTCGTCGCGGCGGAGGCTCATTTAAATGAGACACAACTTGAACGCGATGGATTACAGAAGAAACTAAACGACTATCAAACACAAACAGATAAAGAAGGCGATACCCCTAAGGTCTTTCTGCACGACAATTTCGAGACAGCCCAACCCGACATCTGGAAGAGGCTAAAAGGGGCGTGGACATACGAAGATGGCCATTTATCCGTAAAGCAACCAACGAGTTTCGCGACGATGGTCACTAAAGAAACTCACCCCAGGGATTTCACTGTTCATTTGAAGTACCGGCCACTGCAGGAAGGGAGATTCCGTTCCATCGGGTTCAGCTATGATTTCATCGGCACCGGGACCTCCCAGGACGTGTATACCAGTACGGGCGATGCCAGACAGACAGTTCAGGCGTTTCATCGAATTGGCGGTAAACAGACTTATCCCAATAACGGAATCATCGACACCGAATTAAAGGTTGGTGAACTCATTACGCTCGACGTGACGGTGATTGGGTCGGCATTGACGATAGACCTCAATGGCGAGCGTACTCTGGAGTACGAATTGCCCCTAGAGCGACAGGATGGAAAATTCGCCCTTTGGGTACATTCAGGCACGGCCGAGTTCCACGAACTCAAAATCGAGGCTTTAGAAGAATCCATTGATACACTCCAGAGACGTTTACGCCATGCAAAAAACCAAGTTGAGCTTGCAAACACTAAAGTTCAACTTGCGAAAGAGAAATTAGTCTCAGTCAAGGCTCGCCTCAAAGCCACGATTGCCGAATTTATCCAGAATTCGGCCGATAGCAATGAGTTAAAACTAGCAGCCATCATCGCCGAATCAAAGGTTGCGGTGACTGAGGCACAATACGAATTACAA